>CALRYY010000026.1:0-47157 GCA_943372515.1 Ramlibacter sp. 2FC | reverse complement strand
AGGCCCTGGAGATCACAGACACGCTGGTGCGCTCGGGCGCCATCGACATTCTGGTCGTGGACTCGGTCGCAGCTCTCACGCCGAAGGCGGAAATCGAGGGCGAGATGGGCGATCAGCTGCCCGGCCTGCAGGCCCGCCTGATGAGCCAGGCGCTGCGCAAGCTGACCGCCACCATCAAGAAGACCAACTGCATGGTCATCTTCATCAACCAGATCCGCATGAAGATCGGCGTGATGTTCGGCAGCCCCGAAACCACCACCGGCGGCAATGCGCTGAAGTTCTACGCCTCGGTCCGCCTGGACATCCGCCGCACCGGCACCATCAAGAAGGGCGAGGAAGCCATCGGTAACGAAACCAAGGTCAAGGTGGTCAAGAACAAGGTGGCGCCCCCGTTCAAGACGGCGGAGTTCGACATCCTGTTTGGTGAAGGCATCAGCCGCCACGGCGAAATCATCGACATGGGCGTGAACGCCCGCATCATTGAAAAGTCGGGCGCCTGGTATGCCTACAACGGCGAAAAGATCGGCCAGGGCCGCGACAACGCCCGCGAATTCCTGCGCGAAAACCCCGTGCTGGCGTTCGAGATTGAAAACAAGGTGCGCGAGTCGCTGGACATCCCGCTGCTGGCGGCATCGACCGACGCTGCGGAGTAAGCAACGTGGCCATGGGGATGCCTGCGCAGATCTCCCTCAAGGGTCGGGCCCTGCGCCTGCTCGGGGCCCGCGAGCATTCCCGCGCCGAGCTGGAGCGCCGTCTGGCCAGCTTCGAGACCGTGCCCGGTGAGCTCGCCAAAGCGCTGGACGAGTTGCAGGCCAAGGGCTTCATCAACGAGCAGCGGGTGGCGGATTCCGTAGTGCACCGCCGGGCCGCCAAGCTGGGGGTGGCGCGCATCCGGCAGGAGCTGCAAAGCAAAGGGCTGGACCCGGCGATGGTACTGGACACTGTGGAAAGCCTGCGCGCCACCGAGGTGCAGCGGGCTCATGAAGTCTGGCGCCGCAAATTCGGTGAACTGCCGCGTGACGCGGCCGGTCGCGGCAAGCAGATGCGGTTTCTGATTTCGCGCGGGTTTGGTGCCGAAGCCGTCCACCGGGTGCTGGCCGGCGGGTTTGAGGACGAGGCAGCCTGATCGCCGGGGTTACAGCCCCAGCATCAGCTTCAGGTTCTGGACAGCAGCGCCGCTGGCACCCTTGCCCAGGTTGTCCAGCCGGGCGATCAGCACGGCCTGGCGGTAGTCTTCATTGGCAAAAACACGCAGTTCCATCTTGTTGGTGTCATTCAGCCCCAGCGGGTCCAGCTTGGCTGAATCCGTGGGCGGCTGCACCGTGACCCATTCGCTGCCGGCGTAGTGGGTAGCCAGCGCGTCGTGCAAGGCAGCGGCTTTGGGCGCGCCCGGCAGCAGGTCCAGGTGCAGCGGCAATTGCACCAGCATGCCCTGCTTGAAATTGCCCACCGCAGGGATGAAAACAGGCCTGCGTGTCAGGCCGGTGTACTTCATGATTTCCGGCAGGTGTTTGTGCTTGAGCGTCAGGGCGTAGGCCTCGTAGGCAGGCGCGGAGCCGGCTTCGTAAGCTTCAATCATCGTGCGCCCGCCACCGGAGTAACCACTTACAGACGGCAAGGCCATGGGGAAGTCTTTGGGGATCAGCCCCGCGTCCACCAACGGACGGATCAACGCGATGGCGCCGGTCGAATAGCAGCCCGGGTTGCTCACGCGCGATGCGTTGATGACGGCCTCGCGCTGCCCCTTGACCAATTCAGGAAAACCAAACACCCAGCCATCCGCCGTGCGGTGGGCGGTGGAGGCGTCAATCACCTTGGGGCCGGGCTTGCCGCTGGCGCGTGCAATGTCGTCAATCATTGCGACAGACTCGCGCGCCGCATCGTCGTGCAGGCACAGGATGACCAGATCCACACCGCTCATCAGTTCGCGCTTGGCGGCCGGGTCCTTGCGCAGATCGGGCGCAATGCTGACCAGCTGGACCTGCGGCATCTTTTCGAGCCGTTCGCGGATCTGAAGGCCGGTGGTGCCGGCTTCGCCATCAATGAAAACCTTGGCCATTTCTCTTTCCTGAGGGTGATTCACCACTGTAAGGCATGCACAAGTTTTGTGCATTGCAGCATGATACATTTGATGGCTGCTCCGTGCAGCGCCTGCTGCGCAGGCTTTAGGCCCCTACCCGTCGGGCACAAAATCCATCCGTTCCTGAGAGAGACCTCATGAAGATTCACGAGTACCAAGGCAAGGAAATCTTGCGTAGTTTTGGCGTGCCCGTTCCGCGCGGCATCGCTGCTTTCACTGTGCAAGAGGCGGTGGAAGCCGCCCAGAAACTGGGCGGCCCGGTCTGGGTGGTCAAGGCGCAGATTCACGCTGGTGGGCGCGGCAAGGGCGGCGGCGTCAAGGTGGCCAAGAGCATTGACGACGTCAAGCGGCTGGCGGGCGACATCCTGGGCATGCAGCTCAAGACGCACCAGACCGGCCCCGAAGGCCAGAAGGTTCGCCGCCTGTACATCGAAGACGGCGCCGACATCCAGAAAGAGTATTACCTGTCTGTGGTGACAGACCGTGCCACGCAGAAGGTCGCATTCATTGCATCCAGTGAAGGCGGCATGGACATCGAGGAAGTGGCCCATTCCACGCCCGAGAAGATCATCACCGAGTTCGTCGATCCGCTGGCTGGCCTGAGCGATGCGCAGGGCAGGAAGATCGCCGACGCCATCGGCATGCCCGCTGATTCGCAGGCGCAGTTCATCGACATTTGCCAGAAGCTGTACAAGTGCTACATGGACACTGACGCCGCGCTGGTTGAAATCAACCCTTTGAACCGCGACGGCAAGGGCAACGTCATTGCGCTGGACTCCAAGTTCAACTTTGACAGCAACGCCCTGTTCCGCCACCCTGAAATCGTGGCCCTGCGCGACCTGGACGAAGAAGACCCGGCCGAAGTCGAGGCTTCCAAGTTTGACCTGGCCTACATCAGCCTGGACGGCAACATCGGCTGCCTGGTCAACGGCGCTGGCCTGGCCATGGCCACCATGGACACCATCAAGTTGTTTGGCGGCGAGCCGGCCAACTTCCTGGATGTGGGCGGCGGCGCCACCCCCGAGAAGGTCACCGAAGCCTTCAAGATCATGCTGAAGAACAAGAATGTTGAGGCCATCCTGGTCAACATCTTCGGCGGCATCATGAAGTGCGACACCATCGCCACCGGCGTGATCGCGGCCTGCAAGGCCGTGAACCTGCAGGTACCGCTGGTGGTGCGCATGAAGGGCACCAACGAAGTGGAAGGCAAGAAGCTCCTGGCCGAGTCCGGCCTGCCCATCATCAGCGCCGACACCATGGCGGATGCCGCGCAAAAAGTCGTCGCAGCGGTAGCTAAGTGATTTTGCGGGACAGATCTTCAGCTCTGTCCCCCACTGACTAGGAACAAATTATGTCGATCTACATCAACAAAGACACCAAGGTCATCACCCAGGGCATTACCGGCAAGACCGGGCAGTTCCACACTGAAAAGTGTCAGGACTATGCCAACGGCAAGAACTGCTTCGTCGCAGGCGTGAACCCCAAGAAGGCGGGCGAGTCGATCTTCAACATCCCCATCTACGCATCGGTCAAGGAAGCCGCGGGCCAGACCGGCGCGACGGTGTCGGTGATCTACGTGCCGCCCGCAGGCGCTGCTGCCGCCATCTGGGAAGCCGTTGAAGCCGACCTGGACATGGCCATCTGCATCACCGAAGGCATCCCGGTGCGCGACATGCTCGAAGTGCGCAACAAGATGAAGGCCAAAGAGGCCGCCGGCGGCAAGAAGACCCTGCTGCTGGGGCCCAACTGTCCCGGCCTGATCACGCCTGATGAGATCAAGATCGGCATCATGCCCGGCCACATCCATCGCAAGGGCCGCATTGGCGTGGTCAGCCGCTCTGGCACGCTGACGTACGAAGCCGTGGCACAGCTGACCGAAATCGGCCTGGGCCAGTCCAGCGCTGTGGGCATTGGCGGTGACCCGATCAATGGTCTGAAGCACATTGACGTGATGAAGGCCTTCAACGACGACCCCGATACCGACGCCGTCATCATGATCGGCGAAATCGGCGGCCCGGACGAGGCGGACGCTGCGCGCTGGTGCAAGGCCAACATGAAAAAGCCCGTCGTCGGCTTCATTGCCGGTGTGACGGCCCCTCCCGGCAAGCGCATGGGTCACGCCGGCGCGCTGATCTCCGGCGGTGCTGACACGGCGGATGCCAAGCTGTCCATCATGGAAGAGTGTGGCTTCACCGTGACGCGCAATTTCTCTGAACTGGCCAAATTGCTCAAGGCCAAGCTGTAAGCACACAGGCTTGCGAACGGGCGGCGCGCGCCCAGGTGTGCCGCTTATTTGCAACAAATCGTAGTACGCCCGTGACAAAGTGCCTTGTCCGGCGCTGGCCCGTCTGTTACCTTCGGCACTCGCAGTGTTCTGTCCGTCGAACCCTCAAGGGCGGGCGGATGTGAGCTACTGTCAAGAACAACGGCTTGGTCTGCGAACTGGACAAGGGGCGGGAAGTGAGCACATCTTCATCGGCAAAACGCAGTCAGTTCTGGCGTACCGACTGGTTTGTGGGCGTACTGGTGGTGGTGGCGGTAGTCATCCTGAACCAGTCCACGGACTTCATCGGCACGCTGGAGCGGCGCTTCTATGACTTTGCGAGCACCAGCAGTGCCCGCCAGCCTTCTGACCGCATCGCGGTCATCGCCATTGACGACCAGAGCATCGCCAACATCGGGCGCTGGCCGTGGCCGCGCGACGTTCATGCCCAGCTGATTGACCAGCTGGCGGCCGCCAAGGCCAAGACCATTGTTCACACGGCTTTCTTCTTTGAGCCGCAAACCGACCGAGGCCTGGTGTTCATCCGCAAGATGAAAGAAGCGCTTGGGCCGGGCGCGGACCCTGGCGCAGGTGGTCTGGGTGAGCAGTTGGGCAAGGTCATCGCTGAAGCCGAGCTGGCTCTGGACACCGACGCCAAACTGGCCACGAGCATGACCAAGGCTGGCAATGTGCTGGTGCCATCCGTTTTCGTGCTGGGTGAGCCCCAGGGCAAACCGGACAAGCCGCTGCCCCCCTACGCGCTCAAGAGCGCGGTGGACGAAAGCGGCGGCTTCTCGGTGCCGGCGGTCAAAGGCCAGCAGCCTATCGAGCAGATCGGCACGGCCGCCGCAGGCATTGCCCACCTGAACCAGATCAATGACGTGGATGGCGCCGTTCGTGAAGAGCCCATGCTGGTCAATTACTTTGGCAAAGCCGTGCCGTCCATGGCGCTGCTGGCTGCCGCACACAGCCTGAACCTGGGTCCCGCAGACGTAAAGCTCAATCCGGGCGATTCGGTCCAGATCGGCAAACTGCGCGTCAAGACCGACGAGTACGCGCGCATGCTGCCGCAGTTCTACAAGGGTCGCGAAGGCAAGCCCGCATTCGCCGTGGACTCTTTTTATGACGTCATCAGCGGCAAGATTCCCGCCAGCAAATACGCAGACAAGATCGTCCTGATCGGCGCCACCGCGGCTGGTGTGGGCGTGCAATTCCCGGTGCCGGGCTACGCGGGCCTGTCGCCTGCCGAGATGATTGCCCACATCACGTCCAGCATCCTGGGCGAACATTTCATCGTACAGCCGGCCTGGGGCGGCTGGGCGGCATTTGGTGTCTTCCTGCTGGTCGCCGCCTATCTGGTGGCTGCCCTGCCCCGCCTGTCGGCGGGCAAGGCGGCTGTCATCACGTTGGGGCTTTTCGTGGTGCTGATGGTGGCCGAATTTGGTTTGTTGTCAGGTGCTTCGATGTGGCTCAAGCTGGTTTTCCCCGCGACGCTGCTGGTCATCGGCCATCTGGCGCTCACGACAAAACGCTTCCTGATGACAGAAGCGGGCAAGCTCAAGTCTGACGAGGAATCGGCCGAAACCAACCGCATGATGGGCCTGGCGCTTCAGGGTCAGGGCCAGCTGGATATGGCATTTGACCGGTTCCGCCGTGTGCCGATGAGCGATGCGGTCATGGACAACATGTACAACCTGGCGCTGGACTTCGAGCGCAAGCGTCAGTTCAACAAGGCCCAGGCGGTGTACGAGCACATGGCTGCCTGGAACAAAGGCTACAAGGACCTGCAGTCCAAGCTCAACCGCGCCAAGAACCTGTCAGAAACCGTCATTCTGGGCGGCGGCGGTGCGCACCCCGGCGGCACCATGCTGCTGGACGGCGGCGCCGTTGAAAAGCCGATGCTGGGCCGTTACCAGGTGGAAAAAGAGCTGGGCAAAGGTGCCATGGGTGTCGTGTACCTGGGCAAGGACCCGAAGATCGGGCGCGTGGTGGCCATCAAGACCATGGCCTTGAGCCAGGAATTCGAGGGTGAAGAGCTCACGGATGCGCGCGAGCGCTTCTTCCGCGAGGCCGAGACCGCAGGCCGCCTGCAGCACCAGAACATTGTGACCATTTTTGACGCGGGCGAAGAGCACGACCTGGCCTACATTGCCATGGAATTCCTCAAAGGCAAGGACCTGGTGGACTATTGCAAGGACGGCAACCTGCTGCCCATGCCCAAGGTACTGTCCATCGTGGCTCGGGTGGCCGAGGCGCTGGCCTACGCCCACAAGCAGAGCGTGGTGCATCGCGACATCAAGCCTGCCAACATCATGTACGAGCTGGATAGCGACACCGTCAAGGTCACCGACTTCGGCATTGCCCGCATCACTGACTCCAGCAAGACCAAGACCGGCCTGGTGCTGGGCACGCCCAGCTTCATGTCGCCCGAGCAGATTGCCGGCAAGAAGGTCGACGGACGCTCCGACCTGTATTCGCTGGGGGTCATGCTGTTCCAGATGCTGGCGGGCGTGCTGCCCTTCCGGGGCGACTCCATGGCCGAACTGATGTACAAGATTGCCAACGAGGAGGCGCCAGATATCCGGATCATCCGCAAGGAGATCCCGGAGCGCCTGGCCCAGATCGTGGCGTTGTCGCTGGCCAAGCGCAGCGAAAACCGCTACCAGGACGGCGACCAGTTTGCAGCCGATTTGCGTGCCCTGGCATCCGGGGTGTCGCCCGCCGATGCGCCTGCGGCACCCATGTCGGCAGTGCCAGCGAGTGCGGGCGCAGCCACCCCGATGGACGAAAAGACGGTAGCGTTTCGCGCGGAAGAACCAGCACAGGCGGACTATGGAAGCGACAAGACCGTGGTGCTGGCGCCTGCCGGCCCGTCCGGCTTCGACAAGACGGTCGTTACCGCCGCAGTTCCTGAAGTGGCGCAGCCCGGCTATGATGCCACCCAGAAAATGGACGCCATCAGCGATACCGACCCCTTCGCCAAAACAGCCGTGATCAGCAGATCTGGGGCAGGTGGTGCCGTTGCGGATTCGGGCAAAAAGACCGATACGGAGACCTGAGTCCAGCATCTATGAACTACGAGTTTTGCCTACGAACCGATCCTGGACTCGCCCGCGAGAACAACGAGGACTCCGTCACCATTGACGAGCCCACGCGCCTGGGCATCCTGGCTGACGGCATGGGGGGCTATAACGCCGGCGAAATCGCCAGTGGCATGGCCACCGCATTCATCAAGTCAGAGCTGGGGCGCTGGCTGTCGCAGGCCGGGCGGCATGCCAACTCCAAGGAAGTGCGGCGTGCCATGGAAATCTGCGTGGACAACGCAAACCGCTCCATCTTCAACGCCGCCAATTCCAACCCCCAATACAGCGGCATGGGTACGACGCTGGTGCTGGGCGTCTTCCAGGACACCCGGCTGATGTTGGGTCACATCGGCGATTCGCGCTGCTACCGCCTGCGCGACGGCGAATTTGTGCAGATCACCAAGGATCACTCTTTGCTCCAGGAGCAGATGGACGCGGGGCTGATCACGCCCGAGCAGGCGGCTACATCGACCAACAAAAACCTGGTTACGCGCGCGCTCGGTGTCGAAGACGCCGTACTGCTGGAAGTCAACGAGCACCGAGTGGAGCCCGGCGATGTCTACCTCATGTGCTCGGACGGGTTGTCGGACATGGTGGACAACGACAATATTGCCCAGCTGCTTGCTGCTGACGCACCACTGGAGCAGAAAGTTGTGCAGCTGATTGATGCTGCCAATGCCAACGGCGGACGGGACAATATCTCGGTCCTGTTGGCGCAGGCACAAAGCGGCGTTAAAAAGCGCGGCTTGATTTCCAGATTGCTGGGAAAATAGTCTTTCGCATTAGTTTTCCCGAAACAGGTTTAAAAACAGGAGTCGACCATGCCGAAAATGATCGTTTCGATCGACGGTGTTGTCATCAAGGAAGTGCAGTTGACCAAGGACCGTACGACATTGGGTCGGCGGCCGTACAACGACATCGTGATTGATAACCTTGCTGTGAGCGGTGAACATGCCGTTCTGCAGATGACCGGCAACGAGGTTTACCTGGAGGATCTGAACAGCACCAACGGCACTTACGTCAACGGCAAGGCTGTCAAGAAGCAGCTCCTGCAAAACAGCGACACCGTTGAGATCGGCAAGTACAAGATCAAGTACATCAACGAAGCCGCCAGCGCCGGCTTTGAAAAGACGATGGTGATCAAGGCCGGAGGGGCAGGCCTGGCTGTGCCGCCCCCGGCCGCCAGCCCTTCAGCTGCAGCTGCAGCGCCAGTGGCAGAGGGTGCGGGGCCCGCCGGCAGCATCAAGGTGCTGTCCGGTGCCGCCGCAGGGCGCGAGGTGCCACTGGTCAAGGTCGTCACGACCATTGGCAAGCCCGGTGTGGCGGTTGCCGCCATCACCAAGCGGCACAACGGCTTTGTGGTGGCCCACGTCGAAGGCGCCAACAAGCCTACGCTGAACGGCGCGCCGATTGGCGCGGAGCCCGTCATGCTGAAGACAGGTGATCTGCTGGAACTGGCGGGCACCCAGATGCAGTTCGTTCAGGCCTGACGGTCTGCGGCGGACCCATGGGATCACTTTCAAAACATTGGTCCCGGATCGCGGTAACCCTGATACCGCTGATTTTTGCGTTGCTGCACGCCAGCGGCGTGATGCGCATTGGCGTGCTGCAGCAGCTTGACGACATCATCTATGACGCACGCCTGCGCGCCACCATGCCCAAAACGATGGACGAGCGCATCGTCATCGTTGATATCGACGAGAAGAGCCTTGCGGAAGTCGGGCGCTGGCCCTGGGGCCGCAACAAGCTGGCCGAACTGGTGGAAGACCTGTTTGAGCGCCAGAAAGTCACCATGCTGGGCTTTGACGTGGTGTTTGCCGAGCCCGACGACAGCTCTGGCCTGAAGCGGTTGCGACAGCTCGCCCAGAGCGACCTCAAGGACCAGGCCGGCTTTACCGAACGTCTCAATCAGCTGCAAAGCGTTCTGGACTACGACGCCGCTTTTGCCCGCTCGCTTGAAAAAAAGGCCGTGGTGCTGGGGTACTACTTCACAAGTGACCGGGACGGTCGCACATCGGGTGCACTGCCCGCTGCAGTCATGCAGAAAGACAGCCTCCAGGGGCGTCCCATCAGTTTCACCAGCTGGAACGGTTTTGGGTCCAACATCGACCAGGTCGCCAAAGCGGCGCCGATGGCGGGCTTTTTCAACTCCATCACGGAAGCCGATGGCGTCGTGCGCTCCATCCCTCTGATTGCTGAATACAAGGGGCAGTACTACGAGTCGCTGTCCATGGCAATGTTCCGCATGCTGGTGGGGTTACCGGCGGTGGCGCCGGGCTTCCCGCAGGAACGGTTCATCAACCGCAGTTACCAGGGCCTGGAAAGCATCCTGCTCAAACAAGGTGAAAAGACCTTGGCTGTACCTGTAGACCATCGCGTTGCCACGCTGGTGCCCTTTCGTGGTCCGGGCGGCGTGAGCGGGGGTTCGTTCAAGTACATCTCGGCCGCCGACCTGCTGGCCAGGCGCATTCCTGACGGCGCGCTCAAGGACAAGATCGTCTTGCTGGGCACTACAGCGCCCGGCCTGCTGGACTTGCGTGTGACGCCTGTCGGCGAAACCTATCCCGGGGTCGAGACCCACGCCAACGTCATCTCCGGGCTGCTGGATGGCAAGACCTTCGTCAAGCCGGACTATGCTGTCGGGTTTGAGGTCGTAGTCCTCTTGCTGGCGGGCATTACGCTCGCATTTGCACTGCCGCTGCTGTCTGCGCCACGGGCGGTAGCCGCCAGTGTGGTGGTCATAGGCGTGCTGGTGGCACTCAACTTCTGGCTCTATCTGGGCTACGGGCTGGTTTTGCCGCTGGCGTCGGCCCTGGTCATGGCGCTGACGGCCTTTGCACTGAACATGAGCTACGGCTATTTTGTTGAAAGCCGGTCCAAGCGCGAACTGGCCAACCTGTTTGGAACCTACGTTCCGCCCGAGCTGGTGGACGAAATGGTCAAAGACCCCGACAGCTACAGCATGAAGGCAACCAACAAGGAGTTGACGGTGATGTTCTGCGACATGCGGGGCTTTACCAAGATGTCCGAGCAGATGGAGCCCACCCAGTTGCAGGAGCTGCTCAACAGCGTTTTCAGCCGCTTGACGGACCTGATCCGCGCCAACCGCGGCACCATCGACAAATACATGGGCGACTGCGTCATGGCCTTCTGGGGTGCACCAGTGGATACGCCCGCCCATGCGCACCTGGCGACCAAAACCGCGATGGAGATGGCCAACGCCATCCGCAAACTCAATGAAGAGCACCGCGCCAAGGGCCTGCCCGAGATCGGCATTGGCATCGGTCTGAACACCGGCACCATGTGCGTTGGGGACATGGGCTCGGACATCCGGCGCAGCTATACCGTGATCGGGGACTCCGTGAACCTGGGCTCGCGGCTGGAGGGTTTGTCCAAGACCTATGGCGTGGACATTGTCGTGAGTGAATCCACCCGCAAGCTGGCGCCCGACTTTGCCTGGCAGGAGCTGGACAAGGTTCGCGTCAAGGGCAAGGAGCAAGCCGTATCCATCTTCTGGCCGCTGGCTCCCCTGGACCGGCTGGAAAAGCCGCACGCCGACGAACTCAAGGCCTGGGGCGCCCTGCTCAAGGCGTACCGTTCGCAGGACTGGGACCAGGCCGACGTGCAACTGCTCAACCTGCAGCGCATGAACGCCAAAAAATACCTTTACGAGTTGTACACGCAGCGTGTAGCCTCAATGAGGCTGTTGCCCTTCGATCCCGAGTGGGACGGTGCGACGAACTTTGAGACCAAGTGAGGTGCCAGGATGAAGGTCAGGGTGTTGGGCTGCTCCGGCGCGATCGCCAAGGACTGCCGAACCACGTCTTTCCTGATTGACAATGACGTCCTTGTCGACGCCGGCACCGGCGTGGGCGATCTGGCGCTGGAGGAAATGCGCGGCATCAACCATGTGTTGCTGACCCATTCGCACCTTGACCATGTGGCGGCGCTGCCATTGATGATTGATGCGATCGCATCACAGCGCAACTCTCCTGTGCAGATCCACGCACTGGCGGGCACCATTGCTGCACTGAAGGCGCACATCTTCAACAACGTGATCTGGCCGGACTTCAGTCGCATTCCAACGCCACAAGCGCCTTTCATCACCTTCCATGAAATCCAGGTCGGGCAGACGCTGGACATCACCGGCAAGCGCATTGAGGTGCTGCCTGCTGTTCACACGGTGCCGGCGGTGGGTTACGCGGTAACAGCGGGGCGCGGTTGCTGGATTTTCACGGGCGACACAGAGCGCAACCCGGCGTTCTGGCGCCGGATCAACCAGATGAATGTGGCGGCACTCATCATTGAAACCGCGTTCAGCAACCGCGAGAAAGATCTTGCGCGGCGCAGCCTGCACCTGTCGCCGCTGGCGCTGGCCGAAGAGCTCGACTGCATCGACAAAGGCAAGTCGTTTCCCATCTACATCACGCACACCAAGCCCGCAGAGACCGAACTGATCATGGCGGAGATCCAGCGGTTTGACCAGACGCAGCCCTTTGGCCCGAACGTCACGCATGACATCCGTTGGCTTCGTGCCGGGCAGGAGTTTGACCTATGAACGCGGTCCTGAAGCCTGCGGGCGAGAAAGATTCCGAACAGGCGTTTTTTGACTCGCAGATGTTGCCGCCTGACAAACGGGGCGTCTCGTTTGAGGCGCTGTTTTTCCGGCAACTGCAGCATGTCACGACGCGCATCCACGAGACCGAAAACGTGGACCAGATCATGCTGGAGGTCAGCCCGGACATCTGCAAGCTTCTGAACGCCGACCGTCTGACACTGTACGCCGTCAATGACGACCGCACGGCCATCATTTCCAAGATCAAGACCGGGCTGAACACCAGCCGCGACCTCAAGCTGCCCATCAGCGCGCAGAGTATTGCGGGCTACGTTGCCTTTTCCAAGCAGCCGGTGAACATCGCCGATGTTTACGATGATGAAGCGCTCAAGCGCGTACACCCCACACTGAGCTTCCTCAAGGAAGTCGACAAACGCTCGGGATATCGCACCAAGCAGATGCTGGTGGTGCCCATCCTGGACGGCGAGGCACTGCATGGCGTGCTGCAGGTCATCAACAACAAGAGCGACCAGCCGTTTGGCGAACTGGAAGTCGAAGGCGCGGCCCAGCTGTGCAAGACGCTGGCAACCGCGATCCGCCAGCGCATGCACAAGGCCGAGGAAGGTGCGCGCCGCAAGGCCACCAAGTACGACGGCCTGGTGACGGATGGTGTGCTGACAGGTGAAGAACTGCAGCAATGCATCCAGAGCGCGCGCGAAGAGGCCAAGCCGGTTGAGCACATGCTCATGGCCCAGTACCAGATCCGTCCGGCGCAGATCGGCCCGTCGCTGGCCAAGTTCTTTGGCGTGCCATACGAGGCATTCAATAGCGGGCGCATTCGTTCCGAAATGCTGCATGGGCCGCTCAAGCGCGATTTTCTGGTTGAGCAGGGATGGATTCCCCTGGAGGAATCGCCGGAGGGTCTGGTCGTGATGTGCGTTGACCCTGAGGCGGTGCGCGGGTCGCGCATTGTGCCGCAGGTTTTTTCGCGCCAGTCCAAATTTGCCTACCGGGTCACGACACAAACCGAGTTCGAGGAAACGCTCAGCCAGCTTTATGGTGCCGGCGTGGAAGGCGGCTCGATCGACGAACTGCTTGCCGATCTGAGCGCGCCGATCGATGACGAGGGCAGTGACGATTCTTCGCTCGAATCTGCCGCGGCCGACAACGAACTGGTCAAGTTCGTCAACAAAGTCATCATCGACGCGTACAACCTCAAGGCGTCGGATATCCACATCGAGCCCCTGCCGGGCAAGGCGAAAACCGGTATCCGGCTGCGCATTGACGGCAGCCTGCAGTCCTACATTGAGGTGCCATCGCACTTTCGCCAGGCGCTTGTCACACGGCTGAAGATCATGTGTGACCTGGACATCTCGGAAAAGCGCAAGCCCCAGGACGGCAAGATCAAGTTCAAGAAGTTTGGACCGCTGGACATCGAACTGCGTGTAGCCACCATTCCCTCGGCCGGCGGTGTGGAAGACATCGTCATGCGTATCCTGGCGGCAGGCGAGCCGATCCCGCTGGAAAAGCTGGGTCTTACGCCGCACAACCGCGACCGGGTGGAAAAGACCGTGAGCAAGCCCTATGGCCTGTTCTACGTGTGTGGCCCTACAGGCTCGGGCAAGACGACCACGCTGCACTCCATCCTGAAATTCCTCAACACGCCCGACACCAAGATATGGACGGCCGAGGATCCGGTGGAAATCACGCAAAAGGGCCTGCGGCAGGTACAAATCAACAAGAAGGCGGGCATTGACTTTGCGCTGGTCATGCGCGCCTTCCTGCGCGCCGACCCGGACATCATCATGGTGGGCGAGTCGCGCGACAAGGAAACCGTGTCCATGGGCGTTGAGGCGTCACTGACGGGCCACCTGGTGTTTTCGACGCTGCACACCAACTCCGCTCCTGAGTCTGTTACCCGTTTGCTGGACATGGGCATGGACCCCTTCAATTTTGCCGATGCCCTGTTGGGCATCCTGGCGCAGCGCCTGGCCAAGCGATTGTGCGACTGCAAGCAGGACTACACGCCAGAGGGTGACGAGATCAAGACCTTCGTGGCCGAGTACGCAGAAGACCTGCGGCACACCGCTGCGTGGAAGGCCGACTACGCCGGCGAGGCCAAAAAACTCTACGACAGCTGGATGAAGCTCTACGGTGAGAACGGCAAGCTCAAGTTTTACCGGCCGGTGGGCTGCGACAAATGCGGCAAGTCCGGCTACAAGGGCCGCGTCGGTTTGCACGAGTTGCTGATTGCGGACGACGATGTGAAGAAGCTTATACAGGAGCGGGCCCGGGTGGCGGAGCTGTTTGTTTGCGCCGTAGGCGGCGGCATGCGAACCTTGAAGATGGACGGCATGGAAAAAATCATGATGGGGCTGACGGACTTGAAGCAGGTGAGGTCGGTTTGTATCAAGTGAGTGTGCGCAACGTATCGATGGCTCGCCGCGGATTTGGTTGGTTGCCAGCATGCTGAAGAAATTGTTTCGTGAAATGCTGGGCGCTGGGCACCGGCGGTGGACACTGGATGAAGTCCGCGAAATGATTGCCATGGGCCGGTTTGACCAAGCCGAAGTCGCTGCAGGAAAACTGTATGACGCGACCGAAGACAAAGACGCAGTTGCTCGCTGCCTGCTGGCGGAAATTGCATTCCGCCAGAGGCGGGACGAGGACGCAAAGAAGCTCTACCATGAAGTTTTGGCCCTTTTGCCGGGGTTCTCGGATGCGCACTACGGCCTGTCTTTGCTGATGCTCGAAGAGGGTGAAATCGGGCCCGCTTCTCACCACGCGCAGTTTGCGCGAAACGGCAGTCCCACTGACCCCCGGTATCTTGCGCAACTGGGGCTTTGCCACCTGCACTTGAAGAACTATGCGTTGGCAGAAACGCCGCTGCGCCAGGCGATTCAAGGCAATGACGCGGATAAATCTTCCTGGAACAATCTTGGGATCGTGCTTCGCCTGAAGGGGGAGCATGGGGAGGCCCTGACCTGCTTCAAGAAGGCGTTGGCCCTGGACAGCACTTTTGCGTTGGCCCGTGAAAATCTGGCTCAACTGAATGAGGAGGTTGCGAATTCAGGAGGCGTCTGGCAGTCAGTGGCAGTCGCCTCCAGTGCTGAATCGGGTATGGCCGCGCCGGATTGGCAGGAGCGCTGGAGCCAGATCAAGCATCGATTTCATGCAGGGGATGGCAATGCAGCTCTTCGGGACGCTGATTTATTGCTGGACCAGTGGGAGGACGACGCCGCGTTGCTGGAACATGTTGCAGGGCTGTACCAAAACGCAGGGGATGTGCACGGAGCGGTTGAATTGGCCCAAGCCTTCCTGGCGCGCAATGCCGACAACGCGCGCGCACTTGCCGTGCTGGGCTCTGCGCACCTGCAGCTTGCAGAGTACCCCGAAGCTCAAAAGTGCTTCGAACGCGCAAGGCAGCTGCCCGATGCGGACACCGCAGTTACTTTCAACCTTGCCCAGGTTCTGCACCTGACTGAAAAGTATGCGCAGGCCGTTGCAGTACTTGAAGAGTTGCCCAGCGAGGCTCTGACGGCGTCTCAAAAGTCCCAGCTCGCGGCGAGCTTGACGATGGCATGCGACTACACCAGGGCCATCGAGCTGTTTGACGAGTTGCTGGCCGGTGGGGTGGCCCCACGTACCGCCGTGTTGAATGGCCTGGGCCTGGCGTTGGTGGCGACGGGGCGATTTGACGAGGCGCTCGCGCTGCTAGATCAGGTGCTGGAGTTGCATCCTGCCGAGCCGAACACCAGATTTCAGCGCGCCACCGTCCATTTATTGCGCAAAAATTTCGTCGCAGGCTGGGAGGACTACGCTTATCGGGGGATTGGTTCGAGCAAGAATTTCAGGGTGTTGCCGTATCCCATGTGGGCAGGGGAATCCCTGCAAGGAAAGACGGTTGTGGTGCTCGCCGAGCAGGGCTTGGGCGACCAGGTCATGTTTGCATCCTGTCTGCCCGATCTGTTGAGGCAGTCGCCCAAGCGCGTGATCTTTGAAGTCATGGCGCGCGTCGCGCCGACCCTGGCGCGTTCGTTTCCTGATTGTGAGGTGATTGCCTCGACCCAGAAGCGGGACGTGGCATGGGCCAAAGGGCTGACCGATGTGGACTGTTACGTCCCGCTTGCTGAATTGCCGCGCTATTTCCGGCCCGACGTTTCAAGTTTCCCGGGAACGCCGTATTTGCGTGCTGACCCGCAGCGGGTGGACTACTGGCGCCAGAAGCTGGATGAAATAGGTCCGGGTCCCAAGATTGGTTTTTCCTGGCGGGGCGGCACTCCATCCACCCGAAGTGTGTTGCGAACGCTCGATGTGGACATGGCCGCGCAATGGATGACCCGTGTGCCGGCTGATTGGGTCAGCCTCCAGTACGGCGCCGTCGAGTCCGACCTCCAGCGCATGTCTGAGTGCGGATGGAACCTGACTCATTGGCCGCAAGCCATCAAGGACCTTGATGAGTTCGCGGCGCTAATCAGTGCCCTGGACGCCGTCGTGACGGTGTGCAACACCACAGTCCACTATGCGGGAGCTCTGGGTGTTCCGGTCTGGGTGATGGCGCCTGCCATACCGGAATGGCGCTACGGTGTCGAAGGTGCATCCATGCCTTGGTATGGTTCGGCAACAGTTGTCCGCCAGCAAACGATGGGGGAGTGGGAGGGTGTTTTGGACGTGGTTGGCGCTGAGGTGCTGGCACATGTAGTCCGTCGCGGCTGAAGTCTGCCGACTTGAAGGCGTTGAACGATTCATTCGACTTTAAAAATACGTTGCCAGAAATTGGCACTAAAGTTACAATATTTTTGCGTTCAAGCAGGAAATATGTTTCTTTATATTTAAAGGAGGTCTGAATGAAATCGTTACAAAAGGGCTTTACCCTTATTGAGCTGATGATTGTGGTTGCCATCATCGGCATTCTGGCTGCGGTGGCCTTGCCCGCTTACCAAGACTACACCGTCCGTGCGCGGGCGTCTGAGGTGTTGCTGGCTGCGTCCTCTGCACGCACTTCGGTCACGGAGCTGTGCCAGATCAACAACGGCTGCAATGGCATCACGAACGTCACCATCGCATCGTCTAAATTCGTCGCCCAAGGCACTGTACGTGCGGCTGGAACAATTGTTGTGAGCGCTGCTGACGCAATCGGCACCAGTTCCTTCGTCGTGACCCTGACGCCATCCTGGACCGGGCAGACGGTGAACTGGGTATGCAATACCAACGTTCCCAAATATGCGCCTGCTTCCTGCCGGGGGGTCTGACTTCCCCCAAAGATCAACGGGCCTTCGGGCCCATTTTTATGGGTCTTTCCTGCGACTGCGTCAACGCTCACATTCCTGTCCAGACGCGGCGCAATTCTGTCGCTTTGACGGTGAATTTCCAACTGTTCAGCCTGCAAATACGTGACCTGTAGCCGGTACGAAAGTTGCTCCTTGATCACGCCGCTTGATAAGGCGGCTTAACCTATATGTGTACAGGAGTCTCTATGAAGTCACTACAAAAGGGTTTTACCCTTATTGAGTTGATGATTGTGGTTGCAATCATCGGCATCTTGGCTGCGGTAGCGCTGCCCGCCTACCAGGATTACACGGTTCGCGCGCGTGCCTCTGAAGTGCTGCTGGCTGCATCGTCCGCACGTACTGCAGTCACCGAGTTGTGCCAGCAGAACAACAGCTGCGTATCGATCACAGGCATCACCATCAACTCGTCCAAATTCGTTGCGGACGGCGCTGTCGATGCGGCCGGAACGATCACAGTGAGCGCAGCGGCCGCTCTCGGCACCAACGCGTTCATCGTGACCCTGACGCCTTCGTGGACTGGTCAGACGGTGAACTGGATTTGCAACTCCAGCATTCCCAAGTACGCCCCCGCATCCTGCCGCGGTACCTGATCTAATTCAAACTCAAGGGGCCTGCGGGCCCTTTTATGTGTAGTCTTCTTCTTGGGACCCTCTTCATCTGACACTTTTGTCCAACAGCTACTGAATTCTGTCGCTGTGAAGCCAAAGTGCGAACTGTTCAGCGTGAAAATGCGCGACATGCAGCCGGTACGAAAGTTGCTCGTGAACTTCGCCGCTTGATAGGGCGGCATCACCTATACATGTAAAGGAGTCTCTATGAAGTCGCTACAAAAGGGTTTTACCCTTATTGAGCTGATGATTGTGGTTGCAATCATCGGCATTCTGGCTGCGGTGGCATTGCCCGCTTACCAGGATTACACGGTTCGTGCACGCGCATCCGAAGTGCTGCTGGCAGCCTCTTCGGCTCGCACTGCAGTTACCGAGTTGTGCCAGCAGAACAACAGCTGCGTGTCGATCACGGGTATTTCCATCAACTCGTCCAAGTTCGTTGCTGACGGCACAGTGGCTGCAGCCGGGACGATTGTCGTGAGTGCCGCTGCCGCCTTGGGCACCAATGCATTCATCGTGACCCTGACGCCGTCCTGGACCGGTCAGACCGTCAACTGGGTTTGCAACGCCAACCTTCCGAAGTACGCACCCGCTTCTTGCCGGGGTACCTGATTTTCCCTTACCCCTCAGGGCCGTCAGGCCCTTTTCTTCATGTTCTCTTTTTTTGGCACCGCAAAGCTGACCGCTTCAAAAGAGTTTGCAGCTGATTTGGCCAAACAGATTTCACGGCGCTACCCCCCGGCTCTGGACACCCAGGCCGGGAGGCGGCCCTCTGTGAACAGGTTAACCCGCATCGTTGAAGAAGCCTGCCAGCGCGCTGTAGAGTTTCACGCCGTGCACAAGCTGGGCTGGATTACCAAGGCAGTCTTCGGAAATTCATTCCGCTGGGAATTGACCGAACTTGGGTACTCCAAGGAGTTTGTTGATTTTGCGACCGAAGCTGTTGTCGTCCATCTGAGCAGGAAAAACGGCGATCAGAAGGCGTAGCCTTTTGCACGAATGCTAGATGCGCCGCTGATCAACGCGCATCATGTTGGCCTTGGCCTCATTCCATTGCTTGCTGAATTCGCAATCGGCATACTCATTGAAATAGGGCCCGCCCAATGTGAAATGAACATTGGCAGCATTGGTGTTCGGTGATGTGTAGCCCACCAGATGATTCCATTTCTCTGGCAGATCACCAATCAGCGAATCATTCTCCAGCCACTTGAATTGATGTAACTCCAGGCCACTGGCTGTGTTCACATACTCGGGCGTCAGGGCGCGGCAACGGGCGTTGTTGAACAACATGACACTTGACCAGTTTTTCTTGGCATAGGGCGTCTGCGGCGCTCCCAGGAACTTCACCTTCTCGGCTGGCTGATGGTCATGCTTGACGCACATCACGGCAAACCTGTCGTCGCGTAGCGCCCACAACTTCGAAATGTCATCCAGCACCAGCATGTCGCAGTCCATAAACAACGACCAGCCCTCATAGCCGCACAGGTACGGCGTCAGGAAGCGCGAGAAGGAAAAATCGGTTGATTGCAACGGGTTCTTCTCGCGCCACATCAGCTTGCCCAGGTTGGGCAGGGCCAAAGGAACAAAGCTGACGGGCTCACTGGATCGCTCGAGGATGCTGTGTGTCAAGACATGCCAGGCGACGGTTTCCCGCTCGTCAAAGCCGATGAAAATGCGGATCATTGAGTTGCTTCCACAGGTTGCTTGGGAGGGAAATCCGAGAACAGCTGGCGATAGTAGTCGTCGCGCAGGACGCTGGTGAGGACTGCCAGGTCAATGAGATTGCAGCTTGCCAGGAATAGCTCGGGCCAGCGCCGCCACACATCCGCGCTCCAAAGCAGCCAGGCTGTAGCGCCCAGATGCGCCACGACGGCACAGGCAATAAAAACACGCGCATTGCGCCAGACCCAGCGACACAGTTCACCGGCCTCGGGCCTGCGGCGTGCGGCGGCCAGCAAAATCACGATGGCGGGAATTTCCAGCAGGAGGAAGTACCATGAAAACCCGTCACCCAGAACCCGCACCACATCCGGTGCCCGCCGCGCTGATGCAAACACCACCACAACAAGGATCCAGTAGCGGCAAAGTACCGCAAGCGCGATCCACAAGACTGAGGGCGCGCGAAGCGCACCGTGCTTGTCCACATCCAGCAGGCGGTCGTCTATGAAGGCCATGCGATATCTTAGTTCACGAGTCGGCTCGCTTTCGCGCTCCTTGCTTCAGGCATGAATGCGGTCGTTCGATCTCTTGCATGGGTGCTGCTCGCGCTACCTTGGGTTTACCCGTTTGCTTCCGGACCGTCGCCATCTGTAGAGCCCTGGCTCGTTACCCTGGGCGCCACAGGTCTGCTGTTGGTATTGATGCGCGCTGACGCCGGGCTGTTCGAAAACATGTCAGACGTCGTCACGTCGGCGTGGGTCTGGGCCGCGTTGATCAGCTCGGCAATGGCGCTATTGCAGTACTTTGGTCAGGCGCAGCATCTTTCGCCCTGGGTGCCTGGATCGCCTGTCGGCAATGCCTATGCCGCGCTGCGCCAGCGCAACCAGTTCGCCACATTGACCCTCATTGGGCAGATCGCACTTCTGGCCGGCGTGTGCAGTGGCCTTCGGTGGCGCTACGCCATTCCAGCTGTGTTGGTTCTGGTTGCTGGTAACGCTGCTTCGGCTTCGCGTACCGGCGCGTTGGGTCTGGTCCTGATGTGCCTGGCACCCGTTATGTGGCCGTCATTGCGCAGTCGGCGCGTGGCGGCTTTCCTGTTGGCCGGCGTTGGGGGCTACATGCTGTCAACCACAGTCTTGCCGGTTTTGCTTGTTCAGTGGCAAGGCGTTCAGGCGCCTACGGTTTTCGACCGGATTGCAGCAAGCTCCGGGTGCGGAAGCCGAACTGTCCTCTGGGCCAATGTCGTCCACCTGGTCGCACAGCGGCCCTGGCTCGGCTGGGGCTGGGGGGAACTGGACTATGCCCACTACGCCACGCTGTATCCAGGCCAGCGCTTCTGCGACATTCTGGACAACGCGCACCTGCTGCCTCTTCACATTGCCGTCGAGCTGGGGATGCCGGCTGCCCTGCTGGCAACAACAGCCATGATAGGCCTGGTCGTGGCCAATGCGCCGTGGCGTGAAACGCGCCCACACCAGCAGATGGCATGGATGGTGCTGGCAGTCATCCTGTTGCATAGCCTGGTGGAATACCCGCTTTGGTACGGGCCCTTTTGCCTGGCGGTGGGTGCCAGTGTGGCCGTGCTCTGCCGCTCCAGGGCCACTGGATTGCATGCCAGGCGATCGGGTCCAGTGGAAACGGCGTTGAGCACCGCTGCTGCTGTCATGCTGGGGGCCGCCCTGTTTGCCGGGTGGGATTACTGGCGAGTCAGCCAGATCTATCTGGCGCACGAGGAACGCAATCCAGCGTACCGCATTGACCCACTTTCAAAGGCGCGCAACACATGGCTGTTCCGGGACCAAGTAGATTTTGCAGAGCTCACAACCACAAAGCTCACCCGCGCCAACGCCGCACACATGGCGGCTCTTGCGCGCCGGCTTGTGCACTATTCACCCGAGCCGCGAGTCATCAAGGTACTGATTGATAGCCTGACCTTGTTGGGCCGCGACGATGAGGCATTGGTGCACCTGGCGCGTTTTCGGGCAGCCTTCCCGGCAGAGTACGCGCATTGGCGTGCAGTGCAGGGTGCGGATGCGCCCCCGCCTGCGCAAGTTATCCAGCGGTGAAACTGCCCGACTTGCCACCGTGCTTTTCCAGCAATCGCACGCCACTGATGGTCATGCCCCTGTCAACGGCCTTGCACATGTCATAAATGGTCAGCAGGCCGATCTGCACAGCAGTCAGCGCCTCCATCTCCACACCCGTGGGCCCAACGGTTTCAACCGTAGCGGTGCAGACGATCGAAGGACCCTGCGCCAGCACCGAGAATTCGATGGCCACACGTGTCAGTGCCAGCGGATGGCACAGCGGGATCAAATCGCTGGTTTTCTTGGCTGCCTGGATAGCGGCAATCCGGGCAATACCCAGGACATCGCCCTTTTTGGCCGTGCCGCTTTCGACCAACGCCAGCGTCGCGGCCAACATGTCAATGCGGCCCGTTGCTACCGCAATGCGGTGCGTGGCGGCCTTGTCAGCCACGTCCACCATGTGGGCCTGGCCATGCGCGTCAAAATGGGTAAAAGAGCTCATGGGAAAGGGCTGGTAAAAAGCCGTTTACAAACTATTCATCTCAATGGGGGATGATACGACCATGCTTAACTGGAAAAGCCGCTTGCGCGCTGCCGGCATTCACCTGGGGATCAGCCTTGCAGTCGCCGTGCTGGCAGCGATCCTTGTGTTTGGCCTGTGGTACCCCTATCCGTACCGGGAGATTTCGGGCGGGCGTGAACTCTTCCTGATCGTTGTCGCCGTTGACGTGGTCCTGGGACCGCTGATCACGCTGTCCATCTTCAATCTGGCCAAACCGCTGAAAGAGCTTCGCCGTGATCTGGTGGTGGTTGCCCTCATCCAGCTTGCGGGCCTGGGCTACGGGTTGTGGACCGTCTCGCTTGCCCGGCCGGCGCACCTTGTTTTCGAACTCGACCGCTTCCGCGTTGTTCATGTCGTGGACATCCCGGTGGACTTGATGGACAGGGTTCCCACCGGGGTTGATGCGATACCGCTGGGCGGACCGACCCTGCTTGCGGTGCGCCCCTTCAGGGACGACAAGGAAAAATTCGAGGCCACCATGCTTGCCCTCAAGGGCCTCGCACTGAGCGCGCGCCCGGACCTGTGGCAACCCTATGAAGCTTCTCGCTCCGCGGTGCTGAAGGCGGGCAAGCCGATTGCCAATCTCAAGCTTCGGCACCCTTCGCGCGCCGCTGAAATTGACCAGGCGCTGCTGGAGCTGCGGCGTACACAAGACACGACGCTGTGGGTGCCGATGATCGCCCGCAAGTTGTTCTGGACGGTGCTGATTGACTCCACCACCGCCGAGGTGGTGGGCTTCTTGCCGGTGGATTCGTTTTGAGTGTCCCGTTTCACATCCCCCGGCAGTGGCGCACCGGGCAGGTGCTGGCAGTAGCCGTGCTGGTCGCCTGTGCAGCGCTTGCGCCAGCCCGCGCCCAGCTCCCCACCCTGGGTGACGGCAGCGAAATGTCGTCCAGTGCCGAGCGCAAGCTGGGCGAACGCATTGCGCGCGAGTTGTACCGTGACCCGGACTACATCGACGACCCCGTGCTGGTCGAATACGTCCAGGGCATCTGGCAGCCCCTGCTGGCGGCAGCGCGCCAGCGCGGCGAACTCAGCGCCGAGCTGGACCAGCGTTTTGCCTGGGAGATTTTCCTGGGCAAGGACCGCAGCATCAACGCTTTTGCATTGCCCGGCGGCTACCTGGGCCTGCACCTGGGGCTGGTGGGCGCGGTTGCCAACCGTGACGAGCTGGCCTCCGTCCTGGCGCATGAGCTCAGTCACGTCACGCAGCGCCACATATCACGCCTGATGACGCAACAAAACCGCCAGACACCCTGGCTCATTGGCGCCATGATCCTCGGCGCCATCGCCGCCAGCAAGAACCCTGACGCCGCCAATGCCGTGATGGCGGGCGGCCAGGCGATGGCGATGCAGAACCAGCTCAATTTCTCGCGCGACATGGAGCGCGAGGCCGATCGCATCGGCTACGGAGTGATGACCCAGGCCGGCTTTGAGCCGCTGGGCTTTGTAACGATGTTCGACAAATTGCAGCAGGCCTCCCGGCTGAACGACAACGGCGCGTTCCCGTACCTGCGCAGCCACCCCATGACCACCGAGCGCATGGCCGACATGCAGGCACGCCAGCAACTGGCCAGCCGCAATGTATCGGCCCCGGCTCCTTCCCTTGAACATGCGCTGGTGACGGCCCGTGCACGCGTGCTGTCCCAGGGGGCAGTGGATGCGCTGCGCGCCCGCGTCGCCGAGGCTCAGGCTGCGGCGCTTGCCCAGCAAGGCCCGGCGCGCCAGGCGGCCACGTTGTATGCTGCAGCGCTGGCAAGCCTTAAACAGCGCGACCTGGTCCAGGCAGAGCGCTTTGCGCTGGCCCTGCGTCCCCTTGTACAAGACGATGCCTCTGCTGCGCGCCTGGCGCGGCTGCTGCTGGCGGAGATTGTCCTTGCCGGGGGTGATGCCACCCGTGCGACGACGCTGGTGCCGGCCGCGGCCAGGGGCCGGCCCGATGTGCTGCTGCTCGCGCAGGCCGCCATGCGGACAGGCCGGACCGCAGACGCATCGCAACGCCTGCAGACCTGGGTGGCGCTGAATACGCGCGACGCCGCCGCATGGCAATTGCTGGCGCAGGCCTACGCGGCGCAGAGGCAGCACATCCGCGCCATCCGCGCCGAGGCAGAGGCCCAGGTGGCCTGGCTGGATTACGCCGCAGCCATGGACCGCTTCAAGGCGGCCCAGGAGCTGGTACGCAAGATGTCGCGCGAAGGCACGCTGGGCAGCGACCACATCGAGGCGTCGATCATCGACACCCGTGCCCGCCAGGTGGAATCACTTCTTCGGGAACAGGCTCTCGAGCGCTGATTCGATCACGATACCCAGCACAGAATAAATCAGCGAGCCCAGCAGGGCGCCGACGAATCCGCTGACCTGAAAGCCATCCAGCACGTAGGCGGCGGCCCAGAACATCAGGGCATTAATCACAAACAGGAACAGACCCAGCGTCACCAGCGTGACCGGAAGCGTCAGCACCACCAGAACGGGGCGCAGGATGATGTTGAACAGGCCGATCACAAATGCCGCGACCAGCGCGGCCGTGAAGCTGGTCACCTGAACGCCCGAATACAGGTAAGCCACGAGCAACAGCGCCGCAGCGCTGAGCAACCATTTGAAGATGAGTTTCATGGCTCGAATTCCCGCCTGGTTATTCGAAGCCCAGCAAGAGCATTGCGCCAACGCCCAGCACAGTGCCAGGTATGTCCCAGCGCTTGCCTTGCCCTGCAGCCGGGTTACCCGCCGCGGGCGCGATGTCAGGCCCGAATTTGGGGCGTCGGGCGTCCAGCACGCGGGAAGTGCCGTGCTCTGCCTTGAGCTGCTCGGTCAGCTCGGGCAACGGCCCCTTGGCCAACACCACGGTCACGACATCGCCGCACGCCTGCAAGCCCGGGACGATCTGCGCAAAAAGCTTGTCTGCCCACTTGGCGCGCCAGTTCTCGCGCGCGCTGTGGCTGACCCACTTGCTGATGCGGTGCGTCATGCGCGGCGCACAGGCCACCAGAACCCAGTGGGTGCGATGGTTGCTGCCCTGCCCATTGCTCTTCATGGGGGCGAGTTGCTGATGTGCGTGGGCGCCGTCGTCCACATACACAATGATTTTGTCCATGATGAGTCCTTCGCAAGTGGGTTGGGCCGTACTGACGCTGCAAGGTACAGGCGAGCTCAGGCCGCCTGGTGTTCCCTGTTGGCGGCGGTGCGGCGGTTGCGCAGCCAGCCGGCCGCGAGCACGCCGACGATGGCCAGGACGCACACGGTCCAGTAGGCCACCAGGTGTGCC
This sequence comes from Ramlibacter sp. 2FC, assembly GCA_943372515.1. GTDB lineage: Bacteria > Pseudomonadota > Gammaproteobacteria > Burkholderiales > Burkholderiaceae_C > RAM1. Next base: position 21,767 of record CALRYY010000026.1, on the reverse strand, counting down.
GTGTCCGGGCCCTTGAAGAACTGTGCAAGCACCTTCTCGTTCACGATCATCTTGCCGGCGGTGAAAGCCAGCACGGCTGCACCGATGTACATGATCGACGGGAAACGCTCCACCAGTTTCAGGACCAGCGTGCTGCCGAACACCACGATCGGGATGCTGATGAGCAGGCCGATCACTACCAGGTCGAACGCGCCGTGTGCCGCACCAGCCACACCCAGCACGTTGTCGATGCCCATGACCGCATCTGCGATCACGATGGTCTTCATGGCACCCCAGAACGTGGTGGCGCCGGAGCCACCGTGCTCGTCACCGCCGTCGTCGTTCAGAGTCAGCTTGTAGGCGATCCACAGGAGGGCCAGGCCGCCCACCAGCATCAGGCCGGGAATCTTGAGCAGCCAGACAACGCCGATGGTCATGGCCGAGCGCACCACGATGGCGCCCACCGTGCCCCAGACAATGGCCTTGCGTTGCAGGTGCTGTGGCAGGTTGCGGGCAGCCAATGCAATGACGATCGCGTTGTCGCCCGCCAGAACCAGGTCAATGAGGATGATGGCCAAAAGGGCCGACCACCAGGGGGCGGAAAGAAACTCCATGCGAAAAACTCCGAGTTGTATCGATCAACAACCAGGGCAAGGGCAGTCAGGAAGGCTGTGTTTGCGGGGAATCACAAGCGTACTTCGACCAAACCTGGCTCAGGTTCCAATCGAAGGTCTTGCTCGGCATGGAGTTATGCAGATATGTGCCCAACAAGCCGGAAGGTGTACTTCGTATTGACGACTTGTCGATCACCACCGCTGCGATGCCTGGGGCACCTCCCTGTGCTGCGATGGTGGGGAGCTACTCCCCTTCGTGGGGGCGATTAGAGCAGCCTGCGCGTGCAAAGGCAAGCATCTGGTCCTACGCAGTTTCCGCAGTCGCCAGGTAAAACCCGCTGGAAAGCAGCTTCTGTAAAGAATAGTTTGCTATCAAAAATGAAGCGAGTTGTTGGCGAATTTGAGGAATTTATCCTACAAACGCGGTGTTCACACCAGCGGCGCCGCCGCACGCTATCATGCCCCTCCCCCTGAACGTCCCCCATGGCCGGAATCCACATCACTGATATCGAGTCCGCCATCAACTACTGGCGGGAAAAAAGCCCGTCACCGGACGGCATCACGCTGGCTGCGCCGCTGCGGGCGCTGGCGGAGGTGTACGCGCTCATGATTTACTACCATGAGGACGAGGCGGACGAAAAGGGCTTTCCGCCCAAGGCCTATGAAGCCTGGAAGGCTTGGTACGACACCACGCCGGACACGCCGTGCATCGCCATCTGCTCCACCAGCCAGGGTGACGCCGACTGCAAGGGCTGCGGACGCACGTTTGAAGAAGTGCAGCTCTGGCCTGAAATGACGCCGGCGGCCAAGCGCCAGGTGTGGCGGCGCATCACCCTGCAAAGCGAGGCCTGGCGCTTTAACCGCTACGCAGAGCGCGCAGTCGAGAGTGCCGGTGAAACGCCGGCCGGCTGACAGGCCGCCATGCTGCGCCTGACCCGGGCTCCCAACATCGCCATTGCCACCCTGTGGGTAGACATGCTGCGTGAAGCGGGCATTGAGGCGTCGCTGCAGCGCTATTACCTGAGCGGCGTGGCCGGCGACCTGCCGCCTGACCAGTGCCTGCCCGAGGTCTGGGTCACCCACGACGAGCAGGAAGCCCGTGCGCGTGAACTGCTGGACGATCTCACGCACCTGCCTCAGCGGCGCTGGGTCTGTGCTTGCGGGGAGATGGTGGAGGGCGGTTTTGAGCAGTGCTGGAACTGCGACCTGCCCATGCCGGCCTGACGGCAGCTCGCTACTTCAGGCGCACCGGTTCAATGTCCACGGTGTTGGCGCCGTCGCCCAGCATCAACACGCCCTCTTGCAGCGTGGCCTGCAGCTGCATGCTGCGCTGGGCCAGCTTGGCCAGGGCCTGCGACGCCAGTGTGGGCACACGGAACACGCTGAGGTTTTGCGGGCGCGTCAGCTTGTTTTCAATGCCGCGCCACCAGATTTCTGCGGCGTGGTTGAAGCAATACACCATCACCTGGTCGGCCTTGCCGCAGGCCTTGATGACGGGCTTGTCTTCGGGCTGACCCACTTCGATCCACAGCCGCGTCTGGCCCGTGAAATCGCGCAGGTACACATCCGGGTTGTCAGGATCTGACAGGCCGGCGCCAAACGCCAGCATGCCGTCGCCGTTGCACACCGTCTGCAACTGGTGTGCGTTGAAGGCCAGCGCCGCCAGGCGGATCATCATGCGCTCGTCGGTCTCACTCGGGTGGCGGGCCAGGGTGAGCGCATGGTCGGCGTAGTAGCCGTTGTCGATGTCGGCGACCTGCAGGGCCGCCTTGAAGATGGTGGATTTCAGGGCCATGGATGTTTCGCCGCAGGGCCGCCCCAAGGCGAAACGCGGCCCCCTCGGGGGGCAGGGAGTGACACGAAGTGCACGACCGTGGGGGTCATATATTCAGGCGCGGCGGGCGAGTTCGGCGGCTTTACCCGTATAGCTGGCCGGCGTCATGGCCAGCAAGCGGTCTTTTTCAGCCTGCGGTATCTCCAGCGAACGGATCAGCCCGTGCAGGTCCTCGGCGCGCACGGTCTTGCCGCGCGTCACTTCCTTGAGCTTTTCATACGCGCCCTGCACGCCAAAGCGGCGCATCACGGTCTGGATCGGCTCGGCCAGCACTTCCCAGGCGGCGTCCAGGTCGTCAACGAGCGCTTCTTCGTTGAGCTCCAGCTTGTTCAATCCGGTCAGCAGCGACTGGTAGGCCAGCGCCGCATAACCCAGCGCCACGCCCATGTTGCGCAGCACGGTGCTGTCGGTCAGGTCACGCTGCCAGCGGCTGATAGGCAGCTTCTCGCTCAGGTGGCGCAGCAGTGCATTGGCCAGACCCAGGTTGCCTTCGGCATTTTCAAAGTCAATCGGGTTGACCTTGTGCGGCATGGTGGAAGAGCCGATCTCACCGGCCTTCAGGCGTTGCTTGAAGTAGCCCAGGCTCACATAACCCCAAACGTCGCGCGAGAAATCGATCAGGATGGTGTTGGCCCGCGCCACCGCGTCAAACAGCTCGGCCATGTAGTCGTGCGGCTCGATCTGGATGCTGTAGGGCTGGAACGTCAGGCCCAGGCCCAGGGGCTCGGGTGTTTCGATGACCTTGCGCGAAAACGCCTCCCAGTCAAAGTCGGGCCAGGCTGACAGGTGGGCGTTGTAGTTACCGACGGCGCCATTCATCTTGGCCATGAGCTGCACGCGCGCAATACGCTCGCGCGCCGCAGCCAGGCGCACCACCACGTTGGCGATTTCCTTGCCTACTGTGGTGGGGCTGGCGGTCTGGCCATGCGTACGGCTGAGCATGGGCACGGCTGCATGAGCGTGTGCCATCTCGCGCAGCTTGGTGATCACGGCGTCCAGCGCCGGCAGGACCACCGTGTCGCGCCCGCCCTTGAGTTGCAGGGCGTGGCTCGTGTTGTTGATGTCTTCGCTGGTGCAGGCGAAATGCACAAATTCGCTGGCCGCCTTCAACTCCGGACGGGCCTCGAATTTTGACTTGATCCAGTACTCCACGGCTTTCACATCGTGGTTGGTGGTTTTCTCGATGTCCTTGATGGCGGCGGCGTCGGTTTCCGAAAAATTCTTGACCAAACCGAGCAAGTAAGTGCGTGCACCTGGGCTCAGAGGCTTGAATTCTGTGAAACCCGCGTCGCTCAGGCTGATGAACCAGGCAATTTCAACTTGCACGCGGCGGTGCATGTAACCCTGCTCGCTCATCAGCGGACGCAGGTTGGCAAGCTTGGCCGCGTAGCGGCCGTCCAGCGGCGACAGCGCCGCGATGGTAGAGAAAGTCATGGCTGCAATTGTAGGCGGCGCCCTTTGACCGGCCGTGCGTCGGGGCCTGTCGTGGCGCAGCCACAGGCAAACGCGTGTGTTCCCCTAAAATGAACTTCCTGCGATAACTCGAACATTCAGAGAGCCCTCCCATGAAGTTGCTAGGAGCCGTTAGCAGTCCTTACGTGCGCAAAGTGCGCATCGTGATGGCCGAGAAAAAGCTGGACTACCAGTTTGTGCCCGAGGACGTGTGGGCTGCCGATACCACCATCGGCCAATCCAATCCGCTGGGCAAGGTGCCCTGCCTGGTCATGGAAGGCGGCGAGGCGCTGTTTGATTCGCGCGTCATCGTCGAATACCTGGACACCTTGTCGCCGGTCGGCAAACTCATCCCGGGAATGGGCCGTGAGCGTGCCGAGGTCAAGACCTGGGAGGCCCTGGCTGACGGCGTACTGGACGCACTGATCCTGGCCCGGCTGGAGGCCAACTGGGCTGGCCGCACCAAGGCGCAGCGCAGTCAGGCCTGGATTGATCGCCAGATCGTCAAGGTCCACGCGAGCCTGGACGCCATGGCCAAGGGCCTGGGCGACAAGCCGTTTTGCGCGGGCATCCACCTGAGCCTGGCCGACATTGCCGTTGGTTGCGCTTTGGGTTACCTGGACTTCCGCTTTGCTGACATTGACTGGCGCAGCACCCACCCCAGCCTCGCCCGCCTGAGCGAAAAGCTGGCGCAGCGCCCCAGCTTCGTGGACACCAAGGCGAGCTGAATCGTAACTAGCTGTTCGCGCGGCGCTTGAGCCAGCGCATCAGGCTGCCCACCATCGGCAGCTTTTCGTACAGTTCTTCGGCCGCGTCCCAGTAGTCGCGGTGGGACTGGATGCGTCCATCGGGTGCCAGTATCAGATGCGAGCCGCCGCGGACCACCTGCGGCACGCCCTTGTGGAAGCTCTTGAAGGCAAAGCGGAATTCCCACACCAGAAAGCACTGGTCACCGTCCACCACGCGGCTGGTGATCACAAAGCGCGGTGTGTCCAATGCGTCAAACATGTGGCGGAAGATGCCCTCGATGGCAGCGACACCGCGCACTTCATTGAACGGGTCCTTGAAGCAGGCGTCGGGTGAGTAGAAGTCGCCCAGGCGGGTAAGGTCAGACGGGCTCAGCGCCGCAAAGAAAACCTCGATACGTGTGACGGCGTCTTTCATAGACCCGTGAAGCGACGGATGATGGCGAAGTACATGCGGTGGGGCAGCAACTGCAGGGTTTTCATCCACCACGTGAACCGCTTGGGGAAGTGGATTTCAAACCGCCCGCGCTGCCAGCCCGCCAGGATCTCGTGCGCCGCCTGCTCGGGTGTGATGAGCGCGGGCATGCGAAACTGGTTCTGCGCCGTCAGCGGTGTTTCCACGAAGCCGGGGTTGACCAGGCTCACACCAATGCCGCTGTCGCGCAGGTCCACATACAGTGTTTCGCCCAGGTTGATGAGCGCCGCCTTGGTCGGACCATAGGCCAGGCTCTTGGGCAGGCCGCGGTAGCCCGCCACACTGCTGACCAGGCTGATGTGCCCGCTGCGCCGCGCCAGAAAGTGCGGCAGCACGGCGTCCAGCACGTGCAGTGCGCCCACATAGTTGACCTGCTCATGGCGCAGCATTTCGTCCAGGTTGAACTCAGTGGCGCGCAGCTCGCGGTAGTAGCCCGCGCAGTACATCACGCAGTCCAGCGGTCCCTGGGCCAGGATGGCTTGTGCGGCCACGCGTACCGCATCGCGGTCGCAGGCGTCCACGGGCAGCGCGACAGCGCCGGTATGTTCCGCCACAAAGCTGTCCAGTGCCGCCTGGTTGCGCGCCGAGATGTACACGCGAGCGCCCTGCGCATGCAAGGCCGATGCGGTGGCGCGCCCGATGCCTGTGGAGGCACCCACCAGCCACACGCTGCGCCCGCGCCACGAGGGCTGCGGCGGATTGAGCGGCGCAAACCAGCCGCGCCGGGCCTGCGTTCCCGGGGCCGATGGGGCGGCGTCCGGCGGGCTGAATGTAGTCTTGATCATCGTTTTGTGAAGGACAGCGTCACTTCCCCCAGCTGGAGGCCGAACTTGCTCATGACGGCCTTGTTGAGCATTACCTTGTCGTCCATCAGGTACATCCAGTCGTCAAACTGGACATTCACGATGCGCCCGTCCACGGGCAGCGCCAGGGTGTATTGCCAGTTGAATGCGTTGCCGCGTTCCTGGCCTGTCGCCTCGCCCACCACGTCGTCTGCCCGTCCGGTGTAGCGGCCGTCCGCCAGGCGTTTGAGGCGCCAGATGCGCCGTTGCTTGGTGCCGTCTGAATAGGTGAAGTCTTCATCCAGCACGCCGTCGTCACCCTGCCAGCGGCAGTCCATCACCACGGTAAAGCGGCGCACCACCTTGCCACTGCGGTCGGTGAAAACGCCCCAGGCGTCCAGTGTTCCGTTGAAATAGCGGCGCAGGTCCAACACCGGCTTTTCTGCAGCGTAGTCGCTGATCGAGGGGCTGGCACAAGCTGCCAGCGCCAGTGCGGCTGCGGGCGCAGTGGCCAGCAAGAGTCGTCGTTTCATGTCGGGGTTCCGCGTCGGATGATGGTGAAGTACAAGGCCAGGGCAGCGCCCAGCTTGAGCAGGCAGGGCAGCAGGCAGTACGCCGCCACAAGGGCCTGCAACCCTTGGGGGTCTCGCGTACCAGGCGCATAACCGAACACGCCCAACAGCGGCAGCGCAAGCCCGGCGGCCAGCGCCAGGTTGAGCTTGGTGGCGAAGTTCCACCAGCCAAAGTAAGCGCCCTCGGCCTGCCCGCGGTCGCCCGCGTTGGCAATCACGCCGGCCAGCATGGCGCCGGGCAAGGCCAGGTCGGTGCCCAGCGCCACGCCCGAGAGAGCGCACACCACGACGAACGCCGCGATGTCGCCCGCGCCCAGCTGCGTCGCCCAGATGAACACCGACATGGCCAGCACCATGCCTGCCAGCCAGCAGCGTGCCAGGCCGAAACGCTGCACGGCCTTGAGCCACAGCGGAATGGACAGCGCCGCGCACAGGAAATAGGCGATCAGGAACACGGGCTCAAGGTTCGCGGGCGCCTGCAGCCGGTCCTGGATGAAAAACAGCACCAGGGTAGCCGGCACCGCGCTGGCGATACCGTTGAGCATGAACACGCCGAGCAGGCGGCGAAAATCGGGCCGGGCAAACGGCAGCCAGATGTTGGCCGGCATGGCGTCGGCGCGCGGCGTGGGTGCGCGTGCACGCGACCACGCCAGCCAGCCGGCGCCCAGCAGCACGGCAAACGCCACGGCAGTCCAGCCCAGGCCCGCCACTGCGGGCAGTACAGACGCTGCCAGCACGCCCACCAGGCCCAGGCCTTCGCGCCACGACACGATGCGGCTGCGCAGCGCCGCGTCGCCGCCCAGCATGGCGCCCCATGACTGGTGGGCCACGCTCAGCGCGCTGTACGCCGCGTAGGTGAGGACGAGCATCAATGTGGCCCACAGCACCAGCGCGCCGGGCGTGCGGGAAGGCGGAAAAAACAGCAGCGCAAAACCCGCAGCCAGCACCAGCGCTGCCATGGCGCCAGCACCCAGCACGGCACGTGTTGAATGGGCAAACAGCCGGTCTGTCACCCGGCCGATCAGCGGGTCAATGAACGCGTCGAACAGCCTGGCCCCCAGCAGCACGGTGCCCAGCGTGGCCAGTGGCACGCCAAATTCACGGGCATAGTGGTTGGGCAGCACCACATACAGGGGCAGCGCCACAAATGCCAGTGGCAGGCCCAGCAAGCCATAGAGCATGCCGTCGCGCCATGAAAAGGTGGTCAACGTCACTGGCCGGCTCCTGCCAGCAGCTGCAAGCGCATGGCCGGCTCCGAGGTGCGCGGGGACAGCCAGATGCCCATGAACACGCGGGCAAAGTCGGGGTCGCGCACCTCACCCGCCGGGCGGTCGTTGTACAGAAAGGCCACGCCTGTGCCGGGCTGGTACACACCCGTCAGGCGGTCGCCCTTCTTGACGTCGGGGAACAACCGGGTCATCTCGGCCAGCCAGCGGCGGCCCTGCTCTGCCGTGAAGGTTTCCACGCCCTGCATTTCCTTGAGCGAACGCCTGGCGATCTCGGCGCCGTCAAAGTCGCGCAGGTAGGCCAGCTCCAGCGCGAACGCGTGCGACGCATAGCTGTCGCGCGTGAAGCCGCTGGCCGTCCACAGCCGGGCGTCATACACCTGAAAGCCAAACACGCTCAGGCGAGCCGATCCCGTGAGCTTGGCCGACGCCAGCGCCGCAGGCTGCGCGTGGGTGCCGGTGCCTGCCAGCAAGCAGGCTCCCAGCACCAGCGCGCTCAGCGCTTTTGCAGCGTGTACTGGACCACGTCGATGTTGGCCATCTCGAAGGCCGCTTCGCAGTAGGCGAGGTAGAACTCCCATATGCGGATGAACCTTTCATCAAACCCGAGTTGCAGGACCTGGCTTTTCGCGGCCAGGAAAGAGTCGCGCCAGCGCCGCAGCGTTTCCGCGTAGTCGGCACCAAAGGCAAATTCGTCCACTACCACCAGCCCCGCGGCGTGGGCCTGGGCGCGAAATTCGCGCGGGCAAGGCAGGCAGCCGCCCGGGAAGATGTACTGCTGGATGAAGTCGGTCGAGGCGATGTAACGCTCAAACAATGCGTCGTCGATCACGATGCTCTGCACACAGGCACGGCCACCGGGCTTGAGCAGGCGCGACACACTCTGGAAGTAGGTCGGCCAGTATTCGCGACCCACGGCCTCGACCATCTCGATGGAACAGATGGCGTCATAAGGTCCGTCATTGATGTCGCGGTAATCCTGCAGCCGCAAATCCGCGCGGTCCTGCGAGCCTGCGCGCGCCATGCGCGCGCGCGCAAAGGCCAGTTGCTCGGTCGACAGCGTCACGCCCGTCACGCTCGCATCAAACTCGGTGGCGGCCATCTCGGCCAGTGCGCCCCAGCCGCAGCCGATTTCCAGCACCCTGTCACCGGCTTGTACGTTGGCCATGCGCAGGGCGCGGCGCACTTTGGCGTATTGGGCTTCGTGCATGGGGCGGTCCCTGTCGCCTTCGAACCAGGCCGATGAATAATTCATCGTGCCGTCCAGCCATAGCTCGTAGAACGCATTGCCCAGGTCGTAGTGGGCGTGGATGTTTTTCTGGCTGTTGGTTTTGGTGTTGCGGTTCAGCAGGTGCTTGATGCGGTACAAAAGGCGGCCGGCCCAGCTGCCGTAGATCACGTCTTCCACATCCTTGCGGTTGCTGATGAAGATCTTGAGCAGGTCGGTCAGGCTGGGCGTGGTCCAGTCGCCTGCTATATAGGTTTCGGCAAAGCCGATGTCACCTGACTTCAGCGCGGCGCCACACACGTTCCAGTTCTTCAGCGTGATGGCCGCGTGAGGCAGTTCGCCGTTGCCCAGGCACTGTGTAGAGCCGTCGGGCAACTGCACCATCAACGTGCCGTGCTGCAGCCGATGCAGCAGCTTGAGGGCCGTGCGCGCGGCGGCGGGGGCACCTTCGGGAATGGACAGGGTGGATGCGGTGGTTGTGTTCATGGGGTGGGTCACCGGGTCACAAAAGCTTCGGGCGGGGTCGGCTTGCTGAAAAACTTCACGCGCTTGAGCCACAGCTTCACCGCCTGCCAGTGAATGCGGCCCACAACGCCCAGCGTCATGGCCGGGTGGCGCCACAGCGCACGCCGTGCCGAGGCAGCGCTCAATGGCTGCATCGTGCCGCTTACGCTGGTCTGCAGCAGCGGGCCGTTGGCATCGTCGTAGTCAATGCGCACCACGGTGCGTGACGTGCCCTGCGACTCGGTGCGCAGGAAGCGAAAGCGGTAGCCGCCTTCGACGCTGCAAAACGGTGACACGTGAAACACTTTGGCCGCCGTCAATTCAGCGCCATAGCGCGGTGCGTCCAGCAAGTAGCAGTGGCGTTCGCCAAAGGTGTTGTTCACCTCGACCACGATGGCACGCAAGGCGCCGCCATCGGCCGCCGCACGGTGGCAGTACCAGAAGCTTACGGGCTTGAATGCGTAGCCCAGCACCCTGGGATAGCAGTGCAGCCAGGCCTCGCCGGTGGCGTCGCCAATGCCGTGGCTTTGCAACAGTTCGTCCAGCCACTGCACGGCGTTGGCGCGCCCGTCGCCATGGTCGCTGTCAAAGAAACTCAGCGCCGCGCGGCGGTTGTGGGCCAGTGCGCCGCTGCCGTTGCGGTGAATGCTGCGCAGGGGCAGCATCAGGAAATAGGTAGGGTAGGCAAAGGCGTTTCGGGCCGGGCGCAAGCGCGTGTGGCGCACCTGGCCAAAGCCGATCAAGGCCTGCGTGCCGGTCACGCTGCAGCCTCCACCGCAATATCCTGCAATGCCATCTGCTCGGCCTGGATCAATAGCTGGCGGCCCACGCCCAGGCCAGACTTCAGGCCGTCTTCATGGAAACCATAGCCCGTCCAGGCGCCGCAGAAATAGGTGTGCTGGCGACCCTGCAACTGGGGCAACGACGCCTGGGCACGGATGGCGGCCACGTCAAACACCGGGTGCGCGTAGTCAAATTCGCCCATGACGTGTTGAGGTGCAATCTCACGCACCGGATTGAGTGACACCACCACCGGCTGTTCCCAGGGCAGGGGCTGCAGCATGTTCAGCAGGTAGTGCAGGCACACCTGTGGCGATGCATTGCCGGGCGCGCGTTCGTAGTTCCACGCCGCCCATGCAGCGCGGGCACGTGGCAATACCGATGTGTCGGTGTGCAGCACCGCGCGATTGGGCTGGTAGCGAATGGAGCCCAGCACATTGCGCTCGGCCGTGCTCGGTTTGTCAAGCAGGGCCAGCGCCTGGTCTGAATGCGTCGCCAGCACGACCTTGTCAAAACGTTCGGCACGCCCTTGCGTGATGACGCGCACCCCGTCTTCATCGCGATCGATCAGCTGAACAGGGGTGCTCAGCCGGCGGTCCGCAATGCCTGTCACGATCTTGTCTACATAGTGCCTGGCACCGCCCGCCACCGTCCACCACTGAGGCCGGTTGCTGACCTGGATCAGCCCATGGTTGTGGCAAAAACGGATCATGGTGCTGACCGGAAAGTCCAGCATCTGGTCCGTCGGGCAGCTCCAGATGCAGCCCAGCATGGGCAGGAAGTACCAGTCGCGAAACTCCGTCGAAAAATTGTGGGTGGACAGGAAGTCACGCAGTGGCTGCACCAGCTCGGCCTCCTGGCCGGCTTCGGCAATACGGGTGGCCAGCGCGTTAAAGCGCAGCAGGTCGCGCAGCATGCGCAAAAAACGCCAGTTCAAAAGATTGCCGCGCTGCGCAAACACGGTGGACAGCGTGGAGCCGCTCCACTCCAGCGGACCGCCATTGCGCGCGAGCGGCACCTGGACCGAAAACGACATGTCCGACTTGGCCGTGGTCACACCCAGCTCGGCAAACAGCTTGATCAGGTGGGGGTAGGTGCGCTCGTTGAACACCAGAAAGCCGGTGTCCACGCCGTGCGTCACCAGGCCCGTTGGCGTGGGCAGTGTCACGTCCACGGTATGGGTGTGGCCGCCAAAGTAACTGCCTGCCTCAAACAGGGTGATGTCGGCGCGACCGCGCAGCGTGTGCGCCACGGCCAGGCCCGAAATGCCCGAGCCGACGATGGCGACCTTCATTTGATCTGCCATCCGGCGGTTACCGGAAATAAAAATGCTGCGAAGCGCCCCGAAGCGAAGGAGGGAGGGAGGGAGGAGGAGAAGAGGCGCTTCAGGATTTCATCCGGGCTAACTGCTCCCGGAAGGCTTCGCAGCAACAACTTGTAGGGCAAGGGTCCCTGCCTTGCCCCGTGATGGAGTGCATCTGGGGGGCGGCGGTTCCCGCTGCAAGTCTTGCTGTGGGTGTAAATTTTTGTGAACATGACAAGGCAGTGGTAACGGCGTTAATACTGTACAGTTCACATTATGACTGGTCGGTATTTATTTGGCAAGCAGCAACTTGTCCAGCTCGCGCACCAGGGCCGGGCTGTCGGGGGCTGTGGCACTGGGGTAGCTGGCCACCACCTTGCCGTCGCGCCCGACCAGGTATTTGTGGAAATTCCACGCCGGAGCCCCGCCCCCCTGGATGGCCAGCTGGCGGTACAGCGGGTGGGCGTTGGGCCCGGTCACGGCGGTTTTGACAAACATCGGAAACTTCACGCCGAAGGTGCTTTCGCAGAATTCTGCGATTTGCTGGTTGCTGCCCTTTTCCTGCGAAAAATCGTTGGACGGAAAGCCCAGCACCACCAGGCCCCGGTCTTTGTACTTGTTGTGCAGCGCCTCCAGGCCCTTGTATTGGGGCGTGAAGCCGCAAAAGCTGGCGGTGTTCACCACCAGCAGCACGCGGCCCGTGTATTGGCACAGCGCCTGCGGCTTTTCGTCCTGAAGGCGCGCCACGGTGTGCTGCAACAGCGCCGGGCAGGCCGCCATGTGGGGCTTGGGGGTGGCGTTGGCCTGGGCCGCCGCGCGAAGCGGCAATGCAGCCACCAGGCAGGCAGCCAGGGTCAACGGGATGCGGGCAGACTTGAACATGAACACTCCTGAAGGGACATACGCTACATGAGTCAAACAGGATTCAGGGGAAACAAGGCGGCATTGCCGCAAAAACCCTGTGCGGTGTGCGGCCGGCCCATGGTCTGGCGCAAAAGCTGGGCGCGCAACTGGGCGCAGGTCAAATACTGCAGCAACAAATGCCGCGCAGGCGCACCCAGAGGCGCGCCATGAGCGGGGCGCTGCGCCGGCTGGTACTGGTGCTGGGCGACCAGCTGTGGATGGACAACCCCGCGTTTGACGGGTTTGACCCGGCAAAAGACCGTGTGCTGATGATCGAGGCGCCCGGCGAGGGCACGCAGGTCTGGAGCCACAAGGCCCGCATCGCGCTGTTCCTGTCGGCCATGCGCCATTTCTGCAACGACGTGCACCGCCGGGGCTGGCCCTACACCTACGTGCGGCTGGACGACATGGCAGATTTGCCGACCTTCCAGGCGCGACTGCTCAAGGTGCTGCAGGACCTGAAGCCGCAGATGCTGGTGGTGTGCGAGCCCGGCGAATGGCGCATGCTGTGTGCCGTGCAAGACGCTGCGCGCGACGCCGATGTGGGCTGGCAGGTGCTGCCCGACACCCATTTCATGTGCTCGCGCGAGGAATTCGCGCGCTGGGCGGGCAACAAGAAAGAACTGCGCATGGAGTTCTTTTACCGCGACATGCGCCGTCGCCACGGGGTGCTGATGAACGCCGATCAGCCAGAAGGCGGCAGCTGGAATTTTGACGCTGAAAACCGCAAGGGCTGGCCGGCCGGCGGGCCGGGCAACATCCCTGAGCCCGCATGGTTTGAGCCGGATCGCATTACCCGCGAGGTGTTTGAACTGGTGGAAAACCATTTCCCCGGGCACCCTGGATCGCTCGCCAGCTTTCAGTGGCCGGTGACGCGTGAGCAAGCGCTGGTTGCGCTGCAGCGGTTCATCGATGTGCGCCTGGCCCGGTTCGGCCCGCAACAGGACGCGATGTGGACCCATACCCCCTGGGGCTGGCACGCACTGCTGGCCACCAGCCTGAACCTGCACCTGCTGGACCCGCGTGAGGTGATCGCGGCCGCCGAAGCGGCCTACCGCGAAAAAGGCCTGGACCTGCCTGGCGTGGAAGGGTTCATACGCCAGATCCTGGGCTGGCGCGAATTCATCCGCGGCGTGTACTGGCTGGACATGCCGCAGATGAAAGACGCCAACCATTACGGCCACACCCGCGCGCTGCCGCGCTGGTACTGGACGGGCGACACCCGCATGGCGTGCATGCGCGACGTGATCGGCCAGACCCTGGCGCACGGCCATGCGCACCACATCCAGCGGCTCATGGTGACCGGCCAGTTTGGTGTGCTGGCCGAAATACGGCCCCAGGAGGTGAACAGCTGGTACCTGGCCGTGTATGTGGACGCAGTGGAATGGGTGCAGTTGCCCAACACGGCTGGCATGGCGCTGTTTGCCAATGGCGGGCGCTTTACCAGCAAGCCCTACATCGCCAGTGGCCAGTACGTCAGCCGCATGAGCAACTACTGCAAGGGTTGCGCCTACAAGCCCGACCAGCGCACGGGCGACGAAGCCTGCCCCATGACCACGCTGTACTGGAATTTTCTGGACCGCCATGAAGACAGCCTGATGAAAAACCCCCGCACATCGCTGATGGCGCGCAATATAGGGCGTCTGGACGCCACGCAGCGTGAATCCTTGCGCGCTCGCGCTGCGTATGTCCTTGCCAACCTCGATGATTTGTAAGGGATTTTTCACATGGCCCGCTTAAAATGCGGGCAGTAAAGAAAGGCAGCCATGCTCTACCCTGAACTGTTCAAACAACTGGAATCCGTCCGCTGGGACATGGACAAGGACATTCCCTGGCAGTCATTCGACCCGTCACGCCTGTCGGACGAACAGGCCCAGACCATCAAGATGAACGCCATCACCGAATGGTCCGCCCTGCCCGCCACCGAAATGTTCCTGCGCGACAACAAGGACGATTCCGATTTCTCGGCCTTCATGTCGATCTGGTTCTTTGAAGAGCAAAAGCATTCGCTGGTGCTCATGGAATACCTCAAGCGCTTTCGCCCCGACCTGGCCCCGACTGAAAAAGAACTGCACGAAGTGCGCTTTGAATTTGAGCCCGCCCCGGCGCTTGAGACCCTGATGCTGCACTTTTGCGGTGAAATCCGCCTGAACCACTGGTATCGCCGCGCCAGCGAATGGCACACCGAGCCGGTCATCAAGCACATCTACACCACCCTGAGCCAGGACGAAGCCCGCCACGGCGGCGCGTACCTGCGCTACATGAAGCGTGCCATCAACAACTTCGGCAACGAAGCCAAGGCCGCCTTCACCAAGGTGGGCGTGCTCATGGCCAGTGCCCGGCGCACGGCCCAGGCCCTGCACCCGACCAACCTGCACGTGAACAAGGCGCTGTTCCCGCGCGACACCATCCAGAGCCGCCTGCCCAACCCCGAGTGGCTGGAGCACTGGCTGGACACGCAGATCAAGTTTGACGCCGTGTGGGAAAGCAAGGTGGTGGAGCGCATCCTGCACAACATGAGCCTGCTGATGGACCGCAGCTTCAAGAGCGTGCAGGAGCTCAACCGCTACCGCAAGGAGCTGGCTGCCATCCTGGCCGCCAATGCCGCCGCGGGCGCCGGCTCGGCGGCGAAAGCAGCTTGATCTCCAACACCCTGTCATTGCGGGCTTGACCCGCAATCCACCCCGGCGTGCCCACAACCGACTTCCTGGCCAAGATCGTCGCGCGCGCTGACGCACCCGCGCGCATGGCCGCCCTGAGCGGCCCGGTTGTCTTCACCAACGGCGTATTCGACGTATTGCACCGCGGCCATGTGACCTATCTGGCGCAGGCCCGCGCGCTGGGTGGCAGCCTGGTGGTGGGCCTGAACAGCGATGCATCCGCGCGCCGCCTGGGCAAGGGCCCCGACCGGCCGTTGAACGCCGAAACCGACCGCGCCATCCTGTTGGCCGCCCTTGAATCGGTGAGCCTGGTGACCCTGTTTGACGAAGACACCCCGGTGCAATTGCTCGGCGAATTGCGCCCACAGTTGTATGTGAAGGGCGGCGACTACGACATGCGCACCCTGGCCGAAACGGCGCTGGTCGAAAGCTGGGGCGGCCGCTCGCTCGCGATCCCGTTCGTCAACGGGTATTCCACCACCGCGCTGGTCAGTCGAATCCGCCAGGGCTGAGGGCGCGGCCGCACTATGTGCGCTGCCCCACCATGGCTTGCGCCTACATGCAGCCAGTCTTAACTTCCTACACAGGGCCTCGCGGCAGGCCCGCAAACTGACAGCTCCACTCCGTATGGGGCTTCGTGAATTCACCCGCGCAGGATCCGCAGCTCCAGGGCATTGAATTGCTGCGGGGCGTGGCCGCGCTGGGGGTGGTCGTGGCCCACTACCACCTGCAGTTCGCTCACCGCCCTCCTGGGCTGGGCTTCAGCCAGACCGGGGTAGACCTGTTTTTTGTGCTGAGCGGCTTTGTGTTCGGCCCCTGGCTGTTTGGCCGCCGGGTGGATGTGGTGCCCCAGCTCCTGCGGCGCCTGTTTCACATTTACCCGCTGTACCTGGTGGCACTGGCGGTCTATGTGGGGCTGCACTGGCTGCAGGGCCAGCCGGTGATGTATGTGCTGGAACACATCTTCATGGTGCACACGCTGTCACGCGACGTGGCCCAGCACTACAACCCTGCGTTCTGGAGCCTGCCGGTCGAGGTGGAGTTCTACCTGCTGCTGCCGTTGTTGTCCTGGTTTGTGCGGCGCGCCGGCGGCTTTGGAATGCTGCTCGCGTTGGCGCTCGGCCTGCGACTGGTGTTGGTGGGCATGGCGGGGCCGCTGGCGGAAATGAGCGGCTGGACCGTTGCAAGCTTTCATCTGTCCGGGCTGTTGTGCGAATTTATGGTCGGAGCGCTGGGCTGGCGCATGGTGAGCCAGCAACGCGCACCGGGCCCCACGGCGCTCGCCGGGCTTGCAGGTCTGTGCTGGCTGCTGGCGCTGGCGACCTACACCGCGCATGAATTGCCCACAGGCAGTACCAGCCCGCTGCGCACCTTTGTGGATTCGCAACTGGGCCTGCTGGCTGCGCTGGGCTATGGGGGCATCACCATCGCCGTGGCGGCCAGGCTGCAGCGCCTGCCGATCCTCCATCCGGTCGGCAGCGGATTGGTCCGGTGGGCAGGCCGCCTGAGTTATGGCGTCTACCTCTTTCACAATGCGGCCATTTCGCTTTTGATCGCTGTCTTCGCACTGCAGGGTGTGCCGCTGGTCACGGCGGCAGTGCTCTTGACCGGGGCTGCTGCCTGGCTGGGCTTTGTAGCGGTGGAGCGGCCTGCGCGGCAGGCCGGGCGCACGCTGGCGGCAGCTGTGGTGCTGCAGCGAAGCGCGCCCGAGGCTACGCTGGTTTGCGCCGCCGCAATTTCCCCGCCATCCGCTTGATGAAGTGCTCGATGTCGTCCAGGTAAGTGAACACCACCGGCACCACCAGCAGGCTCAGCACAGTGGAGGTGATCAGCCCGCCGATCACCGCCACGGCCATCGGGCTGCGAAAGCTCGGGTCAGCCGCGCCCCAGCCGATGGCAATGGGCAGCATGCCCGCGCCCATGGCGATGGTGGTCATGATGATGGGCCGCGCTCGCTTGTGGCAGGCGTCGACCAATGCATCCCAGCGGGTCATGCCCTGGTCCCTGCGGGCCACGATGGCGTACTCCACCAGCAGGATGGAGTTTTTGGTGGCCACACCCATGAGCATGATCAGGCCGATGAGCGACGGCATGGAAAAACTCTTCTGCGCAATCAGCAGGCCCACAAATGCGCCGCCCAGCGCCAGCGGCAGCGCGCACAGGATGGTCACGGGGTGCAGGAAGTCCTTGAACAGCAGCACCAGCACGATATAGATGCACAGCACGCCGGTCAGCATGGCCAGGCCGAAGCTGGCAAACAGCTCGCCCATCACTTCGGCGTCGCCGATTTCCACCACGCGCACGCCGGCCGGCAGGTTCTTCACGGCCGGCAGTTCCTGCACGGCGGCGGCCACATCGCCCAGGGGAAGGCCGGACAGCTCGATCTCGAAATTGATGTTGCGCGAGCGGTCGTAGCGGTCGATTACCGCAGGCCCACCGGTCAGCTCCAGCGTGGCCACCTGGCCGAGCATCACGGGCCCACGCGTGCCGGGCACGGCCAGGCGCTCCAGCACGCTGAGGTCCTTGCGGGCATCGTCGGCCAGCTTGACCACGATGGGCACCTGGCGCTGCGACAGGTTGAGCTTGGACAGGCTCACGTCGTAGTCGCCCTGCGTGGCAATGCGCAGCGTCTCGCCGATGGCGGCACTGGTCACGCCCTGGTCGGCGGCGCGTGCAAAGTCGGGCCGCACCGCGATCTCGGGGCGGATCAGGCTGGCGGTGGACGCCACGCTGCCCAGGCCGGGGATGGTGCGCAAATCTTTCTCGACCGCGATGGCAGCGGCCTGCAGCGCGTTGGGGTCTTCGCCGGTGAGCACCAGCACGTATTTTTCGCCCGAGCCGCCCAGGCCGACCTTGCTGCGCACGCCGGGCAAGGGCTCCAGCGCCGCGCGGATCTTGTTTTCAATGCCCTGCTTGCGCGGCCGCTCGGAGCGCTCGGCCAGCAGGATGGTCAGCGTGGCCTTGCGCACCTCGGCCGCGCCGCTCATGGCAAACGGGTCGCCGCCGGCGCTGCCGCCACCAATGGTGGTGTACACGCTTTTCACGTGCTCGACCTTGGTGATCATCTCGCGCGCCTGCTCGGCGCTGGCCAGCGTCTGCGCCAGCGTGGAGCCCGGTGGCAGCTCCAGGTACACCTGGGTCTGCGAGTTGTCGTCCGGCGGGATGAAGCCCGTGGGCAGCAGCGGGATCAGGGCGACCGAGCCCACGAAGAACAGTGTGGCCATCACCATGGTGCTCAGGCGGTGCTTCATGCACCAGGTGGCCATGCGCAGGTAGGTCTTCATCCAGCCGGGGTCCTGGTGCGCGGTGACGATGGGCTTGAGGATGTAGGCCGCCATCATGGGCGTCAGCACCCGCGCCACCACCAGCGATGCAAACACCGCCAGCGACGCCGTCCAGCCGAATTGCTTGAAGAACTTGCCCGCCACGCCGCTCATGAAAGCCGTGGGCAAGAACACCGCAATCAGCGTGAAGGTGGTGGCAATCACGGCCAGGCCAATTTCATCGGCGGCCTCCATCGCAGCCTGGTACGGGCTCTTGCCCATGCGCAGGTGGCGCACGATGTTTTCCACCTCCACAATCGCGTCGTCCACCAGGATGCCGATCACCAGCGACAGCGCCAGCAGCGTCACCACGTTGATCGAAAAGCCCAGCAGGTACATGCCCACGAACGCAGGGATGACCGACATGGGCAGCGCCACAGCCGACACAAACGTGGCGCGCCAGTCGCGCAAAAACAGCCACACCACCAGCACCGCTAGGATGGCGCCCTCATACAGCAGCTTCAGCGAGCCGTCGTACTCTTCTTTCACCGGCGTCACAAAGTCAAATGCCTGGGTCAGCTCCACATCCGGGTGCTGGGCTTTCAGCTCGTCCAGCGCTTTCACGATGGCCGCGCCCACGGCCACTTCGCTCTCGCCGCGGCTGCGCGCCACTTCAAAGCCCACCACCGGTTTGCCATTGAGCAACGCCGCCGCTCGGGGCTCGGCCACGGTATCGCTCACGGTCGCCACGTCGCTGAGCTTGATGGTGCGGCCGCTTTGTAAAACGATTTGCAGCGCCGCTACCTCCTGTGCGGTGCCCACGGTGCCCAGCGTGCGCACGGGCTGCTCGCCCGCGCCCAGGTCGGTGCGCCCCCCGGCGCTTTCGGTCTGCACCAGGCGCAGCTGGCGCGAGATGTCGGCGGCAGTGGCGCCCAGCGCCTGCAGCTTCTGAGCGTCCAGCGCCACACGCACTTCGCGCGTCACACCGCCCACGCGGTTGACGGCGCCCACGCCCTTCACGGCCAGCAGCCGGCGCGCCACGGTGTTGTCCACGAACCAGCTCAGGGCTTCGTCGTCCATCCTGGGATCGGAGGTCCCCTTCGGTGGGACGGATCTGATCGTGTACGCCAGCACCGGCTGGCCCGCCAGGTCCATCTTCTGCACGATGGGGTCGCGCAGGTCGGCGGGCAAATCAGCGCGCACGCGCTGCACTGCCGAGCGCACATCATCCACGGCTTCCTGCACCGGCTTTTCCAGGCGGAACTCCACCGTCAGCGTGACCACGCCGTCCTGCACCTTGGTGTAGATGTGTTTCAGGCCCTGCAGTGTGGCCACGGCGTTCTCCAGCTTGCGGGCCACGTCGTTTTCCAGCTGGCCGGGCGCCGCGCCTGGTAGCGACGCGGTGACGCTGATGGTGGGCAGGTCGATGTCGGGGAAGTTCTGCACCTTCATGGCGTTGAACGACAGCAGACCTGCAAAGGTCAGCAGCACAAACAGCATGACCGCCGGGATCGGGTTCCTGATCGACCAGGACGAGACGTTCATCATTTCGCCACCACCCGCACCAGGTCGCCGTCATTCAAAAAGCCGCCGCCCGAGGCCACCAGCCGGGTGTCGGCCGGCAGGGTGCTGGTGATTTCCACCCGGTCACCTGCGAGCCGGCCGGTCTGCACCTTGAGCTGGCTCACGCGGTTGTCCGGGTTGATGCGGTACACATAGCTGAAGCCGTCGCGCACCACCACGGCGGCCTGCGGCACGGTCAGCGCCGGCGTCGCGCCCAGCTCAAACTCACCGCGCGCAAACATGCCGGCAAGCGCGGAGCCGGCATTGCCCGGCAGCGGCGTCACATCCACATACACCAGCGCATTGCGCGTCTGCGGGTCTACCGTCGGGGCAATCATGCGCACGCGGCCTTCCAGCCGCGCGCCGCTGGCTGCCGTGACCTGCGCCATCGTGCCCCTGGTCACGCGGCCCAGCTCGGCGGAGGTGACTTCGGCGCGCCATTCCAGCCGCCCCTTGCGGATCATGCGAAACAGCTCGGTGCCCGCGCCCACCACGGCGCCCACCGTGGCGCCGCGCGCCGAGATGATGCCGTCGTCCGGCGCCAGCACGCTGGCCTGGCTCAGGCGCACCTGCTGGACCTGGGCCAGGGCGCGCGCGGCTTCCACGCGCGCTTTGGCCGTCTGCTCGGCGGTCAGGTACTGGTTGATCTGCGACGCGCTCAGTGCGCCGCTGGCCTGCAGGCTGCGCGCGCGCTCGGCGTTGCCGGAGGCTTCGGCCGCGGTGGCTTCGGCCTCCATCAGGCTGGCGCGGGCCTGGGCGGATTCTGCGCGCACGGTGTCGGCTGAAAAGGTAGCCAGCACATCGCCCTTTTTCACGCGGTCGCCCACGTTCACGCGCACCTCGGTCAGGCGCAGGCCGTTGGCCTCTGCCCCAACGCTGGCTTCCTGCCAGGCCATCAGGTTGCCATTGGCCGCCAGCTTGACGGCCAGGCGCACCTGCTGGGGTTGCACGGCGGTCACGGTCAGCGCAGGCTTGGGGGCGGCCTTGGCGTCCTTGTCCTGCGCGACCGACCGGGTGGCCCACAGCCCGACGCCACCGGCGGTCAGCAGTACCAGCGCAACAGGGGCGAGTGCGGTGAAGGAGGGTTTGAAGTTCTTCATGGTGTCTTGTCTGTTCAGGGCTTTTGTTCTGAGGGCGTGGGCGGCGTCCAGCCGCCGCCGGCTGCGCGGTACAGCGCAATCCACGCGGCAATGCGTTCGCGCTGCAGGCCGACCAGCGCGGTTTCAGCGGCCAGCGCCGTGCGGCGCGCGTCCTCCAGTTCGACCAGGCTGGCCAGGCCACCCTTGTAGCGGGCCTCGGTGCCGGTAAATGATGCGCGGTAGCCCTCGGCGGCCACGCGCGCGTCGTCGCTGCGCGACGCGCTGCTGTCCAGGTAGACCAGCGCTTCTTCCACCTCCCGCACGGCTTGCCTTGCACGCGCCTGGTACAGCGCCACGGCCTCGGTGTAGCGGGCCTGCGCGGCGTCCACATTGGCGGCGCGCCGCCCGCCGTCAAACAGCGGCAGGGTCAGCGCCAGCGGGCCGATGGACCAGGTCTGCGCATCGTTGCTGGCGCCGCCGCTGCGCACGTTGCCCGCAGCCACCGAGCCCGACAGCGTGAGCCGTGGCAGGCGCTGGGCGCGCGTGTTGCCCACGTCGGCGCTGGCCGCAGCCACCTCGCGGCCGGCCTGGTAAAGGTCGGGGCGCTGCATCAGTGCCTGGGCGGGGACGCTGGCCACGGTGTGCAGGGCGGTTTGCGGGATGACTGCGGGCGCTGCGGCCAGCTTGCTGCGCAGGCCGGGTTCGTCCAGCCCGGTCAGGGCGACCAGTACCTTCAGGTCCACCTCGCACTGGGCGCGCTGCTGTGTGGTGCGGGCCGAGCCCTCGGCGGCGCGGGGGCGCGCC
>CALRYY010000025.1:0-47696 GCA_943372515.1 Ramlibacter sp. 2FC | reverse complement strand
GAAGAAGCCCTCCAATGTCACCTGGTCGGTCGTACCCACGATGCCCAGGATCAGGTGCGCGCCGTTGCGGCTGATGGTCAGGTCGGCTGCCGTGATGCCTTCCTTGAACCTCAGGGTGTCCGTCGTGCTGGCGTGGTCAGCTTCAGCATGCGAGCCGTTGTAGATCCAGTAGGTCTGGTCTACCAGGCCACTCGCGTTGTTGTTGCGCACCGCATCCTGGCCGTCACCCCGGCCAAACAGGTAGGTGTCGCTGCCCGCACCACCTTGCAGCAGGTCGTTGCCCGCGCCGCCGTCCAGCGTGTCGTTGCCCGCCTGGCCGTACAGCTGGTCATTGCCCCCCAGGCCGCTCAGGTAGTTGCCCACCGCACTGCCCGTAATGACATCATTGCCATTGGTGCCGGTGTACACCTTGCGGTCGATATCAGCGTCGGTCAGCTCGGTGCCGTCGTCGAACTCGATCCGGTCCACGCTCATGCGGTGGTTGACGCTGCCGCCGTAGTAATAGTCCTGCACCGTCACCTGGTCGGCGCTGCCGCGAATCTTGAGGATCAGGTCGTTGCCGCTTTGCACTGCGTCCAGGTCAGCCGCGCTGACGCCGGGCTTGAACCGCAGGATGTCGGTTGCCAGTACGTCGTCGTATTCCGGGTTGGCTGTTCCGTCGGCGCGGCGGTTGCGCACCACGTCCTGGCCGTCACCCCGCCCAAACAGGTAGGTATCGCTGCCCGGGCCGCCTTGCAGGATGTTGTTGCCTGCGTCGCCGTCATGTGTGGTCGCAATCGAATAGTCTTCAACCACCAGTTGCAGCACGGCTGCTTCACTGAGCGTGCCGCCATCGGTAAACACGATCTGTTCGATGCGGTTGTAATTGCCGACAGAAAACCAGTTGCTGATGGTCAGGCTGCCCGCGCCGGCGGCGCCGATGTTCAGCTTGAGGTCATCGCCAATGCGCTGCACCGCCACATCACCGGGCAAGATGCCCTTGCCCAGCACGATGCGGTCCTGGTAGGACGGCGCATCGGGGGACTCGTCAAATACCTCCTGGTGCAGCAGCGATGCATCGTCAATGATGGTGTCGTGCCCGTCACCCAGGTTGTAGATGTAGTTGTCTTTGGCATAGCTGCCGGTGATCACATCGTCCCCGCGCCCCGCGTGGAAGGTGATGTCCGTCACACCGTCGTCCACCACGGCGGCCAGCGTGTCGTTGCCCGCGCCACCGACCAGTTGCGCGCCCGCCTGGGTTGCGGTCAGGGTGTCGGCCTGCGACGAGCCCTGCAACACACCGCCACCCGTCAGGTTGACCGCTGCGGCCTGCGGCAGGCCGACCCGCTGCTCGGTATCGGCCAACGACCAGACACGCCCGTCGGCAAATGCGATCTGCTCGATCTTTGAATGGATGGTGCCGTCAAACCATTTGCGGATGGTGAGGCTGTCGGTTCCGCCGTCAATCGACAGCAGCAGGTCGTTGCCCACCCGGCTCACGGCCACGTCTTCTTCAGTGATGCCGGGGCCAAACTCCAGCCTGTCCTGGTAGTCGGGTGCGGTCGGGTTGGCGTTGAAGAAGTTGGGTGCGCCAGAGTTCGGATAACTGCGTACGTCGTCCGAGATGATGTCGTGGCCATCACCCCGGTTGAACTTGTACAGGTCGCGGGCGTAGCTGCCGGTGATCGTGTCGTTGCCGGTTCCACCGTCGAAGGTAATGCCCCAAATTTCCCCACCAATGACCTGGGCCACCAGTGTGTCGTTGCCTGCCTTGCCGACCAGGTAAGCGTTAGCGGCCCCGGCATTCAGCGTGTCGGCATTGTCCGAACCCAGGATGGCACCCACGGGGGCGGTGTCCGGTGTGTTCGACGGCGTTGCAGGCAAACCTACCCTCTGCTCCACGTCTGATGCCGACCAGACCGAGCCCTCGG
Organism: Ramlibacter sp. 2FC; assembly: GCA_943372515.1. GTDB lineage: Bacteria > Pseudomonadota > Gammaproteobacteria > Burkholderiales > Burkholderiaceae_C > RAM1. The sequence goes on along the minus strand of CALRYY010000025.1, from coordinate 45,786 downwards.
CGAATTCGATCCGGTCCACGCTGAGCTGGACGTTGCGCACAAATTGCCCGGCCGGGCTGCCGTAGTAATACGACTGCAGCGTCACCTGGTCTGTCGTGCCCCTGATTTTCAGTACCAGGTCGTCGCCGCTGCGCTCTGCCAGCAGGTCAGCTGCGCTGATGCCGGCCTTGAAGCGCAAGACGTCAACTGCGGTGATGTGATCCGTCTCGGGGGTGTTGCCCGTGGTGCCGCTCTTGTTTCGGACGATGTCCTGGCCGTCGCCACGACCAAACAGATAGGTGTCGCTGGCAGCACCGCCTTGCAGCAGGTCATTGCCCGTGCCACCGTCCAGCGTGTCATTGCCGCCCTCGCCCAACAGCGTGTCGTTCCCGGCGCCTGCGGCCAGGAGGTCGGGTGTGATCAGGCCCGTGATGGTGTCATTGCCGTCGGTGCCCGCAAACAACGCCGACCGGATGGCCGCGTCGCTGAGCGTGGAGCCATCCGCGAACTCGATGCGGTCAACGCCGTAGGTGTGGCTGATGTCGTAGCTGGCAAAGAAGCCTTCGACCGTGATCTGGTCCGTGGTGCCCTTGATGGCCAGCACCAGGTGGGCGCCCACGCGGCTGATGGCGATGTCCTGCGCCGTGATGCCTTCCTTGAACCTGAGCACATCGGTGGTGCTGGCATAGTCGGTTTCCAGCGACGCTGTCTGGTTGTACGGGTACGCGCCAGGGTTCGTCTGGTTCGCGTACTGGTTGTTGCGCAACACGTCCTGGCCGTCGCCCCGGCCAAACAAATAGGTGTCGCTGCCCGTGCCGCCTTGCAGCAGGTCATTGCCCGCGCCGCCATCCAGCGTGTCGTCACCGCCTTGACCCAGCAGGCTGTCGTTTCCTGCCAGGCCCTGAATGAGTTCCGGCGTTCCAAAGCCTGTGAGCACATCGTTGCCGGCGCCGCCGGTGACCACCATGGCAAGAATTTCGGCGTCGCCCAGCGTTGTGCCATCGGCAAATTCGATGCGGTCCACGCCATAGGCATGATCGATTTCATTGCGCGCAAAGTAGCCTTCTACCGTGACCTGGTCCGCAGACCCCGTGATGCCCAGCACCAGGTGCGCACCGTTGCGCCTGACCGTCAGGTCCGCTGCAGTGATGCCCGGCTTGAACCGCAGGGTGTCCGTGGTGTAGCCGGAGTCACGCTCCAGATAGTAGGGGTAGTAGGTGCTGTTGTTGTAGGGGTGCCCATTGGGGTCCACTTGCGTGTACCGGCTGTTTCGCACCACGTCCTGGCCGTCACCACGCCCGAACACATAGGTGTCGTTGCCCATACCGCCTTGCAGCGTGTCGTTGCCTCCCGCGCCGTCCACCGTGTCATCGGTCTGCAGGCCGTAGATCATTTCGCTGGCGGCCGTGCCGGGCTGCATGACGCCAGCCCGGATGGCCTCATCGGTCAGCACACTGCCATCAGCAAACTGGATGCGGTCTACCCCGTAGTCGTGGTTGATGCTGTTGCGGGCGAAAAAGCCTTCGACCGTGACCTTGTCGGTGCTGTCCTTGATGTTGAACACCAGGTGAGCGCCGTCGCGCGTCATGACGATGTCCTGCGCGGACACACCTTCCTTGAACATCAGGATGTCCGTGGTGGTGGCGGAATCTGCCTCACGGTAGGCGTTGTAGTAGTAGTCGTCGTAGTAATAGAGGTTGTAGTACGCGTACGGAGCGCCGTAGTAATAGGGAAAGCCGTTGGGGTCGCGCTGGTTCGCATACTTGCTGTTGCGCACCACGTCCTGGCCATCGCCGCGGCCAAACACATAGGTGTCATTGCCCTGCCCGCCGACCATCACGTCATTGCCGGCGCCGCCGTCCATGCGGCTGAACATTTCGTCAGCGCCCACCAGGTTGTCATTGCCGGCGGTCCCCGTCCTGGCCACGGTCAGCACCGACAGGATTTCCTCGTCACTCAAGGTGCTGCCGTCGGCAAACTCGATGCGGTCCACGCCGTAGTCGTGGTTGATTCCGCCCAGGGCAAAGAAACCCTCAACAGTCACCTGGTCCGTGGTTCCGTTGATGGCCAGCACCAGGTGCGCGCCATTGCGGCTGATGGTGAGGTCGCCCTTGCTGACGCCTTCCTTGAACCGCAGGGTGTCGGTGGTGGTGGCGGCGTTGCTTTCCTTGTAGTAGCCGCTGGTATACCCGTAGCCGTTCGGGTCCGGCTCATTCTGGTAGTAGAGGTGGTTGCGTACCGTGTCCTGGCCATCGCCACGGCCAAACAGGTAGGTGTCCCCGCCGCCGCCGCCTTTCATCAGGTCATTGCCCGTGCCGCCGTCCAGCATATCGGCCCCGCTTTGGCCGTTCAGCGTGTCGTTGCCGGCGCCGCCCTCGACCCGGCTGAACATCTGCGCCGCATCCAGCGTGTCGTCGCCCTCGGTGCCGATGATGGTGGTCAGCACCGCCGCACGGATGTGGTCGTCGCTCAGGGTGCTGCCGTCGGCAAATTCGATGCGGTCCACGCCAAAGTCGTGGTTGATGTCGAACAGCGCAAAGTAGCCTTCGACGGTAATCTGGTCTGCGGTATCGCGGATGCCCAGCACCAGGTGTGGGCCGCTACGGCTGATCACGAGGTCCTGTGCGGCAATGCCTTCCTTGAAACGCAAGACGTCTACCGCCACGTTCTCGTCCGGCTCCAGTCTCGAGCTGTACCAGCTGCCAGGGTAGTTGCTGTCACCCTCCATGCGGAAGTTGCGCAGCACATCCTGGCCGTCGCCTCGCCCGAACAGGTAGGTGTCGCTGCCTTGCCCGCCCTGCAAATGGTCGTTGCCCGCGCCGCCGTCCAGCGTGTCGTCCCCCTCCAGCCCGTAGAGCTTGTCATCACCCTGCGTACCCACCGGTGGGGCGGCCGCGCGGATCTGTTCGTTGGTCAGCATGCTCCCGTCGGCAAATTCGATGCGGTCCACGCCGTAGCCATGGTCCACCCTGTTGTCGGCAAAAAAGGCCTCTATCGTCACATGGTCGTCGGTGCCCGCGATGCCCAGCACCAGGTGCGCCCCGTTGCGGCTGATCGTGAGGTCCTGCGCGGTGATGCCTGGCTTGAACCGCAGGACATCGGTGGAGCTTGCGTGGTCGCCCTCTTGATAGCCGCCATAGATGTAGGGCCACGCCCCAGGATCAGTTTCATCGGCACCTATGTTGTGGTTGCGCACCACATCCTGGCCGTCGCCCCGGCCGAACAGGTAGGTGTCGCTGCCCTGCCCCCCCTGCATCAGGTCGTTGCCGGCACCCCCGTCCAGGGTGTCGTCGCCGCTGCGCCCGGCCAGTTGGTCGTTGCCGCCCCTGCCTTGCATCGCGCTGCCGCCGTCCAGAGCCGTCAGGCTGTCGTCACCCTCTGAGCCCACCATGGGCAGGGCCAGGATGTCTGCGTCGCTGAGGGTGCTGCCGTCTGCGAACTCAATGCGGTCCACGCCATAGTCGTGGTTGATGCGGTCGAGTGCAAAGAAGCCCTTGACGGTGATCTGGTCAGTCTTATCCTTGATTTTCAGTATCAGGTGTGCGCCGTCGCGCGCCATTTCAATGTCGGCCAGGGTGATGCCCGGCTTGAAGCGCAGCACATCGGTAGCATCCGCACGATCACCTTCCAGGTAGTAGCCGTAGTAGTAGCGCCAGTCCCCGGGGTCGGCTGATATTTCGTACTGGCTGTTGAGCAGCACATCCTGTCCGTCACCCCGGCCAAACAGGTAGGTGTCGCTGCCCTGGCCGCCCTGCATCAGGTCATTGCCCGCGCCGCCATCCAGCGTATCAGCGCCGTTGGCACCCATCAGCATATCGTCGCCCGCGCCGCCGTCCAGCGCATCAGCACCGCTGCCGCCCACGAGTTCGTCGTTACCGCCAAGCGCCTGAATCACGCCGCCGGAATTCAGTCCGCGCAGGTAATCGTCTCCATTGGTGCCCACCAGCGGCATCGCCAGGATGTCTGCATCGCTGAGTGTGCTGCCGTCGGCAAACTCGATGCGGTCCACCCCATGGTTGTGGTTGATGTCGTTGCCGCCAAAAAAGCCTTCGACTGTGATCTGGTCGGTTGTGTCGCGGATGCCCAGCACCAGGTGCGCGCCATTGCGGCTGATGACCAGGTCTTGCGCCGTGATGCCTGGCTTGAACCGCAGGACGTCCGTGGTGCTGTCGTAGTCGTCTTCCAGGTAGTCGCTGTAGCTGTACTGCCAGCTATTGGGGTCCGCCTGATCAACGACCTGGCTGTTGCGCACCACATCCTGGCCGTCGCCGCGGCCAAACAGGTAGGTGTCACTGCCCTGGCCGCCTTGCAGCACGTCGTTGCCTGCGCCGCCGTCCAGTACTTCATCGGCCGCAAAACCCAACAATTCGTCGTCGCCGTCGGTGCCCGCGATGATCATGGCCCGGACGTCGGCATCGCTCAGCGTGCTGCCGTCAGCAAATTCAATACGGTCCACCCCATAGTCGTGATTGACATCGTTCAGGGCAAAGAAGCCCTCGACCGTGATCTCGTCGGTCGTATCCTTGATACTCACGATCAGGTGGGCTCCGTAGCGGCGAACCGTCAGGTCCGCGGCCGTAATGCCGGGCTTGAACCGCAGCACGTCGGTGGTGCTGGCATGGTCGCTTTCCAGTTCCAGACCCTCCACGTACTGGTAGTCGTAGGGGTAGGAGCGGTCCACAGCCCGGCTGTTGCGCACCACATCGTGGCCATCACCGCGGCCAAACAAATAGGTGTCGCTTCCACGGCCGCCTTGCATCAGGTCATTGCCCGCGCCGCCGTCCAGCACGTCGTCGCCTCGCAGGCCCAGCAGCGTATCGTCGCCATCCGTGCCCACCATGGGCATGGCCAGGATGTCTGCATCGCTCAGCGTGCTGCCATCGGCGAACTCAATACGGTCTACCCCATAGTCGCGGTTGATCTCGTTCAGGGCAAAGAAGCCCTCTACGGTGATCTGGTCGGTTGTGTCCTTGATGCCCAGCACCAGGTGGGCACCGTCGCGGCCGATGACCAGGTCCTGCGCCGTGATGCCCGGCTTGAAGCGCAGCACATCGGTGGCACTGGCGTAGTCGCCTTCCAGGTAATCGCCATAGATGTACGGATACCCTCCCTCATCGGGTTGGCCGGCGTACTGGTTGTTGCGCAGAACGTCCTGGCCGTCACCCCTGCCAAACAGGTAGGTGTCGCTGCCCTGTCCGCCTCGAAGCACATCGTTGCCGGTTCCGCCGTCGAGTCTGTCATTGCTGCTGCCGCCCACCAGCGTATCGTCGCCGCCGCGGCCCAGCATTTCACTGCCCGATTCCAGGGCGCTCAGGTAGTCGTCGCCGTCGGTGCCCTCGATGGGCATGTCCAGGATGTCCGCGTCGCTGAGTGTGCTGCCATCGGCAAACTCGATGCGGTCCACGCCGGACACGCGGTTGATGGTGTTCTGCGCAAAAAAGCCCTCCACCGTGATCTGGTCGTTGGTGTCCTTGATGCCCAGCACCAGGTGGGCGCCATTGCGGTTGATGACCAGGTCGTCCACAGTAATGCCAGGCTTGAATCGAAGCACGTCCGTGGCGCTTTCGTGGTCAGCCTCCAGGTAATTGCCATCAAAGTATTCCCAGCTCATCGGGTCCACAAGGCCAGGGACCAGGCTGTTGCGCACCACATCCTGGCCGTCGCCCCTGCCAAACAGGTAGGTGTCGCTGCCCCGGCCGCCTTGCAGCAAGTCGTTGCCCGCGCCGCCGTCCAGCACATCGTCGGCCCCAAAGCCATGCAGGGTGTCGTCGCCATCCGTGCCCACCAGCGGCATGGCCAGAATATCTGCGTCGCTCAGCGTGCTGCCGTCGGCAAATTCGATGCGATCCACTCCGTAGTTGCGGTTGATCTCGTTCAGGGCAAAGAAGCCCTCTACCGTGATCTTGTCGGTCGTGTCCCGTATGCCCAGCACCAGATGCGATCCGTCGCGGCTGATGGTCAGGTCGTCCGCCGTGATGCCTGGCTTGAAGCGCAGCACATCCGTGGTGCTGTCGTAGTCGCCTTCCAGGTAGTAGCCGTAGTTGTAGGGATAGCCGTTGGGCTCGGGCTGACCGGCGTACTGGTTGTTGCGCAGCACATCCTGGCCATCACCGCGGCCAAACAGGTAGGTGTCACTGCCCTGGCCGCCTTGCATCAGGTCGTTGCCCGCGCCGCCGTCCAGCACGTTGTCGGTCGCAAAGCCCACCAAGGTGTCGTCGCCATCGGTGCCCCCTATGGGCATGGCCAGGATGTCGGCGTCGCTGAGCGTGCTGCCGTCAGCAAACTCGATGCGGTCTACCCCATAGTCGTGGTTGATGTCGTTGCGGGCAAAAAAGCCCTCGACTGTGATCTGGTCGGTCGTGTCCCGGATGCCCAGCACCAGGTGCGCGCCGCTTCGGCGCATGACAAGGTCCGCCGCCGTGATGCCCGGCTTGAAGCGCAGTATCTCTGTGGCGCTGTCGTAGTCGCCTTCCAGGTAATAGTTGTACTGATAACGCCAGTCGTTGGGGTCCGCCGAGATTTCGGCTGTGCTGTTGCGCACCACATCCTGGCCGTCGCCCCGGCCAAACAGGTAGGTGTCGCTGCCCTGGCCGCCTTGCAGCAGGTCATTGCCCGCGCCGCCGTCCAGCACGTCATCAGTCGCGAAGCCCTGCAGGGTGTCGTCGCCATCAGTGCCCTGAATGGACAACGCCCTGATGTCCGCATCGCTCAGCGTGCTTCCATCGGCAAACTCGATGCGGTCCACGCCGTAGTCGTGGTTGATGTCGTTCAGGGCAAAGAAGCCCTCTACCGTGATCTGGTCGGTCGTGTCTTTAACGGCCAGCAACAGGTGCGCGCCGCTGCGGCGTAACGTCAGGTCCTGCGCGGTGATACCGGGCTTGAAGCGCAGCACGTCCGTGGCGCTGTCGTAATCGTCTTCCAGATAGGCGCCGTCGTAATAAGGATACTCGTTTGGGTCGGGTTGGCCGGGGTACTGGTTATTGCGCACCACATCCTGGCCGTCACCGCGGCCAAACAGATAGGTGTCGCTGCCCTGTCCGCCTTGCAGCAGGTCATTGCCCGCAGCGCCGTCCAGCGTGTCGTCACTGGTCGAGCCGATCAGTGCGTCGTCCTCGCTCGTACCTGTGAGCAAGCCCGCAAAGATGGTCGCTTGGTCCAGAAGGCTGCCGTCGTCAAATTCGATCCGGTCCATCGCCATCGCGCGGTTGACTGAATCTGCATCGAAGTACTCATACACGGTGACCTGATCTGGCGTGCCCTTGATCCGGATGGTCAGGTCGTTGGCATTGCTGCGTCGGAAAACCAGGTCGGTCACGCTGATACCGGGTTTGAAGCGCAGGATGTCGGTGGCGGTGGCCTCATCAGCCTGGGGCGCCCAGGTTGCCTCGTCACCGTTGTAGATCTGGTCCTGCCCGCTGCCCCGGCCGAACAGATAGACGTCGTTGCCCGGCGCGCCCGCATGCCTGTTGCCGTCTGCGTCACCTTCGTGCAGTGTTTCGGCGGCGGCGCCCTGAAGGATTTTCTGGACCACGTCCTCGTCGGTGAGGACGCTTCCGTCGGCGAATTCGATGGCGTCCACGCTGTACTGGTGGTTGGCCACATGCTCGCCTTGCGGGCTGTCCAGAAAGTAGTACAGCAGGGTCACCTGATCTGCCGTACCGCGGATCACCAGCACCAGGTGGTCGCCGTTGCGTTTGGCGTCCAGGTCGGCCGCGCTGACGCCTTCCTTGAAGCGCAGCACATCGACCGTGGTGGCCTCGTCGTCCTGCGGGCCGTCGTTGTAGTCCGTGTGATAGTTGCCATTGACGATCATGTCGTGGCCATCGCCCCGGCCAAACAGGTAGGTGTCGTTGCCGCTGCCGCCCTGCAACACATCGTTGCCGGTGCCGCCGTCCATCAGGTCATCCCCAGGCCCTGCTTCAACCCCGTCATCGCCTGAGCCACCGGCCAGGGTGTCGTTACCCCCGTGACCAACAAGATAGTCGTAACCTCCGCCGCCCTGAATCAGGTTGTCAGCGCCGGTTCCCTCAATGTCTTCGTCCTGCGCCGTACCGGTGTGCAGCTTCTGGTCGATGTCCGCGTCGGTGAGCACACTTCCATCGTCAAATTCGATGCGGTCCACGCTGACGGGGTTGACCTCAACCTGACCCGCTTCGTCATCATGAAAATAGTCTTCGAGGACAACTTCTTCGCCCGTTGCGAGCAATGTGACAACCAGGTCAAGATAGTCCCGGGAAAAAGCCAGGTCATCGGCCGTCACGCCCGGTTTGAACCGCAAGACGTCGGTCGTGGATTCATGGTCATCATCGCCTTCACCGGAGCCGGCATTCAAGATGGCATCCAGTCCGTCGCCCGTGCCAAACAGGTAGGTGTCGCTGCCGGCACCGCCAACCATGACGTCATTGCCTGCCCCGCTGTCCAGCACATCGTCCCCGTCGGCACCCAGCAGCTCGTCATTGCCGTCCAGGCCTTCCAGGTGGTCAGCGCCGGCCGTTCCCTCCAGCAGATCATGATCCGCCGTTCCAGTCACCGGGTTGAGCGGATTGCCGTTGGAGTCGACCAGTTGGCCCTGCGCGTTGTAGGTCTGGAAGCTGCCCGCCTCCTGGTCCTGGGGGGCCAGTCCGTCCTGCAGGTCCTGGGGCGCCGGCGGATTGCTGCCGGCCGGGGCCTGCCCTTCTGTGGTCTCAGGCGCGTTGTTTTGCCCTGTGGTGAGGTTTGTCAGAACGCCGGAATTGAGTTCGCTGCCGCCCGTAATCGCTACCATGATGAGGATGCCCCTGCAAATATGATCTTGTGTCTTGTCTTTCCAGGGGGCCACCCCCACTGGAACAACTCACCAAGCTCATCCCCGGCAGCGCGAATTTGTTTAATGGCGGACAAACCCCACTGCGGCGCAGGGCTATTCGCCGGGCTTCTAAATAAATTCCCAATGGTGTGGACAGATTACGCATGGACCCCCTACAGAACCGGATTCAGCAAATAGCCGCCGCCTTGCGCAGCCAGCGGGTGGACCGGGGTGATGTCACTGCCCCTCGGGGACAGGCTGCGCCAGCCAAGGCAACAGGCGACGCACCTCAGGAGGCTGCGGGGGATGGGTCCATGGAGCTTGCCCAAATCATTGCCAACCGGGTCCGGCTGCTGGCAGTCACAGACCCGCAACGCCGTCGAAAGGTGTTCCAGGTGTTTCTGGAAAGTGTCCTGAGTGCGGAGTTCGGTACCGTTGTGGCCAGCAACCCCAGGTTCCTGGCGATGGTTGAAAGCGTCCAGGCCCAGATAGAAGCAGACGCCGAGCTTGCGCCCTTGGTAGACAGCGCAGTGACCACCCTGCTGGCCAGCTGCGACGACACGACCTGAGGCGCGGGTCTACCGCACGCTGCCCCGGTAGGCATGCCAGCTGGCGTGCCCCAGCCACGGCCCGATGATGAGCACCCCCAGCGCCCAGGGCATCAGCATGGCCGCCAGCAGCAGCGCCACGATCAGCGCACCCCACAGCAGCATCACGCCCGGGTGGCCCAGCACCACCTGGATGCTGGTGAGGCCGGCCGTGATGGCGTCTGTGTCACGGTCCAGGATCATGGGAATGGACACCACGCAGGTAGAGAACACCAGCGCTGCAAACACGCCGCCCACCACGGAATACACCGCCACGAATTCCCAGTTTTCAGGGTTGAAGATGGCCTGCACCACGCCTGTGGTGGACGGCATGCCGGTGTTGAAGAACACCGCAAACACCACCAGCGACGCCCTGCCCCACAACAGCTCCAGCACGACCAGGACCAGCACAAGCATGCCCATGCTGCCCAGGTGCGTGTCCCAACAGGTCAATGACGCGCCCAGGTCTTGCGGCTCACCCATGGCGCGCCGCCGGCTGGATTCATACAGGCCCATGGCCAGGAACGGCCCGACCAGAAAGCAGCCCGACACAAAAGACATGGTGTATTCCGGCAGGCTGCGAAACACCGCGCCCAGCACCACGGCCATCAGCCAGAAACACACGCCAAACAGCAGCGACACGCGCCATGCCCGCGCCAGATCGCGGCCGCCCGCGGCGAGCCAGACGAAGGGGTCGCGCCAGCGCAGGGCGTGCAACCGGTCGTTGGCGGGCGGGCCCGAGGGCATGGGGTTGGTGGTGGCGTTCATGGCTGATCCTGCAGGGTCAGCGGCAATCTTGCCTGCTCGCGCTGCGCCGTCAATCGGTGCTTGCCGCCAGGCGCAGGTCGCACAGCATGTGCACCTTGTTGACGAAGCCTTCGCCCACCGCCACCGCGCGGGGTTCCACGCCAAACGCCACAAAACCGCAACGCTCATACAGGCGCTGCGCCGCCAGATTGCCCTGGGTGACGGTCAGGAGCACCTGCCGGATGCCCGGGCGCTGGCGGGCCTGCGCCAGCGCGGCCTGCACCAGTTGGTGCCCGACTCCGGTACCCCGCTGCGTTTCAGGCACGTACATGCCAAACAACGTGGCCTTGTGCCGGGCCTTGTCACGCGTCTCGAACGACAGGCCGGCCGCGCCGGTCAGGGTGCTGCCGGTGAACGCACCCAGCACCAGTTCCGCCGCCAGGGGGTCGGTGCACAGGCGGGCCTGCCACCAGGCCAGCGGCAAAGCCTCACGCTGCGCCACGCTGGAGGTGAAGGCGTCGGGATGGCGGGCATAGGCGTCCAGCATGAGCGCGCGGTAGGCCACGGCATGGCCGGGCTCCAGGCGCTGGATAGACGCCACGCTGCTTACCCCACCCAGCGCCGGGCGTTGTGCCAGATCTGCATCCAGGGGCTGTGGGCGCTTTTGTCGCCTGATGTCCAGCTCATCTGGATGTTGCGAAACACCCGCTCGGGGTGCGGCATGAGCGCGGTAAAGCGCCCGTCGGCCGTGGTCACCGCCGTCAGGCCGCCGGGGCTGCCGTTGGGGTTGAAGGGGTACGCCTCCGTCGGCGCGCCGGTGTTGTCCACATAGCGCATGGCAGCAATCACACTGGCCTTGTCGCCGCGGTACGCAAAATTGGCATAGCCCTCGCCGTGCGCTACGGCAATCGGCAATCGCGCGCCCGCCATGCCTTGCAGGAACAGGCTGGGCGATTCGAGCACTTCCACCATCGACAGGCGCGCCTCAAAGCGTTCGCTGCGGTTGGTGGTGAAACGCGGCCAGGCCTGTGCGCCGGGGATGATGTCGGCCAGCTCGGCAAACATCTGGCAGCCGTTGCACACACCCAGGCCGAAGGTGTCAGTACGGCCAAAGAAGGCCTTGAACTGGTCGGCCAGCACCGGGTTGAACGTGATGCTGCGCGCCCAGCCGATGCCTGCACCCAATGTGTCACCATAGCTGAAGCCGCCGCAGGCCACCACGCCCTTGAAGTCCGACAGGCGAGCCCTGCCTGTCTGCAGGTCGGTCATGTGCACGTCGTAGGCGTCAAAGCCGGCTTCGGTGAAGGTGTAAGCCATCTCCACATGGGAGTTGACGCCCTGCTCACGCAGGATGGCGACTTTGGGGCGGGCGGTGTGGATGGCGGGGGCTGCCGGCGTGGCGTTGGGCAGGAACACATGCAGGCCTGGGTTGGCGGGGTCACCTGTGGCGGCATGCTCCGCATCCGCACCCGCGGGGTTGTCACGCTGGCGGCAGATCTTCCAGCTCACGCTGTCCCAGACCTGGTGCAGGTCGGCCAGCTTCGCGCTGAACACGGCCTTGGTGTCGCGCCACACCTGCAGTTCGCCCTTGCCCACGTCCATGGCTGATGCTTGCGGACGGGTCTTGCCCACGAAGTGGCTGAACGCGCTCAGGCCATGCTCGCGCAGCGTCTGCATAACCTCGTTGCGCTGCGCCGTACGCACCTGCAGCAGCACACCCAGCTCTTCGCTGAACAGGGCGCGCAGCGTCAGCTCCTCGCGCCGGGCGCCGACCTGGCCGGCCCAGTTCTTGGCGTCGCCGGTGTCCATGCGGCTGTCGCTGATGCCGTCGCCTTCCAGCACCAGCATGTCCACGTTCAGTGCCACGCCCACATTGCCGGCAAAGGCCATTTCAGCGGCTGCCGCGAACAGGCCGCCGTCGCTGCGGTCGTGGTAGGCCAGCACCTGGCCCTTGGCACGCAGTGCATTCACGGCGTTGACCAGGTTCACCAGGTCTTGCGGCTGATCCAGGTCGGGCACGCCGGCCGCGTCGGTGCAGCCGGTCTGGTTCAGCGTCTGCTCCAGGATGCTGCCGCCCATGCGGTTCTTGCCACGGCCCAGGTCCACCAGCACCAGCGTGGTGTCGGCCTCGGTGGCGTCCAGCTGCGGCGTGAGCGTGCCGCGCACGTCAGCCAGCGTGGCGAAGGCGCTGACGATCAGGCTGACGGGGGATGTGACCTTTTTCTTTTCACCCTGGTCGTTCCATTGCGTGCGCATGGACAGGCTGTCCTTGCCCACGGGCACGCTGATGCCCAGCGCCGGGCACAGCTGCATGCCCACGGCGCGCACGGTTTCGTACAGCGCAGCGTCTTCACCGGGCTCACCACAGGCGGCCATCCAGTTGGCGGACAGCTTGACGCGGGGCAGCTCAATGGGTGCGGCCAGCAGATTGGTTATGGCTTCAGCCACCGCCATGCGGCCCGACGCAGGCGCGTTCATGGCGGCCAGCGGCGTGCGTTCGCCCATGCTCATGGCCTCGCCGGCAAAGCCGGTGAAGTCGGCCAATGTCACAGCGCAGTCGGCCACCGGCACCTGCCAGGGGCCGACCATCTGGTCGCGGTGGCTCAAGCCGCCCACGGTGCGGTCGCCGATGGTGATGAGGAAACGCTTGGACGCCACGGTCGGGTGGCTCAGCACGGCAATGGCGGCGTCCTGAAGCTTCACGCCTGTGAGGTCAATGGGCTGGAACTGGCGCGCCACCGTCTTCACGTCACGGTGCATCTTGGGCGGCTTGCCCAGCAGCACGTTCATGGGCATGTCCACCGGGCTGGCGGTGCCCTCGTCGGCCACGACCAGTTGGCGTTCATCCGTTGCCAGACCCACCACCGAGAACGGGCAACGTTCACGCTCGCAGAAGGACTTGAATTGCTCAAGAGACTCCGGCGCAATCGCCATCACATACCGTTCCTGGCTCTCGTTGCACCAGATTTCCTTCGGCGCCAGGCCGGACTCTTCCAGCGGCACGGCGCGCAGGTCAAACCGCGCGCCACGGCCGGCGTCGTTCGTCAATTCAGGGAAGGCATTGCTCAAACCGCCCGCGCCCACGTCATGGATCGCAAGAATCGGATTCGCGTCCCCTTGTGCCCAGCAATGGTTGATGACCTCTTGTGCGCGGCGCTCGATCTCGGGGTTGCCGCGCTGCACGGAGTCAAAGTCCAGCTCGGCCGCGTTGGCGCCCGTGGCCATGGAGCTGGCTGCGCTGCCGCCCATGCCGATGCGCATGCCCGGGCCACCCAGCTGGATCAGCAGCGAGCCAGGCGGAAATTCAATCTTGTGCGTCAGGCGCGCATCAATCGTGCCCAGGCCGCCGGCGATCATGATGGGCTTGTGGTAACCGCGGCGGATGCTGTCCACATCGCTGGACAGGGTCTGCTCGTATTCGCGGAAGTACCCCAGCAGGTTGGGCCGGCCGAATTCGTTGTTGAATGCGGCGCCGCCCAGCGGGCCCTCGGTCATGATCTGCAGCGGGCTGGCAATGTGCTCGGGTTTGCCGAATACGTCCGAGGACTCTTCAGGCCACAGCTTGGACACGGTAAAGCCCGTCAGCCCCGCTTTGGGCCGTGAGCCGCGGCCGGTGGCGCCCTCGTCGCGGATCTCGCCGCCCGCACCAGTGCTGGCGCCCGGGAACGGGCTGATGGCCGTGGGGTGGTTGTGCGTTTCCACCTTCATCAGCACATGGTGGGTGGCGTCCGTCTTGCCATAGCGCTGGCCGTCGCCGGGCCAGAAGCGCTGCACGTCGCAGCCTTCCATGACCGAGGCGTTGTCCGAATACGCCACCACCGTGTGCTGCGGGCTGGTCTGGTGGGTATGGCGGATCATGGCGAACATGCTCTTGTCCTGCGCCACGCCGTCAATGGTGAAGGCCGCGTTGAAAATCTTGTGGCGGCAGTGTTCGCTGTTGGCCTGCGCGAACATCATCAATTCCACGTCGGTCGGGTTGCGCCTGAGGCCGGTGAACGCCTTCACCAGGTAGTCGATTTCATCGTCTGCCAGGGCCAGGCCAAACTGGCTGTTGGCGCGTTCCAGCGCGGGTCGGCCGCCGCCCAGCACGTCAACATCCTCCATGGGGGCAGCCTGCAGCTCAGTGAACAGGTTGAGCGCCTGGGCCCGGTCGAACATGGCGCTTTCGGTCATGCGGTCGTGCAGCAGGGCCGCCACGGCGGCCCGCTGGGCGTCAGTCAGGGCACCCCCTCCCAGCAAACCGGTCTTGACCGTCAGGCGGTATTCAGTCAGACGCTCCACGCGCTTGATGGCGATGCCGCAGTTGTGGGCGATGTCGGTGGCCTTGCTGGCCCAGGGCGAGACGGTGCCCAAACGGGGGGTGACGACGATCAGCTCGCCATCGGTGGGGCCGGTGTACGGGTCGCCGTAGACCAGCAGCGAGGCCAGCCGGGCCTTGTCGCCCTCGGGTGGCGGCGCGTCTGACGCCACCAGATGCACATGGCGCGCCGCAATACCCGTGATGCGGTCATGGATGGCTTGCAGGCGGGGCAGGAGTTGCTGGACTCGGAAGTCACTGAGGGCATTGCCGCCCTCAAACTGGGTGATGTGCAGGGTCACGTGGTGGCCTTGAGGAGGTCTTGGAAGCCGGTTGGGCGCTGCGCTGAATGGGCAGCCCCGTACAAACCCTGAATTCTACCTGCGGGGGATTTCACCGAATGGGATAATCAGGCCCCATGAGCATTACCTACAAAGACGCCGACGGCGTGCGCGGCATGCGTGAAGCCTGCCGGCTGGCCTCCGAGGTGCTGGACTTCCTGACGCCGCATGTCAAACCCGGCGTCACCACGCGCGAGATCGACCGCCTGGCCAACGACTACATGGTCAACGTGCAGGGCACGAAATCCGCCACACTGGGCTACCAGCCGCCCGGCTACCCGCCCTACCCGGCGTCTCTGTGCACGTCGCTCAACCATGTGGTGTGCCATGGCATCCCCAACGACAAGCCGCTGAAAAAAGGCGACATCATGAACATTGATGTCACCGTCATCACCAAGGACGGCTGGTTCGGCGACAACAGCCGCATGTACCTGATCGGCGAGACCTCCATTGCAGCCAAACGCCTGTGCGCCGTGACGTTCGAGGCCATGTGGCACGGCATCGTACGGGTCAGGCCCGGCGCGCGGCTGGGCGACATCGGCTATGCCATCCAGAAATTTGCCGAGGGCAATGGCTACAGCGTGGTGCGCGAATTTTGCGGCCACGGCATCGGCAAGGTTTTTCATGAAGAGCCGCAGGTGCTGCACTACGGCAAGCCCGGCACACTGGAAGAGCTCAAGCCCGGCATGACCTTCACCATCGAGCCCATGATCAACGCCGGGCGCCGCGACATCAAGGAAATGGGCGACGGCTGGACCATCGTCACCAAGGACCATTCGTTGTCAGCCCAGTGGGAACACACCATCCTGGTCACCGAGACCGGGTATGAGGTGCTGACGCTGTCGGCCGGCAGCCCGCCGCCGCCGGCGTTTGTGACCGCGCCTGCAGCTGCCCCCGCCACGGCCTAGGTCCAGCGCCATGGCCGACATCCAGGCGCTGCGCGAAGACTACCGCGTCAAGAAGGCCGCCTTGCTGCAGACCGTGCAGGCGGGCGGTGCGTCCACGCGTGGCATCCGCAAGCTGCTGCAGGGCCTGGCGGCGCTGGCCGACAACGCGCTGCGCACCCTGTGGGATCACGCTGCGTTCCCACCGGGTTTTGCGCTGATCGCCGTGGGCGGATTTGGCCGTGGCGAGCTGTTTCCGCAATCGGACGTGGACGTGCTGCTGCTCATGCCCGACGGCGTGTCGCCAGATGCCGACGAAGCCCTCAAGCGCAAGCTCGAGAGCTTTATCGGCAGCTGTTGGGACAGCGGGCTTGAAATCGGCTCCAGCGTGCGCACGCTGGCCGACTGCGTGGCCGAGGCTGAAAAAGATGTGACGGTGCAGACCTCGCTGCTCGAATCGCGCCTCGTGACCGGCAGCCGCAGGCTGTACGGCCAGTTTGCCAAACAGTTTGACGCCGGCATCGACCCCCAGGCGTTCTTTGTGGCCAAGACCCTGGAGCTGCGCCAGCGCCACACCAAGTTTGAAAATACACCGTATTCGCTGGAGCCCAACTGCAAGGAATCGCCCGGTGGCCTGCGCGACCTGCAGGTCATCTTGTGGGTGGCCCGGGCGGCTGGCCTGGGCAAGACCTGGGACGACCTGGCCAAAAGCGGCCTGGCCACCCCGTTTGAGGCGCTGCAGATCAAGCGCAACGAGGCGCTGCTCAGCCTGATCCGCGCGCGGCTGCACCTGCTGGCCCACCGGCGTGAAGACCGGCTGGTGTTTGACCTGCAGACGGCCGTGGCCGAATCATTTGGCTATGCCAACGAGTTGTCACCCGACGGCCGGCTGGTGGCCCGCGCCAGCGAGGCACTGATGAAGCGCTATTACTGGGCGGCCAAGGCCGTGACCCAGCTCAACCAGATCCTGCTGCTGAACATTGAAGAGCGCCTGAACCCCAGCACCCACGAGCCGCGACCCATCAACGGCCGGTTCTCGGACAAGGCCGGCATGCTGGAAGTGGCCAGCGACGACCTGTACCAGCAGAACCCGCATGCGATCCTGGAAACCTTTTTGCTGTACCAGCGCACCGTGGGCATCAGGGGCCTGTCGGCGCGCACGCTGCGCGCGCTGTACAACGCGCGCGACATCATGGACAGCAAGTTCCGCAACGACCCGGTGAACCACCAGCTGTTCATGGCCATCCTGCAGGAGCCCAAGGGCATCACGCATGCCATGCGGCTGATGAACCAGACGTCGGTGCTGGGGCGCTACCTGTGGGTGTTTCGCAAGATCGTGGGGCAGATGCAGCACGACCTTTTCCATGTGTACACGGTGGACCAGCACATCCTGATGGTGCTGCGCAATGTGCGGCGGTTCTTCATCGTGGAACACGCGCACGAATACCCGTTCTGCTCGCAGCTGGCCGCCGGCTGGGACAAACCCTGGATCCTGTACGCGGCGGCGCTGTTCCATGACATTGCCAAGGGCCGTGGCGGCGACCATTCCGAGCTGGGTGCGCGCGATGTGCGCGCGTTTTGCCGCCAGCACGGCGTGCACCGCGACGAATGCAGGCTCATTGAGTTCCTGGTCAAGGAACACCTGAGCATGAGCCGCATCGCCCAGAAAGAAGACCTGAGCAATCCTGACGTGATTGCCGCGTTTGCCAGGCGCGTGGGCAACGAGCGCAACCTGACCGCCCTGTACCTGTTGACGGTGGCCGACATCCGCGGCACCAGCCCCAAGGTCTGGAACGCCTGGAAGGGCAAGCTGCTGGAGGACCTGTACCGCTATACCCTGCGCGTGCTGGGCGGCCGCGCCCCCGACCCCGACGCCGAGGTGGAGGCCCGCAAACGCGACGCGCTGATCATGCTGGCGCTGCACGCCCTGCCGCACGAGGCCCACAAAAAGTTGTGGAGCACGCTGGACGTGGGCTATTTCATGCGCCACGACGCGAGCGACATCGCCTGGCACACGCGCATGCTGTCGCGCCATGTGGGCACGGCCAAATGCATCGTGCGCGCGCGCCGCTCGGCTGTGGGCGAAGGCCTGCAGGTGCTGGTGTACACGCCCGACCAGACCGACCTGTTCGCGCGCATCTGCGGCTTCTTTGACCAGGCCGGCTTCAGCATCCTGGACGCCAAGGTCCACACGGCCGCCAACGGCTACGCGCTGGACACCTTCCAGGTCGTCACGCCCATGCTGCCCGAGCACTACCGCGAAATGATCAGCATGGTCGAAAGCGAGCTGGACCACACCATTGAAGAGCCCGGCCCCCTGCCCCCGCCCAGCCGCGGCCGGGTGTCACGCCGGGTCAAGAGCTTCCCCGTGGCGCCGCGCGTGCACCTCGCGCCGGATGAAAAAGCCCAGCGCTGGCTGCTGAGCATTTCGGCCAGCGACCGCGCCGGCCTGCTGTACAGCGTGGCCCGGGTGCTGGCCCGCCACAAGCTCAATCTGCAACTAGCCAAGGTCACGACGCTGGGTGAACGGGTGGAAGACACCTTCCTGATCGACGGACCGGAGCTGCAGCAAAACAAGGCGCAGATCGCGATCGAGACCGAGCTGCTTGAGGCGCTGGCCTCGGCGCAGTGAAGCGGGGCTACTGCGGGCCGGCGCGCAGGTAGCTGTGCAGCCGGCCCTTGTAGACCGCGCCGTCGGGCAGTGAAGTCACACGTGTTTGCGTGTGCGAATACCCCAGCACCCCCATCTTGCGGCTGAAGCTGCCGTGGTTGGCACGGTCGGGGTCACCGATCATCACCTCCACATCGCTGCCCGAATGCCGGTCAATGAACTGGGACAGCGCCTGCGGCTGGTCGCGGTCGTACAGCAGGTCACTGCCGATGATCAGGTCAAACCGGCCCAGCGCCGGGTTGCGCCGGTCCCAGTGGCCGGTCTGGTACTTCATGGCGGGCAGGTCGTTCAGGCGCAGGTTTTCCAGGAGAAAGGCTTCGGTCAGCGGGTGGCAGTCGCTGGCTGTGATGTTGCCACCACGGCGGTGGATCACCAGGCTGGCCAACGCCAGCCCGCATCCAAGCTCGAGGATGCGCCGGCCCTTGAGCTCGAACGACACCATGGCATGGGCCAGCACGCGCCCTGTGGGCCACAGCAAGCCAAACAGCGGCCAGGTGGCCGACGAGATACCCAGCGCCTCGGCGTCGCCGCCGGGGTCGTGAAACTGCTGGCGGTCCAGCAGCGAGCGCATTTGCAGGTCGGCGCCTGCGCCGTGAATGGTTTCGAGTTTGGTCCGGTAGCCGGGATCGGGCGGGTGTTCAGTCGTCGTCACCGGCATCCAGACCGGGAAACAGCACGTCTGTGTAGCCGAATTGAGTGAAATCGCGAATCCGCATGGGGTACAGCTTGCCGATCAGGTGGTCGCACTCGTGCTGCACCACCCGCGCATGAAAACCTTCGGCCACGCGGTCAATGGGGTCGCCATAGGGGTCAAATCCGGTGTAGCGAATGCGCGCCCAGCGCGGCACCACGCCGCGCAGGCCGGGCACCGACAGGCAGCCTTCCCAGCCATCTTCCTCGGTATCACCCAGCGGGGTGATCACCGGGTTGAGCAGCACGGTGCGCGGCACGGGCGGTGCGTCGGGGTAACGGGGGTTGACGGTGTCGGTGCCAAAGATCACCAGTTGCAGGTCCACGCCGATCTGCGGCGCGGCCAGGCCCGCGCCATTGACGGCATGCATAGTCTCGAACATGTCGCGCACCAGCAGGTGCAATTCATCCGTATCAAACGCCGGCACAGGCTGCGCCACGCGCAAAAGGCGCGGGTCACCCATTTTGAGAATGTCGCGAACGGTCATGTGGCACCACAAAGCCCTGAAGCGCCCAGCATAACGGCACAATGCCTGCGTGCGTGTTGAACCTGCTGCCCCATCCCCCGCTGTTACAGCTCAACCCGGGCCAGCACGTCTACCGGCCCCCCTTCGCTGGCTGTTGCTGACCATCGCCATGATCAGCCTGGCATTGGGCTTGGTGGGGATATTTCTGCCCGTGGTGCCCACGGTGCCGTTCCTGTTGCTGGCGGCCTGGGCGGCAGCGCGCAGCTCGCCGCGCCTGCTGGCCTGGCTCGAAGACCACCCCCATTTCGGCCAATCCCTGCGCGACTGGCGCCACGGCGGTGTGGTGCGCCGCCGCGCCAAATGGACCGCCACCGTGGTCATGAGCGCCAGCGCTGTGTCGCTGCTGTGGTTTGTGAAGATCCGCTGGGCGGCTATGCTGGCGATTGCCTGCATGGCAGTGGTGCTGGCGTGGTTGTGGATGCGGCCGGAACTGGCGCCTGCTGCTGACGAGCGGGCCAAACCTCCGGGCGCCTGACGACGTTACTCACCGTAGTGATAAATGCAGCTGAGGATCATCAGCGTCTTCCCGTTGACGCGATAAACCAGCCTGTGCCTGTCATTGATACGACGTGACCAGCAGCCCGCCAACTGATGCTTGAGCGGCTCGGGCTTGCCGATGCCGGAGAAAGGATCGCGCGACACTGCTTCAATCAAATCAAGCGTCCGGACGAACAGCTTTCGATCCAGCTTGAGCAGTTCCTGGAATTCCGCCCAACCGGTGGGCGTGAACTGGATGTCCATGGCGGACGGGATCAGCCGGCGGCCAGTTTGCGAAGCTGCGGCAGGGTCTTCGACTGCGTTTTACCGCGATTGGCTTCGTCCAGCGATTTCATGAGCTTGCGGGCATTGGCCGGGCTGTTCAGCAGGTACGCCGTCTCTTCCCAGGCCTGAAAGTCTTCCAGCGACATCATCACCACGGCACCGCCGTTCTGGCGGGTGATGATCACCGGCTCATGGTCCTCGATGGTCTTGTCCATCGTGGCCGTGAGGTGGTTGCGGGCATGGGTATAGGTGACGGCTTGCATGCCTCACATTGTACAGAAACAAGGACATGTTGATCGGTCGGGTCAACCCACAGGCCCATCAGCCAGCAACGCGCGCAATCCGTCCTCGTCCAGCACCGTCACCCCCAGCTCGCGGGCCTTGTCCAGCTTGCTGCCGGCCTCGGCGCCGGCCACCACGTAATCGGTCTTCTTGCTGACCGAGCCGGCCACCTTGGCGCCGGCAGCTTCGAGCATGTCCTTGGCTTCGTCGCGGCTCAGGGTGGGCAGGGTGCCGGTCAGGACAATGGTCTTGCCGGTCAGGGGCTTGGGCGCGCGGGCCGCGGGCTCGCCTTCTTCCCAGTGCACGCCACAGGCGCGCAGTTGCTCCACCACTTCACGGTTGTGCGGCTGGTCGAAGAAGGTGCGGATGCTTTGCGCCACCACCGGGCCCACGTCGTTGACTTCCAGCAGGTGTTCCACGCTCGCGTCCATGATGGTGTCCAGCTTGCCGAAGTGGCGCGCCAGGTCCTTGGCCGTGGCCTCGCCCACGTGGCGGATGCCCAGGCCGAACAAAAAGCGCGGCAAGGTGGTGTGCTTGGCTTTTTCCAGCGAATCGAGCACGTTCTGCGCGGATTTTTCGGCCATGCGGTCCAGCGCCACCAGGGCCGTAAAGCCCATGCGGTACAGGTCCGGCAGGGTTTTGATGACGCCCGCCTCCACCAGCTGGTCCACCAGCTTTTCGCCCAGGTTTTCGATGTCCACCGCGCGGCGCTGGGCGTAGTGCAGGATGGCCTGCTTGCGCTGTGCGCCGCAGAACAGGCCGCCGGTGCAGCGGTGGTTGACTTCGCCTTCTTCGCGCACGGCCGCACTGGCGCAGATGGGGCAATGCGTGGGCATGGTGAACTGTGCGGCACCGGGCACGCGCCGCTCCATCAGCACTGACACCACTTCCGGAATGACATCGCCCGCCCGCCGCACGATCACGGTGTCGCCGATGCGCACATCCTTGCGGCGCGTTTCGTCCTCGTTGTGCAGCGTGGCATTGGTGACGGTCACATTGCCCACAAACACGGGCGCCAGCTTGGCCACGGGCGTGAGCTTGCCGGTACGGCCCACCTGCACGTCGATGTCCAGCACGGTCGTCAGCTGCTCCTGCGCGGGGTATTTGTGGGCCACGGCCCAACGCGGTTCGCGCGTCACAAAGCCCAGCTGGCGCTGCAGCGCAAAGCTGTTGACCTTGTAGACCACACCGTCGATGTCAAACGGCAGGCTGTCACGCTCCGTGCCGACCGCCTGGTGGAAGGCCACCAGTTCCGCCGCGCCGCGCGCCAGGGTGGTGCGGGCCGACACCGGGAAGCCCCAGGACTTCAGCGTCAGCAGCGTTTCATAGTGGTTCTGGAAGTCGGGCCCGCCCTGCTCCGCCGGCGTGACCTCGCCCCAGCCATAGGCAAAGAACGACAGCGGCCGCTGGCGTGCAATGGTGGAGTCCAGCTGGCGCACGGCACCGGCTGCGGCATTGCGCGGGTTGACGTAGGTTTTTTCGTTCTTCTGGCCTTGGGCGATCTTTTCGCGCTGCTGTTCGTTCAGGCGGTCGAAATCGTCGCGACGCATATAGACCTCGCCACGCACTTCCAGCACAAGAGGGGCTTCAGCGGGGAGCTTCAGGGGAATCTGCCCGATGGTGCGGATGTTGGGCGTGACGTCCTCCCCAATCTCGCCATCGCCGCGCGTGGCGGCCTGCACCAGCACGCCTTTTTCATAACGCAGGTTGATGGCCAGACCGTCGAACTTGAGTTCGGCCACGTATTCCACCGGTGGGTCGGCCTCGGCAAGGCCCAGCTCGCGCCGCACACGGGCGTCAAAGTTCAGTGCACCTGTGGCCTCAATGTCCGTCTCGGTGCGAATCGACAGCATGGGCACGCGGTGGCGCACCTTGTCAAACGCGTCCAGCGCCTTGCCACCGATGCGCAACGTGGGTGAATCGGGCGTCAGCAGGTGCGGATGCTCGGCCTCCAGCGCCTGCAATTCCTTGAACAGGCGGTCGTACTCGGCGTCGGGCACTTCCGGCTCGTCCAGCACGTAGTAGCGGTGCGCATGGTGGTGCAGCACCCGATGCAGCTCGGCCACGCGTTGCGCGGCGGGGTCCTGCTGGCCAAATAAGTCGTTCATGGCTATGTATTTTCGGGGCCACCGCGGAACCGGCTTTGCCGGGCCGCTGGTGGCGTCCCCCTCAGGGGGGAAGGCGGCCGCAGGCCGACTCAGGGGGGGTCATGAGAAAAGCCGCCTGGCCAGGGGCGACCCCGCCGACAAGTCCCGCGCGTCCAGCGTGTCGTACAGCTGCTCCAGGTCGGCGCCGATCACGTCAAGGCCTTCCACGCGGATCACCTGGCCGTTGTCGTCGGTGATGATGCCGTCCATGGACGCGGCCAGGGTGATGGCCGATTCGCGCATGCGCACAAACGGTTGCTCGCTGCGCTGCACCTGGGGCACGTCCAGGCTCAGCGTCACGTCACGGATGGCGGATTGCGCCGGGTCGTCCGCCAGGGCGGC
Organism: Ramlibacter sp. 2FC; assembly: GCA_943372515.1. Classification (GTDB taxonomy): domain Bacteria; phylum Pseudomonadota; class Gammaproteobacteria; order Burkholderiales; family Burkholderiaceae_C; genus RAM1. Next base: position 22,745 of record CALRYY010000025.1, on the reverse strand, counting down.
CTGGGTGTCAAAGGCCAGGCCCAGCACCGGCGGCATGCCGGGCACGCTGGCCGGCAGCACCATGCGCCCGGGAACGGCGCCGGGCACAAAGCCCAGCCGCGCCGCATGCTGCTGCACATAGCCGGGGCTCCAGGCGGCGTTGCGCGCGCGCAGCGTAAAGCTCAGCTGGGCGTCGTGGCCGCTGGCAAACTGGTCCAGCTCGCGCGCGCGCGCCACTTCGTGCAGCATCTCGGGAAATTCAGGCGCGCCGTTCAGCGCGTCGGCAAAGGCCTGGGCCTTCATGACAAATTCCGAGTACTCGATCTCGTTGAGCGCGCCTACGCGGTTGGCCAGCTGCACGCCGGCCTGGAACGCGCTGTAGCGCTGGCCTGGCGCCGGGGTTTCCCACTGGCGCGTGTTGTCGTTGAAGCCTTCCACCGCAAACGGCTTGCTGCCGGCGCGACGGGTGGTCGGCATGGCGGCCAGTGCGGCGTCGCCAGACGCCGGACCATCCAGGGCGATGGGGGCGATGACGTCAATCAGCGCATCCAGGCCCGGCCTTTTCTCGGGCGCAGCCGGGGGCATGACGTCGGCGTCCAGCGCGGGCTCCAGGCGCCGCGCGTCGGTTGCATCATCGGCGCCGGTGGGCGCCTGGGGTTCAGCCTGTTTGGGCGCGTTGCGGCGCGAAGTCCAGGCGCTGTGGGCCACCACCGCAGCCAGAATCAGCCCGCCCAGAATGGCCAGGCCCAATGTGAGGTTGCTCATACCGGGGCCCTCACGCTGCTTCGGCCATCGACACGGCCGACTCCATGTCCACCGCCACGATGCGTGACACGCCCTGCTCCTGCATGGTCACGCCGATCAGCTGCTCGGCCATTTCCATGGCGATCTTGTTGTGGCTGATGAACAGGAACTGGGTTTCGCGGCTCATGGCAGTGACCAGCTTGGCATAACGCTCGGTGTTGGCGTCGTCCAGCGGCGCGTCCACCTCGTCCAGCAAACAGAACGGCGCCGGGTTGAGCTGGAAGATCGCAAACACCAGCGCAATGGCCGTCAGCGCCTTTTCGCCACCCGACAGCAGGTGGATGGTCTGGTTCTTTTTGCCGGGGGGCTGGGCCAGCACCTGCACGCCGGAGTCCAGGATTTCTTCACCCGTCATCACCAGCTTGGCCTGGCCGCCACCAAACAGCTCGGGGAACATCTTGCCAAAGTGTTCGTTCACGGTGTTGAAGGTGCCCGCCAGCAGCTCGCGGGTTTCGCCGTCGATCTTCTTGATGGCATCTTCCAGCGTCATCATGGCTTCGTTCAGGTCGGCCGACTGTGCGTCCAGGAACTGCTTGCGCTCGCGCGCCGTGGTCAGCTCATCCAGCGCAGCCAGGTTCACCGCGCCCAGGGCGGCCACTTCGCGGTGCAGGCGGTCGATCTCGCCCTGCAGCCCGCCCAGTTTGACGTTGCCTTCTTCAATGGATTTGGCGACCGCTTCCAGATCGGCCTGGGCGTCAGCCAGCAGCTGGGCGTACTGCTCAAAACCCAGGCGCGCGGCCTGTTCCTTGAGCTGCATGTCGGTGATGCGCTGGCGCAGCGGGTCCAGTTCACGCTCCAGCTGCAGGCGGCGTTCGTCGCTGGCACGCAGTTTGGTGGTCAGGTCGTCGTATTCGCTGCGCTTGGCGCCCAGGGCCTGCTCGCGCTCCAGCTTGACCGACAGCGCGCTTTGCAGTCCGGCCTGCGCGGCTGCGTCGGTCAGGCGGGTCAGCTCTTCCTGGGCGCGCTGCTCTTCGGTGGCCAGCGATGCGGCCTGCTGGTCGGCGGTTTCAATCGCGCGGCTAAGCTCACCGCGGCGCGCCTGCAGGCTGCGCTGGGCAAATTCGGCCTCTTGCGCCTGGCGCTCCAGGCTGCGCTGCTGCTCACGGCATTCGGCCAGTTTGCGCTCGGCCTCAATCACGCGCTCGTCCAGCTGGGCGTGGCGCTCCTGGCTGTCGGCCAGCTGCATGTCCAGCTCTTCAAAGCGGGCTTCTGCCGTCACGCGGCGCTCCTGCAGATCGTCCAGCTGGCCGTCCACTTCGCCCAGGTCGGCGGAAATCTGTTCACTGCGCGCGCGGGTCTGTTCGGCCAGCTGCGTCATGCGCAGCGTTTCGACCTGCAGCTCATGGGCACGGCTTTGCGTCTCTGCCGCTTCCCGGCGGGCCGAGATGAGGCGCTGCGATGCGTCGGAGTACGCGGCTTCGGCCCGTACCAGGGCCGAGCGGGCTTCTTCGGTGATCAACGCCTGGGCCTTGAGCTGTTTGTCCAGGTTTTCGATTTCCTGGGCACGGGCCAGCAGGCCGGCCTGCTCGGAGTCCTGCGCGTAGAAGCTCACGCTGTGGGCAGTGACGGCGTGGCCGCTTTGCACGTAGATCACTTCGCCGGCACCCAGCTTGGCGCGCGCGGCCAGGGCGTCTTCAAAGCTGGCGGCCGTGTAGCAGCCGTGCAGCCAGTCGGTCAGCAAGGCTTTCTGGCCGGCGTCGTTCAGGCGCAGCAGGTCGGCCAGGCGGGGCAGCGCGCCGGCGGCTTCGGGCAGGCCCGCTTGCGGCGGGCTGTAAAACGACAGCTTGGCCGGCGGCGCATCACCGGCGAACGAACGAACCATCTCCAGCCGGCTGACCTCCAGGGAGTTCAGGCGTTCGCGCAAGGCGGCTTCCAGCGCGCTTTCCCAGCCTTGCTCCACGTGGATACGGCTCCACAGGCCCTGCAGCCCCTCCAGGCCGTGTTTGGCCAGCCAGGGCTTGAGCTTGCCGTCCGTGCGCACCTTTTCCTGCAAGGCCTTCAGCGCCTCCATGCGAGCCGACAGGTCGGCCTGGCGGGCGCCCTGGGCATTGACATCCGCCTGGCGGGTGCGGCGGTCTTCGTCCAGCGCGGGCACCTGGTCTTGCAGCTCGTGCAGGCGGGCGTCGGCCACCTGCGCGGTCTCTTGTGCGGCGGCCAGCTGCGTTTGCAGGTTGACCAGGCGGGCTTCGTCGGGCGCGTCCAGCGCATTGCGGTCCGCCGTGAGCTTTTCGCGGCGCAGCGTCAGCGCACGCGACTGTTCTTCAATATTGCGCTGGTCCGCCGCCAGCACCTGGATCTGCTGCTGCACCTGGCCTACGCTGGCGCGCTGCTCGGTGGCGCGTGCCTGGGCCTGGCGCAGGGCGTCTTCCAGGTCGGGCAGCTGTCTTGCCTGGTCTTCGACCTGGGCGGCCAGGATGGTGGCTTTTTCTTCGGCTTGCAGGCCTTGGGCTTCCAGGGTTTCGGTCTCGGCCAGCGCGTCGTCGCGGCGCGTGGCCCACTGCGCAACCTGCTCCTTCAACTGGATCAGGCGTTGCTCCACGCGTTGGCGGCCCTCCACCACAAAGCGGATTTCGGCCTCCAGCCGGCCGACCTCGGCACTGGCCTCGTACAGCAGGCCCTGGGCCTGATTGACGTGGTCGCCGGCCGCGTAGTGCGCCTGGCGGATGGTTTCCAGGTCCGCCTCCACGCGGCGCAGGTCGGCCACGCGTGATTCAAGGTCGTTGACGGATTTTTCGGCTTCGGCCTTGATGCGGCCCTGGTCAAGCTCACTTTCAGTGCGCTTGAGGAACCACAGCTGATGCTGTTTGAGCGTCACGTCGGCCTGCAGGCCGTTGTAGCGCTGGGCCACCTCGGCCTGCTTTTCCAGCTTTTCGAGGTTGCTGTTCAGTTCGCGCAGGATGTCTTCCACGCGCGTGAGGTTTTCGCGGGTGTCGCTCAGGCGGTTTTCAGTCTCGCGCCGGCGTTCCTTGTATTTGGACACGCCCGCGGCCTCTTCCAGGAACAGGCGCAGCTCTTCGGGCTTGGATTCAATGATGCGGCTGATCGTGCCCTGGCCGATGATGGCGTAGGCGCGCGGGCCCAGGCCGGTGCCCAGGAACACGTCCTGCACATCGCGGCGGCGCACCGGCTGGTTGTTGATGTAGTAGCTGCTGGTGCCGTCGCGCGTCAGCACGCGCTTGACGGCTATTTCGGCAAACTGGGCCCACTGGCCGCCGGCGCGGTGGTCGGCGTTGTCAAAAATCAGCTCCACGCTGGAACGGCTGGCGGGCTTGCGGGTGGTCGTGCCGTTGAAAATCACGTCCTGCATCGACTCGCCGCGCAGCTCGGACGCCTTGGACTCGCCCAGCACCCAACGCACCGCATCCATGATGTTGGACTTGCCGCAGCCATTGGGGCCCACCACGCCGACCAACTGGCCCGGCAGCATGAAATTGGTGGGTTCTGCGAAGGACTTGAAGCCGGATAACTTGATCGAATTGAGGCGCACAGCTAACCCGTTGGAATTGTTGGCGTTTCAGCCTGTTGCCTGCGGGCGCCAATGGCCCGGCAGAGGCGTGATGTTACCCGAGGCCCCCCGGCTGAAGTGTGCCTGGCCGTGTGGGTCGCCCGTGGATTCCAGGCGCTCGGATAACCCTCGGCTACTCAAGGCCTTGCGGATCGAAACTTCGCAGTTTTCAAAGCAACTGTATCGTCTTGTTACAGGGTGAAATATTATAAAAATCAATCACTTAGCACTAAAACCGTCCAATGAATCCGTTAGTCACCACCAGCTACAACCTGTCTTTCGTACTTCTGTCGTACGCCATTTCGGTCATCGGTTCGTTTGTCGCACTCACAGCCGCCCGCAAGATCAGGCAGCCCAACGGCAAGATCAGCCTGATCAACCTGGGTGCAGCCGGGATTGCCCTGGGTGGCATTGGCGTGTGGTCCATGCACTTCATTGGCATGTTGGCGCTGGACCTGGACATTGGCGTGGGTTATTCCATTGTTGAAACGCTGGTGTCGCTGGTCGCGGCCATCGGCGCCACGGCGCTGGCCCTGGGTTTTGTCGCGCGCAAGCCGGGCAGCCTGGGCCGCATTGCCGGCGCCGGCGCCCTGCTGGGCTGCGGTGTGGCCGTCATGCATTACCTGGGGATGTACGGCATGCGGTTTGGCGGCTACATCCAGTGGGCTTATGACGTGGTGGGCATTTCGCTGGTCATTGCCATCGTGGCCGCCACTGCAGCCCTGTGGCTGGCCTTCAACACCAGCAAGGTGCTGCTGCGCATTGCAGCCGCGCTGGTGATGGGCGCGGCGGTCTGCGCCATGCACTACACCGGCATGTCGGCAGCCGAATTCATCTGCACCACCACCAACCGCACCGCCTTGCCGCGCGGCGCCGGCATCGTCAGCCTGTTTGACCTGCCTGCCCTGGTGACGGTGATTTCACTGGGCCTGGCCGTCGTGCTGTCGGTGGACCAGGTCATGCAGCGCATGCTCGCGCGTTCTCGCTGACAGCGCCCAGGGTAAAGAAAAACGTGGCGCCTTTGTCCACGGCGGCCTTGGCCCAGATGCGCCCGCCGTGGCGGGTCACGATGCGCTGCACCGTGGCCAGGCCGATGCCTGTGCCTTCAAATTCGTCGTCGGTGTGCAGGCGCCTGAAGGCACCGAACAGCGAGTCCGCGTACTGCATGTCAAACCCGGCGCCGTTGTCCCGCACAAAGTACACCGGCTCGCCGTTCAGGGGCTCGCAGCCCAGCTGGACGCGGGCCTCGGGCTGGCGCCGCGTGTACTTCACCGCGTTGCCCAGCAGGTTGGCCAGCACCTGACGCAGCAGCGTGGCACTGCCCACGGCGTCGGGCAGCTCGCCCAGCGCCACCTCGATGCCGCGGCGATTGATCTCGGGGGCGAGTTCATCCAGGCATTCACGGGCCAGCCGCTGCATGGAGACGGGCTTGATCGGCCCCAGCGGCTGGTGCCCCAGGCGCGACAAGCGCAGCAGCTCGTCAATGAGCTTTTCCATGCACACCGCATTGCGTTGCACCAGGTCCAGGTAGCGGCGGGCATCCGGGGGCAGTATTTCTGAAAACTTGCGGTCCAGCACCGCTGCAAACCCGCTGATGCTCTGCAGCGGCCCGCGCAGGTCGTGGGACACCGAATACGAAAACGACTCCAGTTCCTGGTTGGCCGCCTCCAGCTCGCGGGTGCGTTCGGCCACCCGCCTGTCCAGCTGGGCGTACAGCATCACGCTCTCCCAGGCCGCGCCCAGCTGGGCAGCCAGCGCACGGATCACCTGCTCATCATCGGCCGTAAAACCCTGGCCGCCCAGCCGTTCGGCTACATACATCCAGCCGCTGGCTTCTTCGCGCGCCAGCACCGCGCAGGCCAGGAAATTGCCTACGGCCGGATGTGCGGCGGGCAGCCCGGTTTCGTCGCCATGCTGCGCGGCCACCAGCATGCGCACATGGTGGCGATCCGCCAGCACCCGCCGCGCCGCGCTGCACTGGGCCATGTCGGCCGCCATGGCCGCCTGTGTGGCCGCGTTCAGGCCGCGCGCTGCAAAGTGACGCAGCGCACCGCTTTGTGGCTCCAGCATGACAACGCCCACATAGCGCGCACTCAGGATGTCCTGCGCAGCGCCACAAAACAGGTCCGCCAGCGCCGCCGGGTTGCGTTCGCTGGCCGACTCCATGCCCAGCTTGACAAGGCTGGTCAGGCGCAGGCCCAGGCCATGCACGCTGTGCAGCACGTCCAGCACCTCGGGCGGCTTTTCCTGTGCGCCGGTCAGGGCGGTCACACCGTCAAGCAGCTGGTCCAGCCGCTGGCTCAAGCCCTGGAACGTCTGCGACGTGTCGGTGCTGCCCCCCTCTTGTGACCAGCGCTGCGCAGGCCGCGACAGCACCTGTGGCGTCCCCAGCGCCTTGCCCACCACGTCCATGATCGCCTGCGGCTCGCTCGGTTTGGGCTGCACCCAGCGCACGCCCACGCGCGCCGCGATTTCGCCGGCCTCGCGCGCGAAATACGCTGCGGTGTAGAAGATCACCGGCAGGTCTTTTGTCAGCGGGCTTTCGCGCAGGTGGCGCGCCAGTTCCTCGCCGTCCATATTGGGCATGAGCAGGTCGGTGATGATCAGGTCAGGGCGGACCTGGCCGATGCTGGCCAGCGCCTCGACGCCGTCGCCCGCCTCGGTCACGGTGTGGCCGTAGTAGCCCAGCACCGTCGCCAGATAGTCCCGGTTGGGCGCCCGGTCATCCACCACCAGTACATGGGCCATGTCAGCGCCCCGGCTGCAACGCGAGACAGCTTTCAATCTCGGCCAGCAAAAGCACGTTGTCAATCGGTCGGGTGATGAAGCGGTCCGCGCCGTGCGGCCCGCGTGCCAGCTCGCGCAGCTCACGCGGAACGGTGGAGGTCAGGAACATGAACGGCACGGTAGCCAGCGCCGGGCGGTCCTTGACCAGGGTGTAAAAGTCCTGGCCCAGCTCCTGCCCGATGTGCATGTCGGAGATGATCAGGTCCGGCGTGTGCTCGTCCAGCAGCGCCATGGCCTGGCGGATGGTGGTGGCCGCCTGCACCTGGATGCCATGGGGGGCTCCAGCAGGCTGCGCAGCAGGTCCAGATTGACGATGGAGTCATCCAGCACCAGCGCCTGGGCACGCATGGCCGGCAGGCGCTGGCCCAGGGTTGCCACCGACGTGCCCAGTGACGGCGCCGCGTTGGGCGTGGCCGCACCCAACACGGATGCGACCTGCTGTACAAAGTACTGTGGGTCGATTGGCTTGGTGATGTATCCGTCGAACCCGGCTGCCAGAACGCGTTCGCGGTCGCCCACCATGGCATAGGCGGTCACCGCCAGCACGGGCACCGGCCGCATGTGCGGCAAGGCCTTGAGCTGGCGCACCACTTCAAAGCCGTCAATGCCCGGCAACTGAATATCGCAGATGACCAGCCCGGGCGGCGAAGCCTGCGCCAGGCGCACGCCGCTTTCACCGTCAAAGGCGGCGTCCACCTGGTAGCCGAACTTGTCCAGGATGTAGCGCACCAGCTCCATGTTGGCGGGGTTGTCCTCAATCACCAGTACGCGTGCGCTCATGGGAAAACCTTCATGTCAGTTGCTCCACAGTCAGGGTAAAGCAACTGCCGCCTGCCGGCTGCCCCTGGTATTCGATGTGCCCGCCTATCAGCCCGGCCAGCCGTTGCGACAGGTGCAGGCCCAGGCCTGCACCCTCGTTGCGCCGGGTGTCACGCTCACCAAATTGCGCGAACGACTGGAACAGCTTGGCCTGGTCCTCTGCGGCAATGCCCACGCCTGTATCCATCACGGCAAACTGCGTGCGCAAACCGCCACCGTCAGCGCGGCTCTGATGAAACGTAACCGTCACGCGCCCGCGCCGCGTGAACTTGACGGCGTTGTTGGTCAGATTCAGCAGGATCTGCATCAGGGCGCGCCTGTCGGTGTGCAGGACGATATCGGGGCCGGGGAACTGCACGTCAAACTCCAGCCCTTTGGTGGCACTGGACGGCTTCATGACGGCGTGCAGTTCCTGCAGGACGTCCTGGCAACCCACATTCTCAAACACCAGCTCGACCTTGCCAGCCTCGATTTTCGCCAGATCCAGCAGGTCGTTGATCAGCGAATGCAGGTGCCTGGCGCTGACCTGGATGGTGGACAGCTGGTGTTTCTGGTCAGCGTTCAGGGGCCCTGGCAATTCCATCAACAGCGTGCCGGTGAAACCGATGATGGCGTTCAGCGGTGTGCGCAGCTCGTGGGACATGCTGGCCAGGAAACGGTCTTTCACCAGCGCAGCGTTCTTGAGGTCCAGGTTGGCGTCGCGCAGTGCCTGTTCAGCCCGTTTGCGCTCGGTTACATCCCGGATGGCGCTGGACACAAACAGGCCTTCTTCGGTTTCCAGCGGGCTCAGGCTGATTTCCACCGGGAACTCCGATCCGTCGCGCCGCAGGCCGGTCAGCTCCAGATCCGCCCCCATCGCACGCACCCGGGGCTGGGTGAAAAAGCCGGCACGGTGGCCGGGGTGCCGCCCGCGAAAGCGCTCGGGCACCAGCATTTCAATCGGCCGGTTCAGCAGCTCGTCGCGGCGGTAGCCAAACAGCGTTTCGGTCTGCGAATTGACCAGGACGATGATGCCGTCGCGGTTGACGATGACCATGGCGTCGGGCGCAGATTCAAGCAACTCGCGAAACTTGCTCTCGGCACGCTTGCGCGCGGAAATATCGCGCACGGCGCTCATGGCCATCAGGCCTGCATCGGTGCGCAGCGGGCTCAGGCTGATTTCCACGGGAAACTCCTGCCCGCCCTTGCGCAAGCCGTGCAGTTCCAGCCCCGCGCCCATGGAGCGCGTACGCGGCTGGCTGAAGAAATGCCCCCGGTGCCCCAGGTGCTGGGCGCGCAGGCGCTGGGGCAGCAGCATCTCGACGGGCTGGCCGATCATCTCGGTGCGAGAATAGCCGAACACGGCCTCGGCTTGGGCGTTGACCAGCACCATCAGGCCCGCCTGGTTGACCAGAACGATGGCGTCTGGCGTTGATTCGAGCAAATCGCCAAAACGGCTGTGCACAAGCTGCGCTTCGTGCGCGACCCGCGACCCAGCGTCTGCCTGGCTGTCTGCCATTGATGCCTCCACACGACCCAACAGCTCGGACTGGATCTCTTTGTGTTTGGGTCGCGGCCCATTCTTGACCCTGCCCGCAGGCGCGTCAAGGCGCATCAGCATCCGGGATAATCTTGACCCATGAATCCCCTGCTTTCGCGTTTGCAGCCCTATCCGTTTGAGCGCTTGCGCCAATTGTTCGCGGGCGTCACGCCCAACCCGGCCCTGCGTCCCATCAGCCTGGGCATCGGCGAGCCCAAGCACCCCACACCGGAGTTCATCAAGAAGACGCTCACGTCGGCCTTGTACGAGCCGGCAACAGATCTGGCAGCCTACCCGCCGACGGCCGGCTCACCCTTGTTGCGCGAGGCTTTCACCGGCTGGCTGCAGCGCCGCTACGGCCTGGCCCTGGACCCGGCGACGCAGGTGCTGCCCGTCAACGGATCGCGTGAGGCGCTGTTTGCGTTTGCGCAAACCGTCATTGACCCTTCGCGCGAAGCGGTTGTTGTGTGCCCCAACCCGTTCTATCAAATTTATGAAGGCGCAGCCCTGTTGGCGGGCGCACAGGCCTTTTATGCGCCCAGCGACCCGGCGCGCAACTTCGCCATCGACTGGGACAGCGTGCCTGACGAGGTATGGCAGCGCACACAGCTGGTGTTTGTGTGCTCGCCTGGCAACCCCACGGGCGCGGTCATGCCGCTGACCGAATGGGAGAAACTTTTTGCCCTGAGCGACCGCCACGGCTTTGTCATTGCCAGCGACGAGTGCTACAGCGAAATCTATTTCCGCGACGAGCCGCCGCTGGGCGGGCTGCAAGCCGCGGCAAAGCTGGGCCGTACCGACTTCAAACGCCTGGTGTCGTTCACCAGCCTGTCCAAGCGCAGCAACGTGCCGGGCCTGCGCAGCGGCTTTGTGGCGGGCGACGCGGCGCTGATGAAAGCGTTTTTGCTCTACCGCACCTACCACGGCAGTGCCATGGCGCCGCCGGTGCAGGCCGCCAGCATTGCGGCCTGGGGCGACGAGGATCACGTGATCGCCAACCGCGCCCAGTACCGCGCCAAATTTGCCCAGGTCACGCCCGTACTGGCCAGCGTGATGGACGTGGCGCTGCCGGACGCAGGGTTCTATCTTTGGGCTTCTGTGCCGGGAGGCGACGCCGGCATCGCGGGCAGCGACACTGATTTCGCGCGGGATTTGCTGGCTCAATACAATGTCACGGTGTTGCCCGGCAGCTACCTGGCCCGCGAAGCCCGGGGCAGCAACCCCGGCGCGGGCCGCATCCGCATGGCCCTGGTGGCCGAAACGGCGGAATGCCTGGAAGCCGCGCAACGCATCGTCCAATTTGTCCAATCGAGAACCTGAGAATCCAATGAGCGAACAACTGCAGCAGATCATCGACGCCGCGTGGGAAGACCGCGCCAACATCTCGGCCAAGTCGGCCTCCAAAGAGGTGGCTGACGCCGTCGAGCACGTCATTGCCGAGCTCAACACCGGCAAGCTGCGCGTGGCCACCCGCCAGGCCGTGGGCCAGTGGACGGTGCACCAGTGGATCAAAAAGGCGGTGCTGCTGAGCTTTCGCCTGAAGGACAACGCCGTCATGAAGGCCGGCGACCTGGGCTTTTACGACAAGGTGCAAACCAAGTTTGGCCACCTGTCGGCCGACGAGATGGCCGCCACCGGCGTGCGCGTGGTGCCACCGGCCGTGGCCCGTCGCGGCAGCTACATCGCCAAAGGCGCGATCCTGATGCCCAGCTACGTGAACATAGGCGCCTATGTGGACGAAGGCACCATGGTCGACACCTGGGCCACCGTGGGCAGCTGCGCCCAGGTCGGCAAGAACGTGCACCTGTCCGGCGGCGTGGGCCTGGGTGGTGTGCTGGAGCCGCTGCAGGCCAACCCGACCATCATTGAAGACAACTGCTTCATCGGCGCGCGCTCGGAAGTGGTCGAAGGCGTGATCGTCGAGGAGAACTCGGTGATTTCCATGGGTGTGTACATCGGCCAGAGCACCAAGATCTATGACCGGGCCACCGGCACCGTGACCTATGGCCGCATCCCGGCCGGCTCGGTGGTGGTGTCAGGCAACCTGCCCAGCGCGGACGGCAAGTACAGCCTGTACTGCGCCGTGATCGTCAAGCGGGTGGATGCCCAGACACGTGCCAAGACGTCGCTGAACGACCTTCTGCGCGATTGACCTGAAAACAATAGACGGAGTACTGGCCATGTCAACGATGGAACGCATTCTTCGCCTCATGGGCGAAAAGAAAGCCTCGGATGTCTACCTGTCGGCCCACGCGCCGGCGCTGATCAAGATCAACGGCCAGTGCATCCCCATCAACAACCAGCTGCTGCCGCCCGAGGCCACCAAAAACCTGTTGGCCGAGGTGCTGCCAGCCAAGCGCATTGACGAGCTGGAGCAAACCGGCGAGCTGAACATGGCGCAGGCCATTGAAGGCGTGGGCAACTTCCGGTTCAGCGCCATGCGTCAGCGCGGCAGCTATGCGGCGGTGATCCGCTTCATCAGCACCGAGATCCCGCCGCTGCATTCGCTGGGTGTGCCCGACATCCTGGCCGACCTGATCATGGAAAAGCGCGGACTGTTGCTGATGGTGGGCTCCACCGGCGCCGGCAAGAGCACCACACTCGCGTCCATGATGGACTCGCGCAACGAAAAGGTCACGGGCCACATCCTGACCATTGAAGATCCGGTCGAATTTTTGTTCAAGAACAAGAAATCAGTGGTCAACCAGCGCGAGGTCGGCACCGACACCGAGAGCATGCAGATTGCGCTGAAAAACGCGCTGCGTCAGGCGCCTGACGTGATCCTGGTGGGCGAAATCCGCGACCGCGAAACCATGTCGGCCGCCATTGCCTATGCGCAATCAGGTCACCTGTGCCTGGCCACCATGCACGCCAACAACAGCTACCAGGCGCTGAACCGCATCCTGAGCTTCTACCCGGTGGAAGTACGCCCCACCATGCTGGGCGACCTGGCCGCCGCGCTGAAGGCCGTGGTGTCGCAGCGCCTGCTGCGCACCGTGCACGGCAGCCGCGCGCCGGCGGTAGAGGTCATGCTCAACACCAAGCTGGTGTCCGAGTTCATTGAAAAAGGCGACTTCTCCAGCGTCAAGGAAGCCATGGAAAAGTCCATGGCCGAAGGCTCGCAGACCTTCGAGCAGGACATCGCCCGCCTGATCGTCGAAGGCATCGTGGACAAGAAAGAAGGCATTGCCTATGCCGACTCGCCCACCAACCTGCAGTGGCGCCTGCAAAACGACTTTGCCAACAAGTCCAAGATCGCCGAGCCCGAGGATGATGTGGATGACGAGCCGTCGTTCACTGAAATTACCCTTGATGTGAAGCATTAACCCCCCCGAAGCGCCTGCGGCGCCTCCCCCCAGGGGGCGCCACCAGCGGCCCGGCAAAGCCGGTTCCGCGGTGGCACTGGAAAAGACACCATGTCACGAACACTCCATCTTGCTGAACAGCTGATCTCGTGCCCTTCGGTCACACCCGAAGACGGCGGCTGCCAGCAGATCATTGCGGCCCGTCTGGTACCGCTGGGCTTTGCCTGCGAAACAATCGCCAGCGGCCCGGACAGCTTCCGGGTGACCAACCTCTGGGCCAAACGCACGTCCCGCCGCCCCGGCGCCAAAACACTGGCCTTTGCCGGCCACACCGATGTAGTGCCCACCGGCCCGCTGGACCAATGGAGCAGCGACCCCTTCACCCCCACGCACCGGGACGGCAAGCTGTACGGCCGCGGCGCGTCGGACATGAAAACATCGCTGGCGGCGTTTGTGGTGGCGATTGAAGAATTCCTGACCGCTCACCCTGACCCGGCGGTGTCCATCGCCCTGCTGCTGACCAGCGACGAAGAAGGCCCCGCCACCGACGGCACCGTGGTGGTCTGCAACACGCTCAAGGCCCGCGGCGACGCGCCCGACTGGTGCATCGTCGGCGAACCCACGTCGGTGCAGCGCACCGGCGACATGATCAAGAACGGCCGGCGTGGCACCATGAGCGGCAAGCTCACGGTCAAGGGCATACAGGGCCACATCGCCTACCCGCAGCTGGCGCGCAACCCCATTCACCAGGTGGCCCCTGCCCTGGCTGCCCTGGTAGCGACCGAATGGGACCAGGGCAATGCCTTCTTTCTGCCCACCAGCTGGCAGGTCAGCAACATCCATGGTGGCACAGGGGCCAGCAACGTCATCCCCGGGGCGGTGGTGATTGACTTCAACTTCAGGTTTTGCACCGAATCCACGCCTGACGGCCTGCAGCAGCGCGTAAAAGCCGTGCTGGACGCCCATGGCCTGGACTATGACCTGAGCTGGACGGTGGGCGGCCTGCCTTTTCTGACCACGCCGGGCGACCTGGTGGGGGCTGTGCAGTCCGCCATTCGCGAGGAGACAGGCATCGAGACCGAGTTGTCTACCACCGGCGGCACCAGCGACGCCCGCTTCATCGCCCAGATCTGCCCGCAGGTGATCGAATGCGGCCCGACCAACGCCACGATCCACAAGATAGACGAACACCTGCCCGTGGCCGACATCGAGCCGCTGAAAAACATCTACCGGCGCACGCTGGAAAACCTGAACGCTGCGCTGTGAACGTCCTGGCGCTGATTGAAGCGGGCGCGCAGCAGCTCACAGATGCAGGCGTGGCGTTTGGCCACGGCACGACCAACGCTTTTGATGAAGCCGCCTGGCTGGTGCTTTGGAAGCTGGGCCTGCCGCTGGACGACCTGGACGGCGTTGCCGACCAGCCTGTCACCGAGCAGCAGGCGCAGGCCGTGGCAGACCTGATGGCCCGGCGCATCGCCACCCGCAAACCCGCCGCCTACCTCACGCAGGAAGCCTGGCTGCAGGGCGTGCCGTTTTACGTGGACGAACGCGCCATCGTGCCGCGCAGCTTCATTGCCGAGCTGCTGGCCGACCCGGACCTGAGCGACAGCCTGGACAGCTGGCTGTCGCCTGACACCCGTCGCGTGCTGGACCTGTGCACCGGCAATGGCAGCCTGGCCGTGCTGGCTGCCATGGTCTACCCGGACGTGGCCGTGGACGCCGCCGACATCTCTGCCGACGCACTGGCCGTGGCGCGCATCAATGTGGACCGCCATGGCCTGCAGGACCGCGTGACGCTCCTGACGTCTGACGGCCTGGCGGGGGTGGACGGCCCCTACGACCTGATCCTGTGCAACCCGCCGTACGTCAACGCCGCCAGCATGGCCGCGCTGCCCGCCGAATACCTGGCCGAGCCCGGTCTGGCCCTGGCCGGCGGTGCCGATGGCATGGACTTTGTGCGCCGGCTGCTGCGCGACGCCCCGGCGCGCATGACGCCCAACGCCGTACTGGTGCTGGAAATCGGCAACGAACGCGCCCACTTTGAAGCCGCCTTCCCCACCCTGGAGCCCGTGTGGCTTGACACCAGCGCCGGTGAGGACCAGGTGCTGCTGCTCACACGCGAAGCCCTGGCAGCCCCCTGACGCCGCGCACAGGGGATAATCCGGGGTTACCCTTTGCCCCGGCCACCCCCATGAGCTCTTCCCTCCCCGGCACGCCCCTGACCTACGACCAGGCCGGCGTCAATTACGACCTGATCGACCCACTGAAAATCGCGGCGCAGCGCGCAGCCGCCGCCACCGGCGCCCACCTGGGCGACCACGGCTTCAGTGAGGTGGCCGCGTCGCGCGGTGAATCGGCCTATGTGGTGGACGTGGGGCCCATGTACCTGGCCTCCATCGTCGAATGCCTGGGCACCAAAACCCTGGTGGCCGACGAAATGGCCAAACTGACCGGCAAGAGCTACTACGACGGCATTGCGCAGGACACGATTGCCATGGCCGTCAACGACCTGATCACCGTGGGCGCCACGCCACTGGTGGTGCAGGCCTACTGGGCCGCGGGTGGGTCTGACTGGTTCAGCGACGCCGCGCGCTCCCAAGCACTGGTAGCGGGCTGGAAGAAGGCCTGCGACATCTGCCGCGTGGCCTGGGGTGGGGGCGAGACGCCCGCGCTGGCCGGCATCGTGGCCGACGGCCGGGTGGACCTGGCGGCGTCGTGCACCGGCATCGTCAGCCCCAAAAGCCGGCTGTCGCTGGGTGACAAGCTGGGCGCCGGCGACGCCATCGTGTTCCTGGCAGCCAGCGGCATCCATGCCAACGGCCTGTCGCTGGCACGCAAGCTGGCCGAGCGCCTTCCCCAAGGTTATCTCACCGACATCGGCAACGGCCAGACCTATGGCGACGCCCTGCTTGCCCCCACCGCCCTGTATTCCCCGGTGACCGAGGCGCTGGCCGCCGCCGGCATCGTGCCGCACTACAGCGCCAACGTCACCGGCCATGGCTGGCGCAAGCTCATGCGTCACCCCAAAACCCTCACCTACCGCATCACCGCCGTGCCGCCCAAAACGGCCGTGCTGGACTTCATGCAGCGCGAATGCCAGCTGGACGACCGTGAGGCCTATGGCACGCTGAACATGGGCGCGGGTTTTGCGCTGTACCTGGCTGCTGCCGACGCCGCCCGCGCGGTGGAGATTGCCCGCAGTTCGGGCGTTGAAGCCATGATTGCCGGGCACGTGGAAGACGGCCCCAAACGCGTGCTGATCGACCCGCTGAACGTCACATTCAATGGCGACGAGCTGCAACTGCGCTGAACGAGAACCCCTGTTTTGATCACCCTCAAGAATGTCATCCTGCGCCGCAGCGCCAAAGTGCTGCTCAACGGCGCCAACGTCACCATCAACCCCGGCGAAAAGGTCGGCCTGGTGGGACGCAACGGCGCGGGCAAGTCCACGCTGTTCGCCCTGTTCAACGGCTCGCTGCACGAAGACGGTGGCGACTTTTACGTGCCCAAACAGTGGCGCATGGCCCAGGTCGCGCAGGACATGCCCGAGACCGAAGAATCCGCCACCGACTTCGTGGTGGGTGGCGACACCCGCCTGCTGGAGCTGCGCCAGCGGCTGACGGCCATTGAGGCGGCGTATGAAGCCAACCCCGACGACGCCGACATCGGCATGGAGCTGGCCCACGCCTACACCGACCTGGCTGACGTAGGCGAGCACGACGCCGTGCCGCGTGCGCAGGCGCTGATCCTGGGCCTGGGGTTCAAATCCAGCGAGCTGCACGGGCCGGTCAACAGCTTCTCGGGCGGCTGGCGCATGCGCCTGCAACTGGCGCGCGCGCTGATGTGCCCCAGCGACCTGCTGCTGCTGGACGAGCCCACCAACCACCTGGACCTGGACGCGCTGGTCTGGCTGGAAGCCTGGCTGCAGAAGTATGCCGGCACCATGATCGTCATCAGCCACGACCGCGAGTTCCTGGACGCGGTGACCAATGTGACGCTGCACATCGCCACCGCCCAGCTCACGCGCTATGGCGGCAACTACAGCGCGTTTGAAACCCTGCGCGCCGAGCAGATGGCGTTGCAGCAACAGGCCTACAGCAAGCAGCAGGACAAGATCGCCCACCTGCAGAAGTTCATTGACCGCTTCAAGGCCAAGGCCAGCAAGGCCAAGCAGGCGCAAAGCCGCGTCAAGGCGCTGGAGCGCATGGAAAAGGTCGCGCCGCTGCTGGCCGAGGCGGACTTCACCTTCGAATTCAAGGAGCCCGGCAACATCCCCAACCCGATGCTGTCGATCACCGGCGCCAGCTTTGGCTACGAGGTGGAAGACGCCGCACCCAAGATCATCCTGACTGGCGTGAACCGCTCGGTGCAGGGCGGCCAGCGCATCGGCATCCTGGGCGCCAACGGCCAGGGCAAGTCCACCCTGGTCAAGACCATCGCCCGCGAAATGGGGGCGCTTGCCGGCACCGTGACCGAAGGCAAGGGCCTGAACATCGGCTACTTTGCCCAGCAGGAGCTGGACGTGCTGCGCCCGCAGGACAACCCGCTGGAACACATGGTGCGCCTGGCCCGCGAGCTGGGCAGCGCGGTCAAGGAAAGCACAGGCGAGCAGGCTCTGCGCGGCTTCCTGGGCAGCTTCAACTTCAGCGGCGATATGGTCAAGCAGCCCGTGGGCACCATGAGCGGCGGCGAAAAAGCCCGCCTGGTGCTGGCCATGATGGTCTGGCAACGCCCCAACCTGCTGCTGCTGGACGAGCCCACCAACCACCTGGACCTGGCCACGCGCGAGGCACTGGCGGTGGCGCTGAACGAGTTTGAAGGCACGCTGATGCTGGTGAGCCACGACCGCGCGCTGCTGCGCTCGGTGTGCGACGAATTCTGGCTGGTGGGCCGTGGCGTGGTGAGCGACTTTGACGGCGACCTGGACGACTACCAGCGCTACCTGCTGGACGAGGCCAAGCGCATGCGCGAAGAGGCCAAGGAGGCAGCGCAGGCCGTGCAAGCGTCAAAGGCCGCGCCTGCAGCGCCCGCCCCGGCACCGGTGGCAGCCACGCAGATCAAGCCGCTAAAACGCGAGCTGGAGCAGGCCGACAAGCGCATGGCTGCATTGAGCGCAGAAAAGGCCGAAATTGAAGCCCGCATGGCCACCCCGCTGAGCCCGGCCGACATCGCCACGGCCGGCAAGCGGCTGAAGGCTGTGACGGACGAGCTGGCCGTGCTGGAAGAACGCTGGCTGGAGCTGTCGGGCCAGATCGAAGCCGCATCGGCGTGAGCCGTTTGCACTGAAGCGGCGCCTCTAAAAAGGCGCCCCACGGCACGCGCTGGCGGCGCTAAAGTGACGCCATGCCCACTGCACTCCAACTGGCCGCAGGCCACCCCGAGCTGATGGCGGCCGTGCGCCGCAGCCGTAAAACGTTGAACCGCCGCGCCCTGGTGGGCGCTGCCGCCAGCGCTGTGCCCATCCCCGGGCTGGACTGGGCCGTGGACGCCGCGCTGCTGTCCAGACTGATCCCCGAAATCAACGCCGAATTCGGCCTGACGCCCGACCAGCTGGACCGCCTCACGCCCAACAAGCGCGAACGGGTGCAAAAAGCCACCGCCATGGTCGGCTCGGTGCTGATCGGCAAGTTCATCACCCGCGACCTGGTGATCAAGGCCGCACAAACCATCGGCGTGCGCCTGACGGCCAAACAGGCCGCCAAATACGTGCCCCTGGCCGGCCAGGCCGTGGCGGCGTTGATGGGTTATGCAGCCATCCGCTACCTGGGTGAAGAACACTTGAAGGACTGCGTGCAGGTGGCCAAGGCGGTGGGGCTGCTGGCGGCACCCGCTGCAAGCTGACGCACCTATACGCTGGTATCTGCGAGCGATTGCGCGGGGATTTTTAACCCGTTTGTCATACGGCGTGCAGAGCATCGAGGACCTCAATCCCGAATAGCTCATCCATGTCTGTAACTGCTTTTCATGAACTGGCGGCCGCGTTCTGCATTGCAGCGCAGGTTGCCCTGCCGCCGCTTGCGCCCAACAACGAAGGGGTCGCCGCCTTCACCGCCCAGTTGGGCGAGGTAGAGGTCTGCGTCTCGCACGACATGCTGAACCACCCCGAGCATGCGTTCGTGCTCGTGATGTTCGGCCCTGTGCCCGAGCATCAGCAAGCCCGCACCTGGCAAGAACTGCTGAACGCCAATCTTCTGATGCTGGGCGAAGGCGCACCCGCCTTCAGCCTGAATCCGCTGGATGGACAGGTCATCCTGCAGTACGTCTACCCCCTGGCTCAGGCGTCGGGCGAGGGTCTGCTGGCCGGCCTGCAAACCGCTGTTGCCGCCGCCATGCAATGGCGTCAGACGTTCTCGCTGACCTGAGCAGGAGGCCTGCTGTGCAAACCTCACTCACTGTTGGCGAAAGCCCCGTGCGCTACGGCAGCCAGACTCCGTCGCGCCCCAACACCCCCAGCGACGCCGACACGAACATCACCGTGCGCGAAAGCACCCCACCCTTGCCCGAGCGCCGTTCGGCACGGCAGGTCTGGTACTCCACCTTGGGCACAGCACTGAAAACCGGTTTGTCCAAGGGGGCAACGCAGACGTTTTCCGCCACCACGGGAGCCCTTGTTGGCAACGTCGTCAAGACCGGCGTGGGCATGGCCGCTGCTTCACTGGGCCCGGTTCCAGTCATCGTATTGGGCGGCGCTGCCATCGCCTATGGGGGCTGGAAGGCCGGCACACGGGCATCGGAAATGATGACCGCACGCAGTGACGCCAGCAGCAGCGGTACAGGCAACGGCCTGAGCAAGTGCGTTGACTACGCCTTGCGGCTGGCGCCTGTAGTCATTCCGTTGGGGCGCGCATTCATTACAGGGTGCGTCACCCGCTCCCCCATGGTGGCTGCCGCTTGTATTGGGGCCAGCCTGGCCGGCATGGTGTGCAGTGGTGTGCGCGACACGCTGAGCGCCCCGTTAAAGGGGGTGCTGCCGGAAAGCAAGCTGGTGGACGCGCAAGGTGCCGCCATGAGTGAGGCCTCGATGGACAAGCACCAGACCTGGAGCACGGTTGTGGCCACCGCCCTGGATGGCGGCCTGGCGATGGGGGGCAATTCCGGCCTGGCACCCGGCCTGCAGGGCATTGTTGCGCCGTTCGACAAAACCAGTGAAGTCATCGTGTATGGCGCGCTGCGGGGCGGATTTGGCCTGATCCAGGAAGGCGCCAAGGCCATCACTGCGCTGGGCCTGGGTGGCCGGATGGACACCGTTGACGGCAAGGGCGGCCAAGCCTTGCGCCACAACCTGTTCGATGAAAAGGGCCGCCAGGACACGTTGAACAGTATTCGTGACAACTGCGCCATGCGGCTGGTTGTCAACAGCTTTGCGGTGGAGACGATGACCGGTCTGGAGGATGCCATTCCAGGGGGCAATGACCCCCATGGCGCAATGCGCTATTTCACGTCGCTGGCGTTAGGCGCGGGGGAGTCACGCAGTACTTTGGTGGAGCAGGGCCGGGCGGGCGAAACCAGGCTGAAACAGATCGTGGAGCAGGTTCACACCAGCGAATCGGATAGCGATGACGACGCTCTGCGCCCACCCTCGCCGGCATCAAGCCTGGAATCCGCACGCGCCGGTGACGCTCTGCCGGACAGCAAGCGCGAGGCGTGGGGAGACACGCCGCAGGACAAGCTGTACAGCGAATTGGCAGCCCTGCATTTACCGGCACCCTTTACCCTGGACGATCAGCATGTCACGCTACAGGGTGTTTCCCACGGAATGGCAGAAGACTACATCGTCGTCCACGCGCCAGACGGCCTGACACAACGTTTCCGGGAATTGTGCCAATCGGTGGAGCCAGGAGAGCAGACCTACCGCATCGCGTTGCATGACGCCATGGGTTACCTCCAGCCGCGGCCCTGATTGATCTTGGCGGCGGTCAGCCTGGCCGTGTACTGCAGCTTCTTCAGGTCCTGCGCTGCCAGACTGGCGTGGGCGGTGAAGCTGAAGCAGCACAGGGTGCCGTATACGCTGCCGTCCTTGAGCACCACGGGTGTACTCAGATGCGAGCCTATGGGGAAAGACGGCTTGGGCGCCGCATCTGCCGGCAAGAATGTGGCGTCCTGGATCATCTGCGGCAGGCGGCCGTCCACCACGCGCTGGCACCAGGATTGTTCCAGGGGGTCAGACTGGCCGGCGGCCAGCACCTCGGCGCCTGGCGCAGTGTCTACATGGCGCAATACACGTTCGCCGCCGGTGAATTCCGACACGAACACCACGTCCATGTTCATGTGCTGGCGCAAAAGCTTGAGCACTTCGGGCACAGAGCCATCCAGCAGCTCATCCGAGCCGTCGGCGGTGGCCACCAGGAGTTCAGAGATCGCAACCTTCAGGTCGGCGGGGTTGTAGTTGTCGTCGTAAGCGGGTTGTGCCATGGTCCTGTTTTTACGCGAAGACGCGGCAGGCAGATTCGCCGTGCCGCGTTTTTCTGTCACAAAACGCAAGAGTCTCAGGCAGGCTGCGAAATTTCCGTCAGTGCCTTGGCTGCAGGTTTCGCGGCAGACGTTTCCACCGCAAAGTCGCCCAGCGACACAATGCCCACCAGCCGTTTTTCGGCGTTGACCACCGGCAGGCGGCGCACCTGGTGTTCGCTCATCAGGGCGGCGGCCTTGTCGACGCTGTCGTCCTCATAGACCCAGTGCACACCTCCGCCGGTCATGACGTCCCGCACGGATGTGCTGCCGTCCTTGCCCTCGGCCACCGCGCGCAGCACGATGTCGCGGTCTGAGATGGTGCCGATCATGCGGTCGTCCTCGCCCACGGGCAGCAGGCCGAAACCGCCGTCACGCATGAGGCCGGCGGCATCGGAAATGGGGGCTTCGGGGCTGATGACCTGCACATCGTGCGTCATCACGTCCTTGATCTGTTGCATGTGAAGTTCCTTTCGGGAAAACCTTCACTATGGGTGGCTGGAAGGCCCCGGGTTGTAGGACAAGCGCGGCAGATCGGCCACGCATTGGCCTGGCGGTGCGCCCTCGGTCTCCACCGATTCCACGCCGTTGTCCAGCACGATGATCTGCAGGTTGGGGCCGGGCGCCAATTGCCCGTCGCCGGCCGGAAAGAGCGTGGCCACCTGTTCGCTGTCGGCCAGATGGTCCACCACCTCGAGCACCGGCACTTCCTTGGGCGGCACGATCCAGTCGCGGGTGAGCGCATCGGCCCGGCCCAGCGACAGGCCCACCAGGTCGCCGGCCTCGTAGCGGACGGCGGTCACAGCCAGAACGTGCATCAGAAAAGCTCCAGGATGTTTGCAGCGCGCAGTATGCAATGCACGGGCGCTGCCGGGGCCAAAAAAAATCCTGCTACCGCAAGGTAGCAGGATTCGATGTCTGGTAGGACGTACTGGGGTCGAACCAGTGACCAACGGATTAAAAGTCCGCTGCTCTACCAACTGAGCTAACGTCCCGCACACTTTTGCCGTTCTTGTTCGCCAGAATTTGGTGTGCTGGCTGCGGCAAAGCCTTAAATTATAGCGTCGTTTTATCGGGGGCCGACAGGGCCAGTTTGTCCAGCAGCCAGCCGGCGGCGCACTGGCCGAAGGTGGCCGTCACGCTCACCACCGAGCCATAGCCGTGGCAGTTCAGCGAGCCATCCGCGCCGTCGATCGCGCAGGATGGGTCCGGCGGGGCCACGGCTTCGCGGCTGAACACACAGGCCACGCCCATGGTTTTGCCCTCGCGCGGGGCGCCGTATTCTTTGCGCAGCCGATAACGCACCTGGGCCAGCAGGGGGTCGTGTGTGGTGTGGGCCAGGTCGTCCACGTCCACCTTGTGGGCCAGGCGCTTGCCGCCTGCTGCCCCGGCACTGACGAACAAGGCGCGTGTTTGCCGCGCCCACACTGCCATGGCCGTTTTGGCCTTGACCTGGTCGCAGGCGTCGATCACGGCGTCTACCCCCGCAGGCAAAATCTGCGGCCAGTTGGCCGGTTCCACAAATTCCTCGATGCCGTTGACCACACAGGCCGGGTTGATCTGGGCGATGCGCTCGCGC
>CALRYY010000024.1:0-48062 GCA_943372515.1 Ramlibacter sp. 2FC | reverse complement strand
TGGGCGTGAACGGGATCAACACCAGCACATACAGCACGGGCAGCAAAGGCAGCAGTGCCACGGCGCGCCAGGGGTGCGCGCGTGCCCATTGCCACACGCGCCGGGCCATGGCTTTGGCTTGCAGGGTGAGGCGGGTCAGGGCGGGATTCAGGTTACGGGCACCCCGCCTGCCAGTCAGTTTTGAGCGTCAGCGGCTTCCAGACGGGCATTGGCCTCACGCTTGCCCATGGTGCGCAGCGTGGCAATGGCTTCAAGCTGTTTGGCGCGGGGGCGGGCTTTGCCGCCTTCCCATTTGTAGACCGACAGTTGCGACACGCCCAGGATTTTGGCCAGTGCCGCGGCCGACAGGCCCAGGCGCTGGCGCTGCGCGCCAAATCCCTTGGCACTTAAGCGCATGCCGGCGGCTGCAGGGGCTTCTTTGGCGGCGGGCGCCACCTTGGCCGTGACCTTGCCCAGGCGTTTGACTTGCTGCTCCAGTGCCTGCAGGCGCCGCTTGAGCTCGGCAATTTGCGTGCGGTACTGCGCGTTGGATTTTTTCAGTGCCTGTGTTTCACCACGCAGTTCCTTGCGCGCCACACGTGAGATTTCACTCTTGAGAATCGATGCGATATTGGGCATGAATGTTTAATCTTTTGGATACAAAACACGGCCGCTATTCTGCGCCTTATTTGCTACCGCCCCTGTGACAAAGCTGCAAGTGTATCGCCCCACTGCGCCGCCCATGTAGGACGACGCCCTATCCACCCGCACGCTTGACGGTGTAGCCCTTTTCGCGAAGCAGCGCCATCACACGCTCTACATGATCGCCCTGCACTTCAATCACACCGTCTTTCACGGTGCCGCCCGAGCCACACGCTGTCTTGACCTGCTTGCCCAGCGCAGCCAACGCATCAGCGTCCAGCGGCACACCGCGAATGACCGTCACGGCCTTGCCGCCGCGGCCCTTGGTCTCGCGCTGTACACGCACAATGCCGTCGCCCGCGGGCACGGCACGCGCGGCCTGTTTGCAAACGCACTGCGCCACCGGCTGGCGGCAATCAGGGCACATGCGGCCGGCCTCGGTGGAATACACCAGACCACCCAACGAAGACAACCCCTTCATGGCGCAACCAGCGCGCTGGGCGGCAAGGCGTCGTAGTAATGAAAGCTGTGGCAGCTGCTGGCCCAATGCCGGTTGGTGGCGTTGCGGGTGCCCACGCCCACCAGCGTGCGGCCGGCGGCGCGCAGCTTGTGCGCCAGCGGCATGAAGTCGCTGTCGCCGCTGACCACCACCACGGTGGCAATGTGCGCAAAACGGTCCACATCCTCCATCGCGTCCAGGCACAAGCGGATGTCGGCGCCGTTCTTGGCGGCGCCACCGGGCGGGAACAGCTGGTGCAGCTCGATGGCGTTGTGCATCAGCACATCACGATAACGGGCAAAAAACTGCCAATTGCAATACGCGCGGTTGATGGCAATGGGGCCCAGCGACGCGGCCAGGTCTACCACCGCCTGCACGTCCACCAAAGGCTCCTGCGGCTTGAAGCGGTTGTCGGGCCGGGCATAGGCGCCGGGGTCCTTGTCTTCGCACAGGCTCGCGTGCAGGTTTTCAAAATCCCAGTACAGGGCGACTGATCGGGTTGCATCTGTTGTATCGGCAGGCATGGTGATTCTTTTTTTCGGTGATTCATCCGTAAACATCGTCGTGGTCGCCCACATTGACGGGCGTGATGGTCTGGTCGCGGATCAGCAACTCCAGCGTGATGCGGTAAGACAGGTTGATGGATACCGAATGCAGGCCCTGGTGCTTGCCGCCAAGCGCGTGCAGGCGCAGCGACGGGTGATGTGGATTGGCCTCCAGCAACGCCAGGGTTTTGCCGTACTGTCGCAGCAACTCGGGATGGCGCCTGAAAAAGCGCACTGCAATCTTGAGGTAACTGTCGGTCAGGACCAGCTTGTACGCCATGGTGCGAACTGCGAATAACCGGCGAATGGCCCGACTAACGGGGGCGAGGGCGGGCGCGCGGGCGCGCCGCCTTGCGGGCGGCAGCCTTGGGCGCAGCGGAGGCTGCAGGCGCTGCGTCTTCGGCCAGCAGGCCGTGCAGCCGCGCCATGTGCTGCTGCGCAGACTCCACCACATACCGGCCTGCCGCCACATCGGCCTGGCTTTGCGCCAGCGCCGCGTCCAGCTCGCATTCACGCAGGTACTGGTATTGGGCAACCTCCATCACAACGAAACGTTCCTTGCCACGCACCGAAATCATCGCCTCGGGCTGATGGGCCAGGGACTCCTCAATGGCGGCGACGCCCCGGGTCTTGATGTCGTTGGCGGTCAGGAATTGCATGGCGCGATTATGGGTACTTCAAAAAGTATTGTCAAAAGTACGATTAATCATGCCTTCCTCAACGGCTGCAGCAAATGCGAGAGCCCGTTGTGGTCTATCTCGTGCATCAGCGCCAGCAGGCGGCCCAGCTCGCCTGACGGAAAGCCTTCGCGGGCAAACCAGTTGAGGTAGTTGCCTGGCAGGTCAGCCAGCACACGGCCCTTGTATTTGCCGTAGGGCATTTGCATCGTGACCAGGCGTTGCAGTGAATCAGCGTCCATCGTCAAGGTCCTGGTCTCTGGGAAATGGCGCCGCCCAAGCCGCGCAGCCGTCAAGCATAAAGGCGCAGGCTGATGCGCCACATCAACCCGCCAACCCACAAAAGGCGCACCATGGACCTTTACCTGCACACCCCAAGGCCACCCATGACCACCCCCACCTACCCCCTGACCGTGCCGCGCAGCCTGTGGACGCGCGTGCTGCTGATGCTGCTGATGGCCGTTGCCTTCCAGCTGGCCGCATGGGTGCTGTGCGCCGTGGCCCTGCTGCAACTGGTGCTGGCCATCTTTGCGGGCGGCAGCAATATGCGCCTGCGCAGCTTTGGCCGCAGCGTGGGCCGCTACCTGGCCCAGGTGGCGAGCTTTGAGACTTTTGCGAGCGAAGAGCTGCCCTTCCCCTTTGCCGACTGGCCCGGCGCCGACTGAGCCTGCGCGAGCCGCCCACAGCGGCACGCCTATGGCCGCCATTGGCAAAACTCAATGGCGCCAGGCCCGCATGCCGCCTACATTCATATGCATCGTCAATCAGCAATGCCCAGGAGATAGTTATGACCAATGAAGCCAAATGCCCGTTCTCTCACCACGCCACGGCGCACGCCATCTCAGGCGCGCCCGGCAACGCCACCTGGTGGCCCAACCAGCTGCGCCTGGGCATCCTGCACCAGAACTCAGCCAAGTCGGACCCGATGGGCGCCAGCTTCAATTACGCAGAAGAATTCAAGAAGCTCGACCTGAACGCCGTAGTCAGTGACCTGAAGGCGCTGATGACCGATTCTCAAGACTGGTGGCCGGCCGACTGGGGCCACTACGGCGGCCTGTTTGTGCGCATGACCTGGCACGCCGCAGGCACCTACCGCATCCACGACGGGCGCGGCGGCGCGGGCACCGGCCAGCAGCGCTTTGCGCCGCTGAACAGCTGGCCCGACAACGGCAACCTGGACAAGGCCCGCCGCCTGCTGTGGCCCATCAAGCAGAAGTACGGCGCCCGCCTGTCGTGGGCCGACCTGATCGTGCTGGCCGGCACCGTGGCCATGGAATCCATGGGCTTCAAGACATTCGGCTTTGCCGGCGGCCGCCCCGACAGCTGGGAACCCGACGAAAGCGCCTACTGGGGCCCCGAGAGCACCTGGCTGGGCGACCAGCGCTACAGCGGTGAACGCGAGCTGGCCAACCCCCTGGCCGCCGTGCAGATGGGCCTGATCTATGTGAACCCCGAAGGCCCCAACGGCAACCCCGACCCGGTGGCGTCCGGCCGTGACGTGCGCGAAACCTTTGCCCGCATGGCCATGAACGACGAGGAAACCGTGGCCCTGGTGGCCGGCGGCCATACCTTTGGCAAGGCCCACGGCGCGGGCGACCCCAAGCTGGTGGGCGCCGAGCCCGAAGGCGGCACGGTAGAACAGCAAGGCCTGGGCTGGGCCAACCAGTTTGAGTCCGGCAAAGGCGCGCACACCACCACCAGCGGCATCGAAGGCGCCTGGAAGCCCAACCCCACGACCTGGGACAACGGCTACTTTGACATGCTGTTCGGTTACGAATGGGAGCTGACCAAGAGCCCCGCCGGTGCCCACCAGTGGACGCCCAAAAACTGCAAGCCCGAGCACATGATCCCCGACGCGCACGTGCCCGGTCTGAAGCACCCGCCCATGATGACCACGGCCGATTTGTCGCTGCGCATGGACCCGGCGTACGAAAAGATCGCCCGCCGCTACCACCAGAACCCGGCCGAATTTGCCGACGCCTTTGCCCGCGCCTGGTTCAAGCTGACCCACCGCGACATGGGCCCGCGTGCCCGCTACCTGGGCCCACTGGTGCCGCAAGAGGTGCTGGTGTGGCAAGACCCGGTGCCGCCGGTGGACCACGGGCTGGTGGACGCACAGGACATTGCCGTGCTGAAGGCCAAGGTACTGGCGACGGGCCTGACCATCCCCCAGCTGGTGGGCACCGCCTGGGCGTCTGCCAGCACCTACCGCGGTGGCGACAAGCGCGGCGGCGCCAACGGTGCGCGCATCCGCCTGGCACCGCAGAAGGACTGGGACGTGAACCAGCCCGCCGCGCTGGCCCAGGTGCTGCCCCAGCTGGAAGCGGTGCAAAAGGAATTCAACGCAGCGCAGACGGGTGGCAAGAAGATATCGCTGGCTGACCTGATCGTGCTGGCCGGCAGCGCCGCCGTGGAAGCCGCCGCGCAACAGGCCGGCCACAGCGTGACCGTGCCCTTTGCCCCCGGCCGCACAGATGCGACGCAAGAGCAGACCGACGTGCACGCCTTTGCCGTGATGGAGCCGCTGGCCGATGGATTGCGCAACTACATCCAGCCCGGCATGGAAGGCATCGCCGCCGAGATGCTGCTGGACAAGGCCCAGCTGCTGACCCTGACCGCCCCCGAGATGACCGCACTGGTGGGTGGCCTGCGCGTGCTGGGCGCCAACACCGGCGGCGCAAAACACGGCGTGTTCACCCAACGCCCCGGCACGCTGAGCAATGACTTCTTCACGAACCTGCTGGACATGGGCACGCAATGGGCCAAGGCCGCCACCGGCGGCGGCGTGCTGGAAGGCCGCGACCGCAAGACCGGTGCCGTGAAGTGGACCGCCACCGTGGCCGACCTGGTGTTTGGCAGCAATGCCCAGCTGCGCGCGCTGGCCGAGGTGTATGGCTGCGCCGACGGTCAGGCCAAGCTGGTGAACGACTTTGTAGCGGCCTGGGTGAAGGTGATGAACCTGGACAGGTTCGACCTGGCGTAAGCCAGCGCAAGGACAGGGAGCTGTCCGTTCACTGACGGGCAGCTCCCTGGCTTTGGACAAAGAAATATTTGTACAGCGCATCTCCGATCTTGAACGACAGGAGGCCGACGATGACGCCCCCGAGCATGTCGTTCACTGCAAACTTGAACGGCAGGTCCTGGTCGCCGATGCGCTGAATCAGCAGAACGAAGATCGTGCCGGTCACCCCGCCCGCCAGGAACAGGCGCATGGCGTGGCTTGCCAGAGTTTCGGCTTCATTGCCGCCCTGGCGGCGGGCATGAACCACGGAGAACAACGCAAGCAGCCCCGCACCCAACCAGGTTCCCACCACCAGCAGGATGAGCGAGGCCACGGTTTGAACAGAAATCTCTGCGGAAATCGTGTGCTGCTGCGCATTGGCACCGCTGTAGTCAACATGCATTTCGATCCGGGTGGGGCGCTCGGTCCACATGAACAGCGCCGGGTAGCGCGTGACCTCTTTCAGCGGGTTCATCGGCGCCACGTCGACATGGGTGACCGGATGAAGCTTTCCGGGCAGAACGCCGTCTGTCCAATTGTTGCAGGACACCTCCCCGCTGACGCCCTCACGCGGGGCCATGGGGCACGCCACATCCTTGCAGATCTGCACGACGCTGCCGCCGCGGGCGCGGACAAAGTCCGCCGGAAAGCAGATGCGAGCGCCCCTGATCGTGATTTTGGCCGGCGTCTCGTTGACAAGTACCCCCCTGACCACGATGTCCTCGAGCACACCGATCTTGCGGGGTTCAGCGTACATTTTCAACGCCGGTGACGCCGAACTGACCGTACCCGTGGGCGTCGACGTACTTTGCGCCGACGCGGGCACGCATACCATGCAGGCCACGAATGCCAGCAACGCAGACAGACAGGTTTTCATGAGCAGCTCCCTAGTTGGCGCGGCAGGCTGCGGGCACACGGGCGGCACGCTGTGCAAACATCGTCCGCGCCTCTGCCTTCAAGGGAAATTCGCCCAGCCACTGCTGCACGTAGCTGTAAAAGTCGCCCACCGGCTGACGGCACTCGGTCATGGAGCAGCTTTGCACCACCCAGGTTTGCCGTGAGGTGGCGCCGTAGTCGGCGCATGTCTTCAGGCGGTCCTCCCAGCGGGTGACCACGTTGTGGTTCACATACTTGTGAGGCAGCGCCGAGATATGCCCAAACATGCCTGCAAAGTCGCGCGCCTGCACATAGCTGCGCTGCAAGAACTCCACCGCGCTGACCAGCCGCTTGTCGGCGCCTTGGTCCGTGGCGAAATCGACATAGGCTGTCCAGGCATCTATCGCACGACGGGCATAGGCATTGTCGGCGGAGGCATCATGCCCGTTAGCGGCCTCCAGGTGGTAGTTGGCGGCCTCCCAGAGTGCCCGCTCCTTGACTGCAATGGTGGTGGTTTGGGCTACCAGCCGCTTGTAATTGGCGCTGTCGGCACGGTCCGAAACATCGGCAAATCTTTTCTGCGCGGCCCATCGCTGCATCAGGTCCAGCTCACGAAGCAAGACATCATCCGCTGCAGCATGGAAAGCCGTCAGGCAGACCAGAACCATTGCGCAATTGCGCAGCCAGCATGTTTTCTTTGGCATGACCGCTCTCCTTTGCCCTGTTTATAGAGCCAAGCAGGCGGCGGCGCCTCCCCCATTTGGAGGAGATTCAGCGCCCGCGGCGAAAGCTTCGCCGCTGCGGCGCACCTAGCGGTAATACGGGTTCGTCGGTGCCCGGTCATACCGGTTGGGCACACCGTCGCGGTCGATGTCGCGCTGGCCGTGGTTCATGCCCGGGCGGCCATGGCCGTGGTGGCGGCGGTTGTCGTAACGGTCATGGATGTTGGGCACACCGTCGCGGTCGCGGTCGCCCCAGGCGTCATTGGGGCCGCGGCCGCCGTAGTAGACCGGCGCAGGTTGCACAAAAAACGGCGCGGGCTGCACATACACCGGGGCCGGCTGCACATAAACCGGCGCGGGGCGGGTATAGACCGGTGCGGGCTGCACATAGACGCCCGGCACGTTCAGGCCGATGGACAGGTGCACATCACTGCGCGCATGGGCGGCGGTTGCGGCCGCAAGGCCGCCCAGCACGACCGCAGCGGCGGCAAGGACACGGGTGGTGGCAGAGGTTGACTTCATGACAGCTCCTTGGTTGGCATGAGCTGTATGGTGCGCCGGGGTGGGTGAACGCTTCCTGAACCGATTGCACAAAACCCGCTGTACCACCCCGTGCGCAGGCGCTTTTACAACCCGTTTCAAACACCCGGCAAGGTCACATCTACACGCGCGCCGCCCCGGTCTGCCCGGCCCAGCACCAGCGTGCCGCCGTGGCTGGCCACCAGGTCGTTCACCACGGCCAGGCCCACGCCGTGGCCGGGGACCTTTTCATCGGCGCGCACATGCAGCTGCAGAACGGCCTGGGTGTCTTCCTTGAAGCCAGGGCCGTCGTCGTCCACCTGCACGCGCAGCGCGGCCCCCTCCTGCCAGATGCGCACCTCTACTTTGGCCTGAGCCCACTTGGCCGCGTTGTCCATCAGGTTGCCCAGCAGCTCAAACGCATCGCCCTCGTCCAGGCGCCAGGCCAGATCGGGCGGGCAATCCACCACCACCTGCACGGCCTGGCCCGCGTACACCTTGGCCAGCGAATCGCGCACGCGCTGCGCCACCGGGGCCAGCGCCAGCAGCGGCACAAAGCGCGCGGCGCCGCTGGCCATGGCGCGGCCCAGCTGGTGCTGCACGATGTGGTCCATGCGGCTGACCTGCTGCTCTACCGTGGCGGGCAAATCAGCGGAAGTACCGTGGGGCTGGCCCAGCGCATTGCGCAGCACCGCCAACGGCGTTTTCAGGCTGTGCGCCAGAAAACTCAGCGCCTCTTTGTAGCGCGTCTGGCGCACGCGCTCTTGGCGGATCAGGGTGTTGAGGTTGCCGGCCAGGCCCGCCAGCTCGGCCGGGTAGCGGCCCTGCAGCTCGGCCTGGTCGCCGCTTTCTACCCGGGCAATTTCGGCGGCCACGCGGCGCAGCGGCTGCAGGCCCCAGCGCAGCAGCAGCCCCTGGGCCAGCAGCAGCAGCACGCCGGCGCCGGCCAGCCAGCCCCACAGCGTGCGGCTGAAGGCCTGCGATTCGCGGTCCAGCGAGGCGCGGCTTTCCAGCACGCTCAACACCAGCGGCACGCCGGCGCCACCCACCCCCGCCCAGCGCACGCCGTAGCTGGCAGACAGGTAGGCGCCCCGCTCGCCCTGCACTTCTTCAAACCGCCATTCGCCCACTGCCGCGCTGCGCGCAAACGGCAGGCTCAAGCCCACCGCAGACGCAGACTGCCAGCGGGCGCCGCTTGCGCCCTGCAGCACGCTGGCATACAGGCCCGAGCCCGGCAGCGCCAGGCGCGGCTCGGCCAGATCGGGCGGCATGACCAGGGCGCCCTGGGCGTCCAGCTCCGCACCGGCCAGCAGCAGGTACACCGTGCCCTGCAGGCGCGCGAAATGCGCGGCGCGCACGCTGTCGGCATGGGCGCGCTGCAGCGCCACACCCGCCACCGCCAGAAACGCCACCAGCACCAGGGCCCCCGCCCCGATCAGCCGCGTGCGGATAGAGGGCAAGGTCATCACGCCGTGGGCTGCAGGGTAAAGCGGTAGCCCCGCCCGCGCAGCGTCTCTATGGGCTGCAGCGTGCCGGCCGGGTCCAGCTTGCGGCGCAGGCGGCCGATCAGCACCTCCAGCACATTGCTGTCGCGGTCCTGGTCATGGGGGTACAGGTAGTCGGCCAGCTCCTGCTTGCTGACCACGCGGGCGCGTTCGCGCACCAGAAACTCAAGCAGGCGGAATTCAAACGCCGTCAGCTCCAGCGGCGCACCGGCCAGCGACACGGCCTGGGCGGCCAGATCAATGGCCAGGGGCGAAGAAGCGGGCCCAAACACCACCACATCCGTCGCCGCCTTCATGGCGCGGCGCAGCAGCGCCTTGATGCGCGCTGCAAGCTCGGGGTATTCAAACGGCTTGGTCAGGTAATCGTCGGCGCCGGCCTCCAGGCCGGCCACCTTGTCTTGCCAGGTGCTGCGGGCGGTCAGCACCAGCACCGGCAGCGTCTTGCCATCAGCGCGCAGCTGCTGCACCAGCGCCGTGCCGCTGAGCTTGGGCAGACCCAAGTCCACGATGGCCAGGTCCACGGGAAATTCACGCGCCTGAAACAGGCCGTCTTCCCCGTCCACCGCCTGGTCGACGCGAAAGCCGTCGGCCTCCAGTCGCAGGGCCAGGCTCAGGCGCAGGGGGGCGTCGTCTTCAACCAGCAGCAGGCGCATGGGTCAGGCCACAACAGCTACATGGGCCGGCCGGAGGCCGCGTCGACCATCACCACGCGGACCTCGCCCCGGCCCGTGACCACCTTGACCCGCCAGGCCCGGCCCGCACGGTCTACCGACAGCACCCGCCCGCCGGTGGCCTGGGCGGCCACGGCGGCGGCCTGGTCAGGCCCCACGTCGGCCCAGGCCGCAGGCGCGCCGGCCAGCGCCAGCGCGGTAAGCGCGGCCAGCAAGAGCGAGCGGAGTTGGGGGCGAAGGGGCAGGAAGGACATGGCAGGCATGGTACTACCGGGGTGCATGAAGAGTGGGTGTGCAGGCATGTTGCCCCAGGGCGGGTGAATGGAAGCTGAACGGCGGCAACTACGGGTGTTTGCTAGGTGGCAGGCCCATGTAACCGGCATAGCATGCATTGGCGCTGGGGACCCCCGGCCACAAAAGCAAAAGCAATACCGAAAGGACCCCCACATGATCCGAATCAAAACCTTGGCCGTCACGGCCGCCGCCGTAGCCCTGCTGGGCGCCTGCGCCAGCATGCCCAGCACCGGCCCCATGACCTTCTTTATCAGCAGCACAGGCAGCGGCCAGGGCGCCAACCTGGGCGGCCTGGCCGGCGCCGACGCGCTGTGCCAGCGCCTGGCTACCGCCGCCGGCGCCGGCGGCAAGACCTGGCGTGCGTACCTGAGCACGCCGGGCACCTTCCCCACGGCCACCGCAGCCGGCGTGCCGGGCGTGAACGCGCGCGACCGCATCGGCAACGGCCCGTGGCACAACGCCAAGGGCGCGCTGATTGCCCACAACGTGGAGCACCTGCACAAGCGCAACCTGATCAGCAAGGAAACTGGCCTGGACGAAAAAGGCAACATCATCAAAGGCCGCGGCGACACGCCCAATGAGCACGACATCCTGACCGGCAGCCGCGCCGACGGCACGGCGTTTGCGCCGCAGACAGATACGACGTGCAAGGCCTGGACCAGCAGCACCGACGGATCGGCCATCGTCGGCCACCACGACCGCATCGGCCCCCTGCCCGACAACTGGGCCACGAGCTGGAACTTCAGCCACCAGTCGGCCGGGTGCAGCCAGGAGGCGTTGGTCAGGACAGGCGGGTCGGGCAGGCTTTACTGCTTTGCGTCGAACTGACAGGCTCACCGTAACGGCTACCGGTCCAACATGCAGTCGATAAACGAGCCCAGCAGCGCTGGGCGATGCTGCCTGTTGGCGTAGTAAAGGAACAGGCCCGGACGGGAAATCGTCCAGTCAGACAGGACCTGCACAAGACGCCCCTGCTTGATCAACTCGCCGACCTGATCCACCTCGAAGTGGTAGGCAATACCCAGACCGTTGACCGCTGCCGCCACGCCGATGTCGGCATGGTTGGTGACGACGGGCCCATCGACGGCAATCTCGTGCCGCTTGCCGCGCTTCTCGAACTCCCACCGATAGAGCCTCCCGTCCATCTGGAGCCGCCAGTTGATGCACGCGTGGTCGTGCAAGTCGGTGGGCGTTTGGGGCGTGCCGTGGCGGGCCAGGTAGTCTGGAGAAGCAACGGCCATCATCTTCATGTCGGGTGACAGACGCACAGCAATCATGTCCTTCTTGAGCTGACCACCGACCCGTATGCCGGCGTCGAAGCGGCCGGCCACGATGTCTGCCAGTGCGTCGTCCACCACGATATCCAGCACCACGTCAGGGTGCGCCTGATGGAAGCGCTGCAGTCTTGGCGCAATGAGCGTTCTGGCGGCTATCCCTAGGGTGTTGATCCGCAAAGTTCCACTGATCTGGCCGGTGGCGTCGCTTGCCTCGGCAACCGCGTTGGCCATTTCACGGAACAGCGGCGCCACGCGCGAATAGAGCTGCTCACCGCTTGCGGACGGGGCGACGCTTCTGGTCGTTCGGTTCAACAGGCGCGCACCAATGCGGCTTTCCAGCTGGCGGATGGTCTGGCTCAACGCCGACGGAGACACGCCCAGATGCTCGGCCGCGCGGGCAAAGCTTTGCCTTTCAACGACGGCGATGAAAGCCTTGAGCTCGGCAAAGTCGGATCCCCTCATTCTATACTCCTCTCTACATAGTCCATGCGAATTCTAGGCGATTATCAAAATGGATGAGCGGGTACATCATTCGGCCCACACCAACCAACGAGCACACCATGCACTCTTCATCAATGAAATTCTTCTTCCACCTTGACCGCGGTCTGATTGCAACCACGGAGGTGACGGTATGAGCTTCGATCTGCAACTGACCGGCCTGCGCGCCGTTGTCACGGGCGGAACCCTGGGCCTTGGCGCCGCAGTTGTCCGTGCGCTGGTGGATGCAGGCGCCCGCGTGGCGACTTCCGCCCGCAAAGCGCCGGATGCGCCGGTCGAAGGTGTGTCGTACATCCTGGCCGACTTGACGACGGCTGAAGGCGTGAAAAGCCTGTCCGATTCCGTCCTCAAAGAATGGGGTGGCGTCGACCTCGTGATCAACGCGCTGGGCGGCTCCCATGCCCCCACTGGCGGCTTCGCAGCACTGACCGACGAGCACTGGCTCGCCGAGCTGAGTTTGAACCTCTTGCCGGCCGTTCGCCTGGACCGTGAACTTGTGCCGGCTATGCTCGCGCAAGGCTCCGGTGTGGTCATTCATGTCAGCTCGATCCAGCGTGTGCTGCCGCTGCCCGAATCGACCACGGCCTATGCTGCGGCCAAGGGGGCGCTGACGACCTACAGCAAGGCGTTGTCACGTGAAATCACGCCCAAGGGTGTTCGCGTGCTGAGCGTCGCGCCGGGCTGGATCATGACCGAGGCTTCCGAGGACTTCGCGAAGCGTGTGGGCGCCGGTGCCGGCACCGACCACGAGGGTGGCAAGAAGATCATCATGGATGCGCTTGGCGGCATCCCGACAGGCAGGGCGGCCACACCGCAGGAAGTTGCCGATTTGATCGTGTTCCTGGCGTCGCCCCGCTCGGCATCCTCCGCAGGCTTCGAGTACCGCATTGATGGCGGCACCGTCTCGACGCTGTGAGCTGCCTCTACCAGTCGCTAGCAGGATGTTGCTTCTAGCGTATATTCATCTATACGCAGAGAGCGTACACTTTATGCGGGCCACAGATGGCGAACCCCGAGACTGGCGAAGTCATAGAAGGCACGGGTGGTTTGCGCATCATTTGAATGCACCATGAAATCCAAACGCGACATTTTTGGAGAACTGACAGAGGGCTTTGACGCGCTGATGAGCCAGCGCGAAGGCAAGCTGACCCTGCGCACATTCAAGTTGGAGTCCAAACCGGCGCCGGACGTGTCTGCGCAGGAAGTGGTGAACACCCGCGAACGTCTGAATCTGTCGCGCCCCGTGTTTGCCCGCTATCTGCGCACCAACCCGCGCACGCTGGAGAATTGGGAACAAGGGCGGGCCAAGCCCAATGCGCAGGCTGCGCTGCTGATCCGCATGGTGGCGCGGTACCCGGACATGATGAAGCGGCTTGAGGCCGTCTGAGCGGCGAGGTCTTTAGCCGACCAAACGACTCAAAGCCTCGCCCAAGCCCCATGCATCCACAGCAATCAGTTCCAGCACCCTGTCCTGCGGCAGCATCACCACCACAGTCGGCAAGAAGCCAAACTTGCCGCGCCGCACGCCCAGCAGCTGCGCCTTGTCTATCCACAACGGCGCACCGCCTGCGGCCAGGTACATCAACCCCTGTTCACTGACCGTCACCCGGCCCTCGCTCTTGATGGCGTTGCCGTTGACGCGGCAGGCCAACCCATTGAAGACCAGCGCCCCCGGCAGGTATGGCGTGTATGTGCACTGCATGGCTCCCCCTGATGAAATACGTACTACGTAATTCGTAGTATCTGAATCATACAAAAACTACGAATCTCGTAGCCCACACAGACAGGGCTGCGATGACCAAGACAGACAATTCAGCAAAACAATGGGGAGCCCGGCTCAAACAGGCCCGGCTGGCGGCGGGCCTGTCGCAAAAGCAGCTGGGCATTCAGGCCGGCATTGACGAATTTGTGGCCAGCACGCGGATCAACCGCTATGAGCTGGGGGTGCACATGCCGGATTACCTGACGGCGCAGAACCTGGCGAAGGTGTTGGGGGTGTCGGCGGCGTTTTTGTATGCGCCGGAGGATGATGTGGCGGAGTTGATATTTCGCTTTTGCACATCAAAGGCCACGCAGAAAGCTGCCATACGGAGGTTACTGACGACCTAATAATTTGGGTCTTCGTGAGAAACCCTATCCGCGCTCAGAGAGTGTCATCTTTGTCTAGGCTGATGCGTTCGGCGATGGAAACTGCAAGCGCCTTGAAATCACTCCACGCATCGCGTACAGCCTGCGAATGGCTGCCAATCGCGCCGTCAGCGGAGCTAAGGTGAAAAATGGGCTTGTGCACCTCCTGTGCCATAGGGACCAGGCTACGGTAATGCTTGAGCCGAGCGAGGCAATTGCCGTCGTTGAACTTGACCTGCGCAGCGGTCGGCGAACGCATAACACTCTCACGGTAAGTCCCGGGGATGCGGTCTGCCCACTTCTTGTAGGCCTTCACTGGCCGTGAAAGACGCTCCATGTGCTGCATGAGGATGTAACCCGCAGGCTGCATCGCCCCCCGGGGCAGCGCAAAGCCCGGCTCCTCCCAGTTAGCCGTTCGTTTGCTCCAATCCGACCGCCAGGATGCAAGCGTAGGCCCCAGGTTTCTCAACCCCTGCAGAGAGAACAAATCTGCGGCAAGCGGAATGACCACATGGTCGCTGCCGATCAAGGCAGACCGATTGATGGCTCCGAGATTCGGGCCCACGTCCGCCAGGATGATGTCTGCTTGGTGAGCGGTTGCCGCCATCTGCGCCACCTGCCAGAAAGCCGTCAAAAGACGGAATGGGCGATACAGATTGTTCTGATTCGACCCCATGGCCTCTGTCCATGCACCAGAGAGCTGGTCTTCAAAGCCCGCTAGCGCCAGATCCCCGGGTACCAAATGCAGCCGGGAGTTGATTTTTTTCGTGATTGGCGCCTGAATATCGCCCACCTTCGTCAAAGGTTCTATGCATCTGTAGACGGTGTCACCACCTTGGGGGGGCACTTGCGGATCCCACAGCTCCTCCAGCACCTCTTCTCCCAAAAAGGCCGAAGTCAGATTGGCTTGCGGATCAAGGTCGATCGTCACAACCCGTTTGCCCATCTCGGCAAACATCCAAGCCAGGTGGAACACCAGCGAGGTCTTGCCAACACCACCTTTGTTGTTAAAGAAAGTCAGGACAGGCGTGCTCATTTCGCCATCCTAACGATCGCAAGCACCGTTGTGGCCTCCACCTGAAACTCCAGAGGAGGATTGCCGTTGGCTTCCAACGCGCGACGGGCTTCCGCAATGCCGAAGCCAAAGCGCTGCACAAAGCCCAATGACTTCAGAACCCCGGCCAATACCGGGTTGCGGTAATCGCTGACACCGGGCCGGCCAAAGTTCTGAGCTGTGACGGCACCAAAAGGGCCACCCGGGTTGCTGATTTCAATACGGTCATCAAACCAATAAATGCGCACCGGTGCATTGGTGTTCTCGTACGTCCGGTGCATGACAGCATTGCGTGCAAGTTGCTGCAGGGCAGTCAATGGATACGGCGTGACACGCACCTCTGTAGTTACACCAGAAGTGAAATCAACTGAAACCGATAAAGTCGCCTTGAGCTTTTCGTCAAGGCGCCGAAGCATCGTGTCTAGATTCCCGTCAATTTCCTGCTCGTCGACAACGGCGTCACCCCACTGTGTACCCCGAATCCGCAGGAACTGCACATACGCGGGTGGCACCCAGGTGCGCGGGCTTTTCCCCAGCGTTAGCAAGCCCACCACAGTGGGCGTCACTTCATCCACCGACGCGACCATACCGAGAGACGCCAGCCGCTCCTCGTACGAACGCCCATTGACCTCCAGAACATCGCGCGCGACAGCCTGAGGCAGATATTCGCTTTCGAAGTAGGTACGACTCAGATCATCCAATGAGCTGCCGCCAACGGGATGCGTATCGAACGAGCGGTCTCTGAACCTGCGCTTCTCATTGAGCACCCGCTCATCCTGCGCCGACGCCTGCCCACGCCGCGGGCCCGTTCTGATCCAAATCCGGCCGTCCAGCCGAACAGGTGGGGCATCTGCGGGCCAGACCGTAACCACAGCCACATCGCGCCCGAGCAGCTGCCGCTTGGCGACCGTCATCGTTGGGGGCGGCGTGATTTTTCCATCCGTTTTGATGTCGGCCAGCGTCTGCAACAGCTCGTCCGTAACAACAAAATCGGCACTAGCGGGCGTACCGGCATCTTCGATCCCGACAAACAGGACGCCTGGTTTACCGTGATTGGGCAGGTCATTGGCAAAAGCGCATACGGCCTGACGCCCTTTCTCGGGCGCATCTCCTTTCCAGGAGCGCTTTCGCTCGGCCTGGTCACTCTCCAGGTCGCCAATCAGTGCCAGCAGTTCATCATCGGTCAATGGGGTCACAGGTTGCTCCAAGCTCAGGCCTTCAGCCCACATTCACAGGAATCAGCGTCATTGTGTCGTTACCGAAAATATCGATGACTTTCACGGCCACGGTGTAACGCCCAGGCCGATCATAGGTGTGCGCGGCAGTCGTCAGCTCCAGATCCCGGCTCTGACGGGTGCGAAAGCTCTGCCACTCGTTCTCAAAGATATAGCCGCCCGTCCACCGCTCCTCGAATTCAGGCAGCTTCAACTCGCCTTGCGGCGGCTCAAAGCCTTCTAGGCTGGCGACACCCCCCATACCGGTACCCACGGGGACCTTGATGATCTCTTTGCGTTGCAGGTAGTCGAAATCCACGGCCCAGTAGTCCACCCAGTCG
Organism: Ramlibacter sp. 2FC; assembly: GCA_943372515.1. Classification (GTDB taxonomy): domain Bacteria; phylum Pseudomonadota; class Gammaproteobacteria; order Burkholderiales; family Burkholderiaceae_C; genus RAM1. Next base: position 31,621 of record CALRYY010000024.1, on the reverse strand, counting down.
GTCCAGTGCTTGGTCAGCCGCTCCCGATTCACCACGCCGTCCTTGTTCTTGCTGATCTTGTAGAGTTGGCCCTGCTCACAGATCACGTCGCTCTTGCCCTCCTTCAAGGCGGCAATCGCTGCCTCGGCCGCCCCCTGCGTGTAGTACACGGAGAAGTCGGACAGCTCGATGCTCACGGCGAGCTTGTTCTTCTTGTCATACCGGGGACAGGCCTCGACGAAGCTGATGTCGTGGAAGACGACCTGGCCCTTGTCCACCGCCCGCTTGTCAAAGACCTCGGCGGGGATGTACTTCGGGCTGAGTTCGATGCCCTTGCTGCGTGCCTCTTCCAGCACCGCAGGGAACAGGCCCATCTCGAACTCAAAGGCCAGGATGTCCGCCCGTGAGGCTCCACGCTTACGACACTCAGTGATGACCTCTTCGACGAACAGGCGGCCTACGGGCAGGTTGATCGGCCCGATGACCACCAAGCGGCCGTTGCGGGCACCGTGAAAGAAGCCGTCCTGAGCGGCACCTTCCACACCGAACGGGCTTGCCTTGTAGGCCCGCAAGATCAAGTCACGAAACTCGCGTTCCTTCTCTGCCAAGGCTGCCGCCCGCTGGTCTACCGAGAGGCGGCCACCGATGTTGAGGTAAGCCTGCCGCTCGTAGCGGCCAAGGTTCAACACCTCGAAGGCTCGGAAATTCTTCTCAGCAGCCTTTAGCTCTCGTTGAACACTAATGATCCGCTTCCGGGTGGTGTGAATAGCGAATTTTCCGAGATCTGTAGCGATCCATTTACGGTGCATTTTTTCTGCGGCAGCAACCGTCGTTCCGCTTCCAATGAAGAAATCGGCAATTAAATCGCCCGGCTCGCTGCAAGCTTCAATTATTCGTTCAATCAAGTCTTCTGGCTTCTGCGTAGGATAGTTGAGCCATTCTTTTTGATTTGCTGGTTGAAGTGCTCGCAGTCGCCAAACATTGTCGATTTGACGTTCGGTGCTCATGTACGTAATGGTTTTTCCATTCTCATCTTTGTCATTGACAATTTTTCCTCCGACAAAGCTGTACTTAAGTTTTTTTACCGGGGCATCACGCTCTTCTGTCAAAAACTTAAATCGGAAGTGGGACTCATTGTTCTTCAGATAATAGAAGATGGTTTCTGTTGCCCGAGGAAATACACGCTTCTTCGCACCGTGGAGCTTGTTGTAGTAATACCAGTACAACTCATTCCTGAAGTTATTTCTGCCAAAAATCTCGTCAAGCGCCAGCCGAATGTAAGGAGATACACGCCAATCGCAATGAACAAAAATCGCACCGTCATCAGCAAGTAAGTCCCGCATCAAAATTAGGCGTTCGTAGATCATTGCAATAAAACTATCGGCACCTTTGCCCCATGTATCCCGATAGGCGATCTGTTCGAGCAGATTCGGTTCCTTGTGGAAAGTTTCACCGCCAATCTCGACGTCCATCGAGAAGTCGGCCCCTACATCGAAGGGCGGGTCGATATAGATCAATTTCAAGCCACCCGCTTCTTCAATCTGCTGACGCAATGGCCCCGCCTTCAAAGACGACAAGATCAGCTTGTTGTCGCCCCATATCAGCTTGTTTGACCACCCCTTCGTCTGCCGACCACGGCTGTCGAAAAGGTCGCTCTGGGTCTTGGTCTCTTTGCGGGGCTCGTCGATGTGTTCCAGTGTCTGGAAGGGCAGCACGGTCGTGCATACGTCGCGGGTCTTGCCGTTCCAGACCAGCTCGACCTCCCGCTTGTCCTCGAACAGGATGAAGCGGTACTTCTCGGGCAGGGCCTTGCCCTGCTGGATCAGGTTGAACAGGTCGCGCTGCTCGGCCTCGCTGAGGTCGTAGGTCTTCTTGTCTTGACGTGCCATCGGTCAGGCCCCCTGTTCTTGGTATTGGTATTCACGGAAGGCACTGACCAGCCCCGCAAAGGTGGAGGGCTTGTGCTGCTCGAAACTTTCTTGATCGACGTAGACGAAGCCGTACTTCGTGCCGCCCTCATCCTTGCTGGCCTCGGTGGCGTCCTGGCACCATTGGCCCAACCGCCGCATCTTCTGCGGCAGGTCCAGCTCTTCGCGGCCCTTGGTCTCGACGATCCATACGGCCCCGCCCTTGGTGCGGACGATGAAGTCTGGCGTGTAGGTAGAAAGCTCACCGCCGGCCTTCACGTAGTCGATCTTGAAGCCCACGGCCATGTAGTTCTTGCCGAAGGCCTGCACGTCATCGGCCCCGTCAAGGAACGAGGCAAAAGCCAGTTCCAAGCCGTCAGCAGAGCCCTCGCCCACGATGCGGTTGAACACCGATTTCTTGGCCTGTAAGAAACCTCGGGGCTGGGTGCGGAACGGTCGCGTGTCCCGCAGCTTGATGGTGCCCTCGATGCGGGATGTACCCGCCTCGCGGATCGTCAAGCCGTTGATGGCCGTGCGAAAGCTGTCAAAGATGACTTTGCTGACGTCGGGCTCGGACAGGTTCCGCAGCACCACGGGACTTTCAAGATCGGCGATCTGGTCAAACAGGTGGTCTCGGATGAAGACCTTGACTTTGGGGTACAGCAGTTCATAACCGCCCACCAGCCGCAGCTCTTTAAGGAGCTGACGGGCAAAGAAGGCCACCACGGAACGGAAGTCAACCGCGCCGCTGGTGTCGAGCTGGATGGTGTGGTCCACCTCCGCTTCGAGCATGGTCTTGAAGACGATCTCGCGCGTCTCTTGTGGCGTGAATGGCTTGATGGGCAACGGCTTGTTGCCCAAGGACGAAGGGTCCAACTCGCCCAGGTCTTTGAACTCGCGATTGAAGCGGCGTGTCAGCCTGGGCAGGGCGATGTCCAGTTCGTCGATGTTCTTGGTGGTGGCATGCTTCTCGACCTCCACTACCAGCGAGTCTTGGCGTTCCTTGCCTCCGTTGCCCCCCATCGGCACCCGCTCGAAGCTCACGCCCTCGCTCTGGATGGACTCCACAAAATCCATGAAGGCGGGCGTACCCATCACGGAGACGGTTTCCCGCTGGTCACTGCCGAAGTACATGCGTCGCAGGCCACGGCCCAGGGTCTGCTCGGGCAGGATGTTGCTCTTGGCGGAGTAGGCCCTAAGGCCGACGATGACGCTGACATTGCGAACGTCCCAGCCTTCTTTGAGCATCAGCACCGACACGATGGCCCTATAGGGCGACTTCCACGTGTCGATTTCGTTGGACTGCTTGCGAAGCAGCTCCAACTCGTCCTTGCTCTTGCCGCTCGAAGCCTCCGAGATTTCACCGTTGGCCTTGGTATGGATCACCAGAACTGCACCCTGCAACTCGGGACAGACTTTTTCGAGATGGGCGCCCACCTCGTCGCAGTTCTTGGTGTCGTCCACCATCACGAACAGCACTGCCTTCTTACCCAGCTTCTCGTGCTCGGCATAGCTCTTGCGCCACTCTTCGACGCCCAGGGCCAGGTAGTCGGCGTACTTCTCGCTGACGATGGGGCTCTTGTGCTCGGTGAGCTTGGCTCGGCTGACCGCATCGGGCAGCACGGGGTGCTTGACGACGTTTTGGGCGATGGCCTCCACCAGCGGGTAGTCGCTGATGGTCTGCACGAAGATGGCTCCGTTGTTGGCCTTGGGGGTGGCCGACACGTCGATCTGGATGGACAGCCGCAAGTCCTTTTGCAGCATGCGGTGGTGGATGTCCTGGATGCACTGGAACCACGCCATGCGGGGGTCGTGGATGTGGTGGGCCTCGTCGTTGAAAACGGCCAGCTCGTCGATCTCACGGATCAGCTCGCCCAGGTCGGTGTTGCTGTCCGTGGTCTTGCCCACGGGCGTGTCTCCGAAGGGCGAAAGGAAGTAGTCTCGCAGGTCGTCGTCGTCGAGCGAAGGCTCGGGCACTTCACCCAGGTAGACACGGTGGATGTTGGTCAGGAACAGGTTGCCCGTGGGCCGAACTACCCGCACGTCGTCCTGGATGTGCAAGGCGATCTGAAAATCATCCCGCCAGTTGCGGCCTGCATGCCCATTGTCGGGTAGCACGGGGTCGTTGAAGAAGATACGAAGGCCATCAAAGTCGGCACGCAGGCGGTCCAGCACGATGATGTTCGGGGCGATCAGCAGGAAGTTGCGCGAGAGTGTGGAGTCAGTCTCGTACAGCTTGTGGAAGTAGCTCCACGCCATCAGCAGCGACAGCACCTTGGTCTTGCCCGCCCCCGTGGCCATCTTCACCACGAAGCGGGGCCACTCCTCGTCGAACATGTTGCTCGACACGGCACCCGAGGCGTCGAACCGAAGCAGGTCGTACTTGTCGCGGGCTTTGCGCACGTCGTGCAGCCAGATGACCGACTCGACCGCCTCACGCTGGGCAAAGTAGTAGCGGAACTCGGATTGCGTCCCGTCTGCCTGCCCAATCAAGTGATGGGTATCGAACCACCACTGCAAAAGGGCCTTGGAAGTGTCTGAGGCACCCTTGTATCCCGTTGCCCGCCAGGCTCCGACCTCTTGCCGCACCTTTGCAACCAGTGGTGGCAGCAACTTCTCGTAGGCCGTCTCCCGCATTTCCTCTGCTGCAGGGAACCAACGCACCGCCGGGTCCAAGACCTCATACGGCGATTTGGGAAAGGATGGGTGTAGTGCCATGTGTATATATCCATTCAAAGAGGCTAGTCACTTGCTACCACTAAACCGCCTTCCCCAACCTCCCCACCCCTTCCTCAATCTTCCCCACATCTGCCGTAGCAAAGCTGAGCCGCAGCGTAGCCAGGTCAGGGTTGGACGCATAAAACGGCGCCCCCGGCACAAAGGCCACGCCCTGCTCTATCGCGCGTTTAGCCAGCTCGTTGCCGTTGCTCACCTTGCCGCCCGCGCCCGTCAGCCGTGCCCACACAAACAGGCCGCCCTGGGGCTGCACAAACTCTATTGAGCCGCCCAGCTCGCGGCGCAGGGCGTCGCCCATCACACGGGCGCGCTCGCCGTACACCTGGCGCACGTTGGCCAGGGTGGCGGGCATGCGGCCGGCCTTCAGGTACTGGGCGGCGGTGGCCTGGGCAAATGTGCTGGTGTGGGCGTCGCTGAACTGTTTGCACATCGTGGCGCGGGCCAGCAGCTCGGGCGGGGCAATCATCCAGCCCACGCGCAGGCCGGGGCTCAGCACTTTGGACATGCTGCCGCAGTGCGCCAGCAGCTCGCGGCTGCCGGGCACGCTGTCGCTCAGCGCATAGATGCTGGGCGGCGGCGCGTCGCCAAAGTACAGGTCGCCATACGGGTCGTCTTCCACCACCAGGGTCTGGTATTTCACGGCCAGCTCCAGCACGCGCTTGCGCCGCTCCAGGCTCAGCAGCGCGCCGCTGGGGTTGCCGAAGGTGGGGATCAAGTACACAAACTTCGGCTTGTGCTCTGCTATCAGTGCCTCCAGCGTGTCGGTCTGCACGCCCTGCCCGTCGATGGGCGCGGTAATGATGTCTGCCCCATACAGGCGAAAGCACTGGATGGTGGCCAGGAAGGTGGGGCCTTCCACAATGACCTTGTCGCCGGGGTTGATCAGGGTTTTGCCCAGCAGGTCCAGCGCCTGCTGGCTGCCGGTGGTAACGATCAGGCCGTCGGGGTTCAACCCCTTGACGCCCTTGGTCGCCATGAAGGCGGCCAGCTGTTCACGCAGGGGGTTGTAGCCCTCTGTGGCGCCGTATTGCAGCGCGCCGCCGGGCTCATCGGTCAGGGCCTGGTTGACGGCCTCCTTGATGCCGGCCACGTCAAACATGGCGCTGTCGGGGAACCCGCCCGCAAAGCTGATGATGCCGGGCTTGCCCAGCAGCTTGAACAGCTCTCGGATGGCGGATGTTTCTACGTTGTTCAGGCGGTCGGCGAAGGGGATGGGCATGGTCTCTGTATTTCTGGGGATGGGCAATGTTTCGCATTCTCGCGCAGGTGGGCGCAGGGTTCGTGCGTTATTTGGGCGGGGTGATCGTTTCAGCGTAGGCGGGGGACATCAGCTTGCGAAGCGTAGGCCACCGCTTGGTCCAGAAGGCGCCGGCCGGGATCAGCATGGGGTCGATGGCATCGGCCACATGCAAGCCGTGGCGCTTGGCCACTTTGAGCCCGGCGTCGTCGGTGGCCATGCGTTCTATGGCTGACACGTAGCCCTGCAGCGGGCTACGGCCCACCGCTTGGGCCGCAGGCTCGATGTGCGCAGCCTCGCTGCGTAGAAATGCCCGGCCGACGTCAATGGCCAGAGCCAGCTGCATGCGCCCCTTGTCATTCTGTTTGTCGGGTAGCTTGTAAAGGTTCATGAGCCGGCTGAGGAGGACATCTATCGGGTGCATGACCCGAAAGCCTGGGCGCCTGGGCCCTGGGGCTACGCTTACGGCACGCTTGTGCACGTCTTCGCCCCGCAGGCCTATGACCTTGAAGATCACATCCACATTCAGGTGCTCATCTGCCGATAGCACCAAATAGGCTTGCCCCACCAACGCCGTCAATGCCCGATGATTCGGAAACAGCGTCTGCCCGTGGATGACACCAGCCAACCGGTGCACTGCCGCCTTGTCTGCGGCGGACAGCGTTAAAAAATCAACGTCATTCGTAATGGCAGGCAAGCTGCCGTCGCGCAGAACCAAATCGTATTCCGCAAGCCAGAATGCAAGTGCCTGTCCGCCAACCAGCACAAGCTCGCTACCTGCCGCCCCCAGCAGTTTCGCGATCGTTTCTGGTGGCGTGACCGCCTCGGTCTTGAGCAAGCTCACCAGCTTTTTCGCCCATTGGCGAATGCATCAGGCGGGATGGTGATTTTCGACTTTTTGATCAGCGACACCGGTATGGCGTGCAGGCTGGCTGCCGATCTGCGGCCAGATCGAACGGCTGCCTCATCACGCGCATGGCGGTACTGCAGCGACGCAGCGCGAACGTCGTCCACGCTCACACCCTTGGCATGCTCAAGCCCCACACCCAGCTTGACCCAATGCTCAACCTGCTGGGCCAGGCTGCGCTGCATCAATGCAGCCTCTTGCAAGGCAAGCTCATACAACTCGTCTGAAATGCGTATCGATTTGGCCATGGCGCATTCTATGTGGCAATCTGCCACATAGCTACCCCACATGGCAATGTCTCACCAGCGGCGAGACAGTTTCGGCTGCCGGTTATTCCTCATAAAGCTGCCCCATACAAATCACAGCCCGCGTCGCCCACTGCCAGGCCCAGGCGGTGTAGTCGACGATCTGATTGAAATCATGACTTGGGGAAGGGCTTATTGGCAGGGCAGCAGGGTTCTTGGGGCCAGGCGGCATTCTTGTGCCCAGGGGCGCAGGTGTCATGCACTGCGGGCGCGGCTGGTTCCGGTTGGGACCGCTCCATCACAAAGCCAGGTTCAAACCCATGCACGGCGTCCAAAAGGTCTTGCATGGGCGCCCTGGCGCTTTGAATGTTCGGATGCTCTGAGATGGGCACGGACTACTCCCGGAAAATAAGCTGGACCGAGTATCTATCAATCGTCCTTGAGTGCAAACGACCGGTTGCGCGCATCCAGCAGCACCGCCAGCACCTCCCCGCCGCAGTGGGCCTGCACCAGCGCGGCCACTTCGGCGGTGGCGGCTTGCACGTCATCGCGGTGCGTGGGCGGCAGGCCGTCTATGTTGAAGAACACGCCTTTCGTATCCGGCAGTGTCTGGGTGTTGGCGGCCTGGCGCCACGTCCAGCGACGGGTCAGCACGGTGGCGCCGTCGGCCAGCACCACCTCGCCCACGGGCGGTGTTTCCACCGGGCTGCCGTCGGGCGGGGCAAAGCTGTCACCGGGCTGGGCCAGGCGCAGGGTCACGCCTTGCTTCAGCGCATCGGTGGGGTGCACCCCGGCGGGCAGCAGGTATTTGATGGAGATCAGGTTGCCTATGTCCACCAGCGTGTTGATGGCGGGCAAGTTGTCGGGCTTGAGCACGCGGCGCGCCAGCGCCTCGATGGCGCTGCGATGCTCCGACGGCTTGGCACCAAAGCGGCGGTAGGCGTCGCGCCAGGCGGCGATCTCGGGCACCTCGGCCACGTTGCCGGTGATGCGCCGGCGCAGGGCGGCTTCAGCCTCGCGCAGCAGCGCCGTCACGGCCGGCGCGCTGGGGCCGTTGGTAAAGCCCCGGGCCACCACCACGCCACGGCAGTAGCCGGGGTGCTGGGTGAAGATGTCGGGGGCGATGGTGTAGGTCAGGGGGGTCATGCCCGCACTTTATCGCGGCCCCGCCTTCACGCTTTGCCCGTGCTACGCTGCCGCGCATGATCGAACTGCACATAGACATCCCCACCGCCGATGGCGCCATGAACAGTTTTGTGGTGCACCCTGAAGAGGGCGGCCCGCACCCTGTGGTGCTGTTTTACATGGACGCCCTGGGCAAGCGCGAAGAGCTGCACGACATGGCACGGCGCCTGGCCGCCGTGGGGTATTGCGTGGTGCTGCCCAACCTGTATTACCGCCGCACGCGCGATTTCTGGCTGCGCGAACGCGTGGAGCCTGCCATGACCGAGATGATGGGCCACATGTATTCATTGACCAACGCGCTGGTGGCCCAGGATACCCAGGCCATGCTGGACTTTGTGGACACCCTGCCCGCTGCCAACGCCAGCCGCATCGGCGCCGTGGGCTACTGCATGAGCGGTCCGTTTGTGATGGCGGCCGCGGCCACCTTCCCCGGTCGCGTCAGCGCCCTTGCGGCGTTTCACCCCGCGCTGATGGTCACCGACCAGCCCGATTCACCCCACCTGATGGCGCCGCGCATCCTGTGCGACACCTACATTGGCTGCGCCCAGACCGACAAATGGGCGTCGCCCGAAGACATTGCCACGCTGCAATCAGCCCTGCAGGCTGCGGGCACACCCCACCGCGTGGAGTGGTACCCGGGCACCGAGCACGGCTTTGTGTTCCCCCACCGCACGGGCATTTACCACCAGGCGGGGGCCGAGCGGCATTGGGAAAGGCTGTTCAGCCTGTTTGGGCGCTCGCTCAAATAATCGCCTATTAACGATAATTTGTATTTATTGCTTAAATACAGTAAAGTGCAAATACCACTTCAAGGCGGTATTTGTCATGAACACACTGCAGACCTTTCCTGTCTTCATGCCGGCCCAACTGTCGGTGCATATCCGTTCGTTGCGCAAGGCGCGCGGGCTGACCCAGGCAGCGCTGGGCCAGCGCATTGGCGTCAAGCAGGCCAGGCTGGCCGATATTGAAAAGAACCCCGGCGCCGTCAGCCTTGACCAGCTGTTGCAGGTGCTGCACGCGCTGGACGCGCGGCTGCAGCTGGTCGATACCGCCACCTATGGCCAGGCAACGCCCACCGCCCCCCCGCGTGCCGAAAGCCCGGCGGCTGACTGGTAAGGGGCAGCGTCATGGCATTCCCTGATCTTGCGGTGTGGATGAATGGCCAGCGCGTAGGCGTGTGGTTCTGGTCGCGTACCGGCACGCCCGGTTTCCGGTACGACGACGCCTGGCGCCAGTCGCCCAACGCGCGGGCGTTATCGGTGTCTTTGCCCATACCCGCGGCCGGTGGCGACGTGATGGGCCCCGCAGTGGAGCATTACTTTGACAACCTGCTGCCCGACGCCACCCGCATTCGCGACCGCCTGCGCCGCCGCTTTGGCGCACCGTCCACCCGGGCGGCGGACCTTCTGGCCGCCGTGGGGCGCGATTGCGTGGGCGCGGTGCAGCTGGTGCCCGATGGCACAGAGCCCCCCGCGCACGACCGTGTAGAAAGCCAGCGGCTGACAGACGCGCAGATAGAGTCGCTGCTGGTTGACGTGACCGACGATTCCCCAGACGCCGGGCTGCCCTGGGCCGACTTTCGCATCTCTATTGCCGGCGCGCAGGAAAAGACCGCATTGCTGCGCATGGGCAACCAGTGGCACCTGCCCCAGGGCGCCACACCCACCACGCACATCCTCAAGCTGCCCATTGGCCTGGTGGGCAACATGCGGGCCGACCTGAGCACGTCGGTCGAAAACGAATGGCTCAGCCACAAGCTGCTGGGCGCGCTGGGGCTGGATGTAGCAGACACGCAAATGGCCACCTTTGGCCGGCAAAAGGCGCTGGTCGTTGAACGCTTTGACAGGCGCTGGGTGGATGGCGGGCAATGGATTGCCCGGCTGCCGCAAGAAGACCTGTGCCAGGCCACCGCCATGCCCCCCGACCTGAAATACGAAAGCGATGGCGGCCCCGGCGTGCGCGCCGTGCTGGCCCTGCTGGCGGGCAGCACCCACGCCAGCGCCGACAGCCTGCGCTTTGTGCTGACGCTGCTGGCGTTCTGGCTCATGGCCGCCATAGACGGTCACGCCAAAAACTTCTCCATCTTTCTGGAGCGCGGCGGCGGTTACCGCATGACGCCGCTGTACGACGTGCTGTCGGCCTGGCCCATCATTGGCAACGGGCCCAGCCAGATCAGCCCGCGCCGCGCCAAGCTGGCGATGGCCTTGCGTGGCAAAAACACCCACTACCACCTGCACGAGATCCACACGCGCCACTGGCAGGCGCTGGCCCTGCAAAGCGGTGTGCCCGGCGCGTTTGACCACATGGTCGCCCAGGTGCTGCTGGTGCCGCAGGCGCTGGACGAGGCCCGCGCCCTGCTGCCTGCGGGCTTTCCCATGCCGGTGTTTGACGCCATCAGCCGCGACATGCTGGCGCAGGCCGAGCGCTTCATGGGGGGTATTGACTAGAGTTTTGCTCTGGAGTGATACTCCAGTCCATGGCAACCAAAGAAGCGATCCTCGACGCAGCAACAGGTGTGTTCCTGGCGCAGGGCTTTGCCGCTGCATCCATGGACCAGATCCGCCAGGCCGCAGGCGTGAGCAACGGCAGCCTGTACCACCACTTCCCCACCAAGGCCGCCCTGGCCGACGCGCTGTACGCGCACACGCTGCGCGATTTTCATGCGCAGATGTTTGCCGCTGTCGGCCCGCGTACGTCAGCGCAAAACGGCGTCAAGGGCCTGATCCGCGTGTATGTGCAATGGGTGCTGGACAACCCCGGCCCGGCCCGGCTGCTGCACGAACTGCGCGCGGGCGGCGCGCTGACGGCCGGGGGTGAATGGGCCGGCGCCAACGCCGAAGGTTTTGGCCGCCTGGCGCAGTGGATTGCCACACAGGTAGAGGCCGGCAACATGCGCGACCTGCCCTTTGGCGTGTGGATGGCGCTGGTGTTTGCGCCCGTCATGGCGCTCACGCGGCAATGGGTGGCCGACCCTGCCCCAGTGGTGCCAGCCAAGGTGCGCGCCGCACTCGAACACGCGGCCTGGATGGCCGTTGCCCCTTGAACACTCTGGAGCCTGTCCATGAAAATCGTCAACGTCCATCAACGCCTGCTGCAGGCGCGACCCGAACACGCGGGCGCGCTGATCAACACCCTGGCTTCGCCGCAAGACAAGCTGTGGCCCCGCATGCACTGGCCGCGCATGGTGCTGGACGCGCCACTGGGCGTCGGCGCCTCAGGCGGGCACGGGCCCATACGCTACGTGGTTGAAGCATTCGAGCCGGGCCAGCACGTGCGCTTTCGCTTCACGTCGCCGCGCGGGTTTGACGGCTGGCATGCGCTGGAGGTGCTGGACGCCACGCCCGTGCATTGCGTGCTGGAGCACCGCCTGGAAATGAACATCACCGGCGCGGCGTTGCTCACCTGGCCGCTGGTGTTTGGCCCGCTGCACGATGCACTGCTGGAAGACGCGCTGGCCAACGCCCAGCGCTCGCTGGGCCTAGTGCCCCATACGCCGCCGTGGTCGGGCTATGTGCGCTTGCTGCGCTGGTTGCTCGCCTCTCGCAATACCAGATCAACACCCGCCAACAGGACCCACCATGCCCGCTGACCTTTTGACCCTGGGCCGAGAAACGCTGAAGAACCAGGCCTTCAGCCAGTTGCTGGGCGCGCAGCTGGACGCGTTTGAGCCCGGCCAGGCGCAGCTGTCGCTGCCCGTTGCGCCGCAGCTGCTGCAGCAAAACGGCTTTGTGCACGGCGGTGTGCTGGCCTACCTGGCCGACAACGCGCTCACCTACGCCGGCGGCTCGGTGCTGGGCGGTGTGCTCACGTCTGAATTCAAGATCAACTACCTGCGCCCCGCCACGCAGGCAGAGCGCCTGGTGGCCGTGGCCACCGTGGTGGGCAGCGGCAAGACGCAGGCGGTGTGCCGCTGCGACATCTATTTGCAAACCGGCGATGAGCGCAAGCTCTGCGCCGCAGCGCAGGGCACAATCCGCAAGGTGGAATAACCTACTTCTGCGGCACGATCACCACGGTGTCGCCGCCCGTCGCGCCCTTGCTGCCGGTGGCACCTGTGTCGCCTGTGGCGCCGGTCGCACCGGTAGCACCGCTGTAGCCCGTAGCGCCGGTGGCGCCAGTGGCACCCGTGGGGCCGGGTGTGGTCACGTTGGTACCCGTAGAGCCAGTGGCGCCGGTCGATCCTGTGGCGCCTGTGGGGCCGGCTGGGCCGGGCACGCTCACCGGCGTGGGAACCACAACAGTTCGTTCACAGGCGGCCAGGCCAAGGGCTGCGACGCACGCCAGGGCGATGATGGAGATTTTCATGAGGTGTCCTTTAGCTGACGATGGTCGTCATCAACCCAGCATGGCCCCCGGCGCTGCAGATATCGGTGCGCTGGCGTACCCAGCACCGTGATTGATTTCACGCTGCCCCCGCGCGAAACATTCTGAAACCCGAGTTTGCGTGGGGTCGCAGCGTCGCGCAGGTTGACCGGCACCGGGCAATTGCACACCATGTACCGTAATGGTGCACACCCCTACCCCTTTGGCAACAAACACAGGCAACGACGAGGTCGAACGTGTTATTTGCGCCAGCATGGCCAGCAGCAGCAACGGCCTGTTCGCGCAGATGGAGGCGATTCGACAGTCGTCTTTGCGCCACAACGCAACGGTAGGCGTGCATGCCGTGCTCATCAGCCAAAGCGGATGGTTTGTGCACTGGGTAGAGGCCCCCGGCAACGCCGCACGCGAGCTGCTGGCCCGCGTGCGCAACGACCCGCGCCACCATTCGCAGCGTGTGCTGCATCACAGCCAGGGCCTGCGCTTTTTGCCCACGGCCTGGTCCATGGTGCTGTCGCCGTCCACTGAATCAGCCGCAGATTTCAGCCGCCGTGTGCTGGACCTGCGCCACATGATGGAGCAGGGCCGCCAGTTTGCCCCCACGTCTGTCATACGCCGCCTGACGGCGCCCATGCAGCTGGTCGCCGCGCAGGACCGCGACGACCCCGAGGCCTATCACCGCGTGGGCGTGTGCTCGGCTGGTGCCAACGAGGCCTTCGACCTGGTGCGCTGGCTCGCGCAGCGCCATGACACCACGGTGCATGCGCGCCGCTATGCCGGCGAAGCCGACATGGACAGCGCCACCGACTACGTGGATTTCATGGAAGCCGGCGAGCCCTGCCGCGTGATCGCCATATCGCGCCCCAGCCTGCAGCACGGCATGCGCCGTGCGTTCCTGCCCGACTGGCCGCAAATGCTGCTGCTGTTTGCGGGTGACAGCCGGCGTGACGGCGCGCTGATGGACCGCGTAGGCGATGCCTTTGCCAACCTGCCCTTCACGCCCACGCTGCTGGGCGTGGCGCCCGACACAGAAACCCACGAACGCATGGGCGCCATGGCCCAGGCCGCCGGCCTGAGCTATGTGAACCTGGGTGTGATGTCGCCCGCTGAATGCCCCGCCGTATGGCATGTGCTGCGCATGCACCTGGACCACGCCGGTGCGCCGCCCAGCTCGGTGTGGGCCGTGCCCGAGCCCTTCCTGGCCGGGTAAAACGCCGTCCGGTCAGAACCCGGCCGCCAGCCCGTCGCGCCGCGCATCACTGGCGGCCACGTAGCCTTGCACCTTGGGGTCGCCCGAACGCCAGATGAACTGGCCCGCGCCAAAGTCCTGGTAGTTGTCGTTGATCACTTCCATCACATGGCCGCGATCTGCCAGGCCCTGCACCGTGGCCTTGTCCATCTGCTGCTCCACGTTGATCTCCAGCCCCGCGTTGTAGCGCCAGCGGGGTGCGTCGCACGCGGCCTGCGGGTTCTGGCCGTAGTCGAGCATGCGCACCAGCGTCTGCATGTGGCCCTGCGGCTGCATGTTGGCGCCCATCACGCCGTAGCTCATCACCGGCTGGCCGTTTTGGGTCAGGAAGGCCGGGATGATCGTATGGAACGGCCGCTTGCCCGGGGCCACCAGGTTGGCCGGGTTGTGCGCGTTGGCGTCCAGGCTGAAGGCGTGGCCGCGGTTTTGCAGGCTGATGCCAAACGAGGGCTCCACGCAGCCCGAGCCAAAGCCCATGTAGTTGCTCTGGATGAAGCTGATCATCATGCCGTTTTCGTCGGCGGCGGTCAGGTAAATGGTGCCGCCCTTCACCGGGTTGCCGGCGCCAAAGTCCTGCGCCTTTTTCATGTCGATCAGCTTGGCGCGGCTGGCCAGGTACGCGTCGTCCAGCATCTGCTCGGCCGTCACTTCCATGTTGGCAGGCTCGGCCACGTAACGGTACACGTCGGCAAAGGCCAGCTTCATGGCCTCAATCTGCAGGTGCTGCGAATCCACGCCGTCCACAGCCAGGCTGCCAACATCAAACTTGTCCAGAATGCCCAAGGCGATCAGTGCCGCAATGCCCTGCCCGTTGGGCGGGATCTCGTGCAGCGTGTAGCCCCGGTAATCCTTGCCGATGGGCTTGACCCATTCGGGTTGGTAGTCGGCAAAGTCTTTGGCGGTGATGCTGCCGCCATTGGCTGCGGCAAACTTTTCAATCGAGTGCGCGATCTCGCCGCCGTAATAGGCCTGGCCTTTGCTCTGCGCAATAGCGCGCAGACCGCGTGCGGCGGCCTTGAACTGGAACAGCTCGCCCACGTTCGGCGCACGGCCCCAGGGCAAGAAGCCCTGCGCAAAGCCGGGCAGGCCCTGCAGCTCGGGCGTGGCGGCAGCCCATTTCTGTTGCACCACCACGGGCAGCAGGTAGCCGCGCTCGGCGATCTCTATCGCCGGCTCCATCAAGTCGGCAAACGGCAGCTTGCCAAAACGCTCGCTCAGGGCCACCCAGCTGGCCACGGCGCCGGGCACCGTGACGGAATCCATGCCGCGCTTGGGCGGGGTCTTGGCGTCGGCGCCATATTTGCTTTTGAAATAGTCAGGCGTCCAGGTCTGCGGCGCGCGGCCCGATGCGTTCAGGCCATGGAGTTCCTTGCCGTCCCACAGGATGGCAAAGGCATCGCTGCCCAGGCCGTTGCTCACCGGCTCGGTGAGGGTGATGGCGGCTGCGGCAGCAATGGCGGCGTCTACTGCGTTGCCACCCTTGAGCATCATGCGCAGGCCGGCCTGCGCCGCCAGCGGGTGCGAGGTGGACACCACATTGCGTGCAAAGACCGGCAGGCGGGTGGAGGTATAGGGGTTGGTGTAGTTGAAGTTCATGATCTTTGGCTGTCATGCCGGGCCTGACCCGGCATCCACGTTGGCGCGCCTACATGGATGCCGGATCAAGTCCGGCATGACAAGAAATTGAAGTTATTCGGCAGTGATCTTGCGGTCCGTGATGATCTTTTTCCACTTGGCGCGGTCCGCGTTGGCCATGGCGGCAAACTGCGCGGGCGTGCCGCCCACCGGGTCGATGCCCAGGCGGCCCAGGCGCTCTTTCACGTCGGGGTCCTGCAGGGCCTGGTTGACGCCGTTGCTCAGGCGCGTGGCCAGCTCGGCGGGCAGGCCCTTGGGGCCGTACAGGCCAAACCAGGTGACAGATTCCCAGCCGGGCAAGGTGTCCGATATCGCCGGCACGTCCGGCAGCAACGGCGAACGTTTGAGCGACGTGATGCCCAGGGCACGCAGCCGCCCTTCTTTCACATGCGGCAAACCGCTGGGCAGTGAGTCAAACAGCACGTCGACCTTGCCGCTGACCAGGTCGGGAATGGCCAGCGCCGTGCCGCGGTACGGGATGTGCACCAGGAACAGGTTGGCCTGCGCCTTGAAATACTCGGTGCCCAGGTGCACCACCGTGCCGTTGCCGCTACTGGCGTAGTTGAGCTTGCCGGGGTTCTTTTTGGCGTAGTCGACCCACTCTTTCACCGTTTTGGCGGGCGATGTGTTGGGCACCAGCATGATGCTGGGCGCGTTGCCCACGTGCGATATGGGCGTGAAGTCGGCCACCGCGTCATAGGGCACCTTGCCAAAGCTGGGGCCGATGCTGTGGGTGCTGCTGGTAGCCAGCAGCAGCGTGTAGCCGTCTGCCGGTGCCTTGGCCGCCAGGTCGGAGCCAATGGTGCCGCCCGCGCCGGGCTTGTTGTCAACCACCACGGTGGTGCCCAGTTTTTCGCCCAGCTTTTGCGACACAGCCCGCGCAAAGATGTCGGTCGCGCCCCCGGCCGGGAACGGCACGACGAGGCGGATGGGCTTGGTGGGGTAGGCCTGGGCCAGCGCGGCGGGCGCCGCCACGGTGGCCAGTGCAGCAAGGACGGAAAGGGTGAAGTTGCGCTTTTTCATGGGCCCCATTGTCCGCCCCTGCACACCAAAGCAAAAGCGAATAATGCTTTACCTTCACTAAAGCATTGCTTTAGCATCGCAGGGCATGAGCAGCATTCGCCTATTGCGTACCTTTGTCGCCGTGGCGGCCGAGGGTTCTTTTGCCGCCGCCGCGCCGCGCGTGGCGCTGACCCAGGCCGCCGTGGGCCAGCAGATGCGCCTGCTGGAGTCTGAATTGCGCCGCGACCTGTTCGTGCGCCAGGGCAAGGCCGTGGTGCTGGGCGACGCCGGGCGCGAGCTGTTGCCCCAGGTGCGCCGCCTGGTCGCGCTGTACGACCAGATGCTGGCCACCGCCCCCGCCACCGAGCCCATGGCCGGCACGCTGAACCTGGGCGCGGTGGTGTCGGCCGTGCGCCCGTTGATCCAGGCCACGCTGGCCTTGAAGGCGCGCCACCCCGCGCTGGAGCTTCATGTGTCGGCGGCCAAATCCATCGAGCTGTTGGCCCGCGTGCGCTCGGGCGAGCTGGACGCCGCCATCGTGGTGCGCGAGCCCGGGCCGACGCAGGCCGGCCTGGCCTGGACGGCCCTGTATGCCGAGCCCATGGTGCTGCTGGTGCCGCGCGCCCTGGGTGACCAGCCGCCACGCACGCTGGTGCAGCAGCACCCGTTCATCCGCTTTGACCGCACGCAGCACACCGGCCGGCTGGTCGAGCGCACGGTACGCCAGCTGCGCGCCAAGCCACAGGAGTTTCTGGAGCTCAACGCGATAGAAAGCATTGTGGAGCTGGTGCGCTCGGGCCTGGGCGTGGCGGTGTTGCCGCGCCTGCATGACGGCCGCTGGACCACCGATACCCGGCTGCGCGTGCTGGAGCTGCCCGGCGCCGAGGCCCGCCGCATTGCGCTGGCACAGCGGCGCGACGCACCCAACGCCGCCGTGGTGGCCGCACTGGCACGCGAATTTCTGGCGCCGCGTGTGGCGGACGCCAGCGGCGTCAGTGCGTAATGACCACCAGCACGCTGCACCCTGCCCGCTCGATCAGCGCGCCCGAAATGGAGCCGCTCCACCAGCGCGCCGTCCAGCTTTCCAGGTGTTTGTGCCCCACCACGATCAGGTCGGCATTGACGGCGCGGGCCTGCTTGGTGATCTGGTCCACGGCGTCACCCGCCACCACCTCACCGGTGGCGGTGTAGCCGGCGGCGGCCAGGCGCTGCAGCCCGTCGTTCAGCACGGCCTGGTAGCGCGCGCGTTCACGCTCTTCCAGTGCGGCGTCGTACACGCCGCCTTCCAGCCCCACAAAGGCCAGGCCCAGCGGCATGACCGCCACCAGAAACAGTGCCGACTGGCTCCAGTGCGCCAGGTCCTGGCAATCAAGCAGCGCCTTTTGCCCGGCGTCCGAGCCGTCATAGGCCAACAGGATTCTTTTGTACATGCGCTTATCCCCCAACGAGTGACAACGCGCCAAGCATAGGGGCGCGGGGGCAGACATACAACCGAAGTTTTCCTGTGGCCCTCAAATGGCGGCGCTGGCACGCAGCGCGGCAATGTCAGCGTCACTGCGGCCCAGCTCGCGCAGGATGGCGTCGGTGTGCTGGCCCACCGCCGGAATGGCATCCATACGGGGTTCAAAGCTGCTGTTGGCGCCCGGGGGCAGCAGCGCGGGGATGGCGCCGCCCGGCGTGGCCACCTGGCGCCAGCGTTCGCGCGCGGCCAGCTGCGGGTGCGCCCACACGCCGGCCATGTCGTTGACGCTGGCGTTGGCAATCTGCGCGGCGTCCAGCCGCGCCAGCACCTGGGCCGACGGCAACGTGGTCAGCACGGTTTCAATCACGGTTTGCAGTTCGGCGCGGTGGGTGTTGCGCTGCGCGCTGCTGTTAAAGCGCGGGTCGGCGGCCAGGTCGGGCTGGCCCAGCACCCCGGCGCAGAAAGCTTGCCACTCGCGTTCGTTCTGCACGCCCAGCATCACCGTGCCGTCGGCTGTGGCAAAGGGGCCATACGGCGCGATGGTGGCGTGGGCCGCGCCGCTGCGCGGGGGCGGCGGCGCGCCGTCAAACGCGTAATACAGCGGGTAGCCCATCCATTCGGCCAGCGACTCCAGCATGGACACATCGATGTGCGAGCCCAGCCCCGTGCGCCCGCGCTGCAGCAGCGCGGCCAGCACGCTGCTGTAGGCGTACATGCCAGCAGCAATGTCGGCCACTGGTGCACCGGCCTTGGCGGGCGCATCGGGCGTGCCGGTGATGGACAGCAACCCCGCCTCGCTCTGGATCAGCAGGTCGTAGGCCTTCTTGTCGCGGTAGGGGCCGTTGTTGCCGTAGCCGGAAATGTCGCACACCACCAGACGCGGGTGTTGTGCGTGCAGCGCGTCGTATCCCAGGCCCAAGCGCGCCGCCGCACCCGGCGCCAGGTTCTGCACCAGCACGTCGGCACGCGCCAGCAAATCGGCCAGCACGGCCTGTGCGGCGGCTTGCTTCAGGTCCAGCGTCAGGCTTTCCTTGGAGCGGTTGACCCAGACAAAGTGCGACGCCTGGCCCTGTGCACGGGTGTCGTAGGCGCGGGCAAAGTCGCCCTGCCCCGGCCGCTCGACCTTGATCACGCGCGCGCCCAGGTCGGCCAGGTGGCGGGTGCAAAACGGCGCGGCAATGGCGTGCTCCAGCGACACCACGGTCATACCATCCAGGGGGCGGTTCATGCCGGCATTGTCGCCCCACCTTCCCCGTACACTGCGCCGCATGAAAAAAGAGTCCATCGCCCCGTTTTTTGCCACGCTGAAGGCCGCCAACCCGATGCCCAACACCGAGCTGGAATACACCAGCGTGTTTGAACTGATGGCCGCCGTGCTGCTCAGCGCCCAGGCGACCGACGTGGGCGTGAACAAGGCCACACGCAAGCTGTTCCCGGTGGCCAACACGCCGCAGGCCATCCTGGACCTGGGGTTGGAAGGGCTTGAGGGTTACATCAAGACCATCGGCCTGTACCGCAGCAAGGCCAAGCACCTGATGGAGGCCTGCCGCATGCTGGTAGACCTGCACGGCGGCGAAGTGCCCCGCACGCGTGAAGCGCTGGAAGCCCTGCCCGGCGTGGGCCGCAAGACCGCCAACGTGGTGCTGAACGTGGCCTTTGGCGAGCCCACCATGGCGGTGGACACGCACATCTTCCGCATGGGCAACCGCACTGGCCTGGCGCCGGGCAAGAACCCGTATGAGGTAGAGATGGGCCTGATAAAGCGCATCCCGCCCGAGTACCTGGTGGACGCGCACCACTGGCTGATCTTGCACGGACGCTATGTGTGCATGGCGCGTACGCCGCTTTGCTACAAGTGCGCGGTGGCGCAGTACTGCGACTTCAGGCCCAAGACGCCGGCGCCCTGACTCTTTGCTGCATGGCGTACTTCGTTTACCTGCTGGCCAGCGGCGTGAACGGCACGCTGTATGTGGGCGTCACGAACGATCTGGTTCGGCGGGTTCATGAGCACCGGACTGACGCCGTCCCCGGCTTCACTTCGCGGTATGGCGTCCACCGGCTGGTGTGGTTTGACAGTACACCGTCGGTAGAAGCCGCGATCCACCGCGAAAAACAGATGAAGAGCTGGAAACGCGAATGGAAGATCGCGCTGATTGAGCGCGACAACCCGCAATGGCTCGACCTCTACGACTCCCTTCTGTAAACGTGCCTGTCATTGCGGGCTAGACCCGCAATCCACGCCCCGTTGGCCAACACCGTTGCCGGCGCGACATGGATGCCGGGTCAAGCCCGGCATGACAGCTCTTGTGGGGCGCAGCCCCACACACTTTGTGTCATTGCGGGCCAGACCCGCAATCCACGCCTCGTTCGCCCAAACCGCAGCCGGCGCGACATGGATGCCGGGTCAAGCCCGGCATGACAACATCGCTTTTGTGGGGCATCGCCCCACAAACCATCTGTCATTGCGGGCTCGACCCGCAATCCACGCCCCGTTGCCCCACACCGTTGCCGGCGCGGCATGGATGCCGGGTCAAGCCCGGCATGACAGCCTTCTTGCCCCACACACTCAAAGGCCTTGCCAACCCCCACCCATCGCCTGCACCAGCGCCACCGCTGCCGTCTGGCGGTCAGCCTGCAGCTGTACCAGCGCGCGGCGTGCGCTCTGGGCGGATGCCTGCGCAGAGACCACTTCGGTAAAGCTCACCTGCCCCGCGCGGTAGCGGTTCAGCTGCTGCTGCTCCACCAGGTCGGCCGCGCGCGATGCTTCCTCGCGCAGGGCCTGCTGCTCCTGCAGCACGCGGGCGGCGACCAGCTGGTCCTCTACGTCCTGAAAGGCGGTGAGCACCGTCTGGCGGTATTGCGCCGCAGCGACATCCAGCCCGGCGCGGGCTGAATCCACCTGCGCGCCGCGTGCACCGGCGCTGAACAGCGTTTGCGCCAGCGATGCGCCCAATGCCCACACCAGGCTGGACGCGCTGAACAGGTCGCTGATGCGCGGCCCGCCCGTGCCGATGGACGCGCTCAGGCCGATGCTCGGGTAGTACGCGCTTTGCGCAATGCCGATCTGCGCGTTGGCCTGGGCCACGCGGCGCTCGGCCGAGGCGATATCGGGGCGGCGCTGCAGCAAGGTGGACGGCACCAGCACGGGTACGGCGGGCACGGTGGGCTGCCACTGTGGCTGCGCGGCCAGGCTGAAGTTGGCCGGGGCCTTGCCCACCAGCACGGCAATGGCGTGCTCGGTCTGCGCGCGCTGGCGTTGTAGCGTCAGGTCGTCGGCGCGGGGGTTGGCCAGCTGGGTCTGCGCCTGCAGCACGGCGGTGCGCGCCACGATGCCGGCGTCGTAGCGGTTCTGCACGATCTGCAAGGACCGCTCGTACCCCTGGATGGTTTGCGCCAGCAGCGCGCGCTGCGTGTCTGTCTGGCGCAGCGCCACATAGGCCGCCACCAGCTCGCCCTGCGACGCCAGCCGGGCAGCAGCCAGATCAGCCGCGCTGGCCTGCGCCGCCGCGCCCGCGCCGTCGGTGGCCTGGCGCAGGCGGCCCCATACGTCGGGCTCCCAGCTGGCTCCTATGTTCAGCTGGTAGCTGCTGCGCGTGCCGGTGGTGCTGCCGCGCCCGCCGCTGCGGTCACCGCCCAGGTTCAGGCCCACGGTGGGGAACATCTGTGCGCGCTGCACCGCCACCGCCGCGCGGGCCTGCGCATAGGCGGCCACGGCAGCGGCCACGTTCTGGTTGGACACCTCCACCTGCTCTGCCAGCGCGTTCAGCTGTGCGTCGCCAAACAGCTGCCACCAGGGGCCGCGCTCCAGCGCGTCGGCGGGGGCGGCGGGCAACCACACACCCTGCGTTTCCTTGAAGCCTGCTGGCACGTCCATCGTGGGTCGCTCGTACGTCGGGCCTACAGCGCAGCCAGCCATCAACAGCGCCAGCGCCAGCGCGGCCAGCCGCGTAGGGGGTGATAGAAAAGTCATGGTGCTCAGCCTCATCAGGTCGGGTTGGCCGCGGGGGTATCGGCGTGGTGGCCCAGCTGGCGCTCCAGCGGGCTGCGCCGGCGCAGCTTGTCCATCAGCAGGTACACCACGGGTGTGGTCAACAGGGTCAGCAGCTGGCTGGCGACCAGCCCGCCGATGATGGCAATGCCCAGCGGGCGGCGCAGCTCTGCCCCTTCGCCAAAGCCAATGGCCAGCGGCAGCGCACCGAGGATCGCCGCCAGCGTGGTCATCAGGATGGGGCGAAATCGCAGCAAGCAGGCCTCGCGCACAGCGGCCAGCGGCGAGAGGCCGCGCGTGCGCTCGGCGTCCAGTGCAAAGTCGATGATCAGAATGGCGTTTTTCTTGACGATGCCGATCAGCAAAAACAGCCCGATCAGCGCGATGAGTGACAGCTCCATCTTGAACAGCAGCAGCGCCAGCACCGCGCCCACGCCGGCCGACGGCAGTGTGGACAGCACCGTCACAGGGTGCACCAGGCTCTCGTACAGCACCCCCAGCAGCAGGTAGATGACCACGATGGCCGCCAGGATCAGCAGTGGCTGCTCTTGCTGCGACTGCTGCGCTGCGCGCGCCGTGCCCTGAAAGCTGCCGCGCACGTTGTTGGGCATGGCAATGTCGGCCTCGGCCTGGCGCACAGCCGCCTGGCCGTCTGCCAGCGTCACGCCTTCGGCCAGGTTGTACGAGATGGTGGTGGCAAGCTCCGCGTCCTGGTGGTTCACCGAGCTGGGTGTGGGCCGCTCGCTGAAGCGTGCAATGGCCGCCAGCGGCACCATGGTGGTGGCCGCGCCGCTCACAGCCTGCCCGGTGGCCTGGTCTCGCAAAGCGGGGTTGATGGCGCTGCTGGCCGTGCCGGTTGTACCGGCCGACGCGCCAACGGTGGTGGCGCCGCGTGCGGGCACGTAGATGTCTTTCAGTGCCTCGGGGCTTCGGATGTACTGCGGCGCCACGCCCATGATCACGCGGTACTGGTTGAGCTCGCCATAAATCGTGGCCACCTGCCGCTGGCCAAAGCCGTTGTACAGCGCGTTGTTGATGTCGCGCGCAGTGATGCCCAGGCGGGCTGCGCTTTGCTTGTCCACCTCTACATAGGCTTCCACGCCGTTTTCCTGCTGGTCTGTGTCTACATCCACCAGCGCGGGCTGCGCCTTCATGGCCTCGGCCAGGCGGGTGGCCTGGCGCTTCAGGTCGGTGGCGTTGTCGCTTTTCAGGGTGTACTGGTAGGTGCTGCTGCTGGAACGCCCGCCCATGCGCAGGTCCTGCACGGGGTTCAAAAACACGCTCAGGCCCGTAACCTGAGCCAGCTGTGGGCGCAGCCTCGCGATCACGGCCTGCCCGCCCTCTTTGCGTTCCGACAGCGGCTTGAGGTTGACAAACATGAAGCCGCCGCCCGCCCGCGAGCCACCGGTAAAGCCCACCACCGTGTCCACCGCCGGGTCGCGCTGGATGATGTTGACGATGGTGCGCATCTTGTCCTGCATGGCCTGAAAGCTGATGCTCTGGTCCGCGCGCAGCCCGCCTGAAATCTGGGCGCTGTCCTGCTGCGGAAAGAACCCCTTGGGCGCCACCATCAACAGCCACACGTTCAGCCCCATCACCGCCACCAGAATCGCCAGCACCAGCCAGCGCGCGCCCAGCGCCCAGTCCAGGCTGTGCTCGTAGGCGCGCTGCATGCCGCCCACGCCGCGCTCGGCCCAGCGTGCCAGCTTGCCCGGCGGCTTGGCACCGGCCTTTTTGGGCCGCAGCAGCCACGCACACATCATGGGCGTGGTGGTCAGTGAAATCACCAGCGAGATCATCACCGCCACCGACAGCGTGACCGCAAACTCCCTGAACAGCCGGCCCACCTGCCCGCCCATGAACAGCAGCGGGATGAACACCGCCACCAGCGACAGGCTGATGGACAGCACGGTAAAGCCCACCTCGCGCGCGCCCAGCAGCGCGGCCTTCATGCGGTCCATGCCGGCCTCGATATGGCGGCTGGTGTTCTCCAGCACCACAATCGCGTCGTCCACCACAAAGCCGGTGGCCACCGTCAGCGCCATCAGGCTCAGGTTGTTCAATGAAAAGCCTAGCAGGTGCATGACGCCGAACGTGCCCAGCAGCGACACCACGGTCGCCACCGCCGGGATCAACGTGGCGCGCAGGCTGCGCAAAAACAGGCCCACGACCAGCACCACCAGCACCACGGCGATCACCAGCGTCAGCTCAACCTCGGCCAGCGACGCGCGGATGGAGTTGGTGCGGTCCGACGCCACCTCCAGCTTCACATCCGGCGGCAGCTGGGCCTGCAGCTCGGGGATCAGCGCGCGCACGCTGTCCACCGTTTCAATGATGTTGGCGTCGGGCTGGCGCGTGACCAGCACGATCACCGCAGGCTGGCCGTTGAACAGGCCCAGCGTGTTGACGTTTTCCACGCTGTCCACCACCTCGGCCACGTCCTGCAGGCGCACGGCCGCGCCGTTGCGCCAGGCCACCACCAGGCCGCGGTAGTCTGACGCAGCCACGCGCCCGGCCGCGCCCGTGGCATTGGTGCCGGTGTAAATCTGCAGGCGGCGGCCATCGCCCTCTATCGCGCCCTTGGGCCGGTTGGCGCTGCTGGACTGGATGGCCGCGCGCACGTCTTCCATGCTGACGCCGTAGCGGTTCAGCGCAAACGGCAGCAGGTCCACCCGCACGGCGGGCAAAGAGCCGCCGCCGATTTCCACATCGCCCACGCCTTTGACCTGGGCCAGCTTTTGCTGCACCACGTTGGACACGGCATCGTAGATCTGCCCGGGTGAACGGGTGGGCGATGTGAGCGCCAAAATGATCACGGGTGCGTCTGACGGGTTGGCCTTGCGGTAGGTCGGGTTGCTGCGCAGGGTGGACGGCAGATCGGCGCGCGATGCGTTGATGGCGGCCTGCACCTCGCGCGCGGCGGCGTCGATGTTGCGGTTGAGGTCGAATTGCAGCGTCACGCGCGACGAGCCGTTGCCGCTGTTGGACGTCATCTCGTTCACACCGGCAATCACACCCAGGCGCCGCTCCAGCGGCGTGGCCACACTGCTGGCCATGGTCTCGGGGCTGGCCCCGGGCAGGCTGGCGCTGACCGAGATGACGGGGAAGTCCACTTGCGGCAACGGGGATACGGGGAGCAGGAAGAAGCCGCCTATGCCTGAGAGGGCTATGGCCAGGGTGAGCAGTACGGTCGCCACCGGGCGGCGGATGAAGGGGCCGGACAAGTTCATTGGCTCGCCAGCGTGGATTGCGGGTCAAGCCCGAGCGCCACCGTGGATTGCGGGTCGAGCCCGAGCGCCACCGTGGATTGCGGGTCAAGCCCGCAATGACAACTGTGGTGGTTCATGGGGTTGTCATCCCGGGCTCGACCCGGGATCCATCCCGGCGCCGCCACCTGCTGGCCATCCGGTCAAACGCCAGATAAATCACCGGCGTCGTGAACAGCGTCAGCATCTGGCTGACCACCAGCCCGCCAAAAATCGCCAGGCCCAGCGGGCGGCGCAGCTCGGCCCCCTCGCCCCAGCCCAGCATCAGCGGCACGGCGGCAAACAGCGCGGCCAGCGTGGTCATGAGGATGGGGCGAAACCGCAGCAGCGCCGCCTGGCGGATCGCGTCCAGCGCGCTCTTGCCCTCGTTGCGTTCGGCGTCAATCGCGAAGTCAATCATCATGATCGCGTTCTTCTTGACTATGCCGATCAGCAAGATGATGCCAATGATGCCGATCACGCCCAGGTCGTTGCCTGTGATCATGAGCATCAGCAACGCACCCACGCCCGCCGACGGCAGCGTGGACAGAATCGTCAGCGGGTGGATGTAGCTTTCATACAGCACACCCAGCACGATGTACACACACACGATGGCCGCCAGGATCAGCCACAGCTGGTTGCTGAGCGACGCCTCGTACGCGCCCGATGCACCCAGAAAGGTCATGGTCACGCTGGCCGGCATGCCAATGTCTTTGGCCGCCTGGCGCACTGCATCTACCGATGTGCCCAGCGACACGCCGGGCGCTGTGTCAAAGCCCAGCGCGGTGGCCGGGTATTGCGCCACGTGGGTGATCTGCAGCGGCGCCCTGCGCTCGGTGATGGTGGCCACCGCCGACAGCGGCGTGGGCGAGCCTGACCCGGTGCGCAGCTGTACCTGGCCCAGCGACGCGGGCGTGGCGTTGGCATCAGGCAATGCCTCCAGAATCACGCGGTACTGGTTGGTCTCGGTAAAGATGGTGGACACAATGCGCTGGCCAAACGCGCTGTACAGCGCCTCGTCCACCGCCGACGCGGTGATCGACAGCCGCGCCGCCGTGTCACGGTCCAGGTTCACATAGGCCGATGCACCCGATGCGTCGGCGTCCGACACCACGTTGCGCACGGCATCCACCTGCTGCAGCCGCTCGGCCAGCTTCGTCGCCCATTGCGTGACGGTGGCGGTGTCGGCGGATTCGAGCGACACGCGGTACTGCGTGGGGCCGCTTTCTGAATCAATGGTCAGGTCTTGTGTGGGCTGCAGGTACAGCGTGACGCCGGCCATGCCGCGCACCCGCTCGCGCAGCCTGTTCATGATGTCCTGCTGGTCGCCGGCGCTGTCTTTCAGGTTGATCAGCATGCGCCCGGCGTGCAGCATGGTGTTGTTGGCAGCGTCCACGCCGATGTACGAGCTGAGCGATGCCACATCCGGGTCGGCCAGCACCTCGCGCGCCACGGCCTGCTGCAGCTCGGCCATGCGCGCATACGACACCGACTGCGCTGTTTCCACCCTCGCCTGCAGTTGCCCTGTGTCCTGCGTGGGGAACAGGCCCTTGGGGATCAGGATGTACAGCAGCACGGTCAGCGCCAGCGTGGCTGCTGCCACCAGCAGCGTCAGGCCCTGGCGCGCCAGCACCCAGCCCAGCCACACGTCGTACCTGGCAATGACCGCATCAAACCGCTTTTGCAGCCGGCCGCCCCAGCCCGTTTCACCGCCGGGGTGCGCCGTGAGCCAGCGCGCCGACATCATGGGCACCAGCGTCAGCGACACCACGCCTGATATCAGGATGGTAATGGCCAGCGTGACCGCAAATTCACGAAACAGCCGCCCCACCACATCGCCCATGAACAGCAGCGGGATCAGCACCGCAATGAGCGACACCGTGAGCGAGATGATGGTGAAGCCGATCTGCGCCGCGCCCTTCATGGCAGCCTGCA
Organism: Ramlibacter sp. 2FC; assembly: GCA_943372515.1. Taxonomy (GTDB): domain Bacteria; phylum Pseudomonadota; class Gammaproteobacteria; order Burkholderiales; family Burkholderiaceae_C; genus RAM1. Next base: position 4,589 of record CALRYY010000024.1, on the reverse strand, counting down.
ACGGGGGCTCGCCCTCTTCGATGTAGCGCGAGATGTTCTCGATCATGACGATGGCGTCGTCCACCACAAAGCCGGTGGCAATGGTCAGCGCCATCAGGCTCAGGTTGTTCAGGCTGTAGCCCAGCAGATACATCACGCCCAGCGTGCCGATCAGCGAGATGGGCACGGCCAGGCTGGCAATGACCGTGGCGCGCACGCTGTGCAAAAACGCAAAGATCACCAGCACCACCAGCACCACGGCCAGCAGCAGCTCGATCTGCACATGTTTCACCGATGCGCGGATACCCGTGGTGCGGTCGGTCAGCACCTCGACCTTCATGGCCGCAGGCAGGCCGGCCGTCAGCTCGGGCAGGCGCTGCTTGATGGCGTCTACCGTGGCGATCACGTTGGCGCCGGGCTGGCGCTGCACGTTCAGGATGATGGCGGGCTTGAGCACCCCATCCACACCGGCCCAGGCGCCCAGCTTCACGTTCTCTGCACTCTCCACCACGTTGGCCACATCGCGCACGCGCACGGCGGCGCCGTTGCGGAATGCCACGATCAGGTCCTGGTAGTCCTTGACGCTCAACAGCTGGTCGTTGGCGTTGATGGTGTAGGCGCGCGTGGGGCCGTCGATGCTGCCCTTGGCGCTGTTGGCGTTGGCGGCGGTGATGGCGGTGCGTATGCCGTCCAGCGTGAGTCCATACGACGCCAGCGCGCGTGTGTCGGCCTGGATGCGCATGGCCGGCCGCTGGCCGCCCGACAGCGTGACCAGGCCCACACCGCTGACCTGGCTGATCTTGAGCGCCAGGCGGGTGTTGACGATGTTCTGCACCTCGGTCAACGGCAGGGTGTCTGATGTGATGGCCAGCGCCAGCACAGGTGCGTCGGCCGGGTTGACCTTGGCATACACGGGCGGCGCGGGCAGGTCGGCCGGCAGCAGGGAGCCGCCGGCGTTGATGGCGGCCTGCACCTGTTGCTCGGCCACGTCCAGCGCCAGGCCCAGGCCAAACTGCAGCGTGACGATGGACACACCCGACGCGCTGGTGGAGCTCATGCGCGTGAGGCCCGGCATCTGGCCGAATTGGCGCTCCAATGGCGCCGTCACGGTCTGGGCCATGACCTCGGGGCTGGCGCCGGGGTACAGCGTCTGTACCTGGATGGTGGGGTAGTCCACCTGAGGCAACGCCGACAGCGGCAAAAACCGCCAGCCCACCAACCCCGCCAGCACGATGGCCAGCATGAGCAGCGACGTGGCGACCGGCCGCAGGATGAAGGGGCGGGACGGGCTCATGGGCGCGTTGCCGTCACTGCGTGGCCTGTGGGGCCGATGCGCGGCGGCGTGGCCGCTCGGCTCCGGATGCGGCACCTTGGCGTGCCCCTGCAGCGCCTGGGCGCGCCCGCGGCGCATCCCCCGGCAGCACCACCGGCGAGCCTTCGCGCAGGCGGTCGGCGCCCTCGGTGATCACCCGTTCACCCGCTGCCAGGCCCGAGACGATCTGCACCTTGTCCACCGTGGCCTGGCCGCGCACCACGGGTCGGATGGTCACGGTGCGGTCGTCCTTGAGCACAAACACATAGGTGCCCGTGGTGCCCTGGCGCACGGACGCCACCGGCACCACCACCGCGCCCTTGAGCGTGTCCAGCGTGAGGCGCACGTTGACAAACTGGCTGGGGAACAGGGCCAGCTGTGCATTGGCAAACCGCGCCTTGGCGCGCACGGTGCCGGTCTGCGTGTCCACCACGTTGTCCAGCGACGCAAAGCTGCCGTTGTCCAGCACCGTGGCGCGGGTGCGGTCCAGCGCCTGCACCGGCATCAGTGCGCCCTGCGCACCCGCGCTGCGCTGCTGCAACAGCGACGCACGGTCCTGCGGCACGGCAAATTCAACGTCGATGGGTGACAGCTGCGTGATCACGGCCACGCCATTGGCGTCGCTGCTGCTGACCAGGTTGCCCACGTCCACGGTGCGCAGGCCCACACGGCCGCTGATGGGCGCCGTGATGCGGGTGTAGCCCAGGTTCAGCCGGGCTGTGCCTTCGGCGGCGCGGTTGATCACCACCGTGCCTTCCAGCTGCTTGACCAGCGCGGCCTGGGTATCCACCTCTTGCCGGGCAATGGAGTCTTGCTGCAGCAGGGTGCGAAAGCGCTCCAGCGTCACGCGCGCAGCCTCCAGCTGGGCCTCGTCGCGCAGGCGCTGGCCGCTGGCTTGTTGCAACGCCAGCTCAAACTGGCGCGGGTCGATCGTGGCCAGCAGGTCGCCACGGCGCACCATCTGGCCTTCCTTGAACAACACCTGCTGCAGCACGCCCGACACCTGCGGGCGCACCCGCACGGTGGCTTGCGGCACCACGGTGCCTAAAGCATCCAGCACCACGGGCAGGTCGGCCACGGTGGCGGTGGCCACGCCGACGGTGGATGCCGGCCCGCGCCCCCCACCCGGCCCGCCGGGCCCACCCGCGCTGGTGGCGGCGGTGGCGCCCGGGCGCGTGAGGCTCCAGGCCAGCCAGGCGGTGCCGGCCAGCAGCAGCACGGCCACGATGCCCCCGATCCAGCGGCTGCGGCGCGACAGGGGGCGGCGCGGTGCCGCTGGCTGGGTTTCCATAAGAGTCCTGTTTGTTGCTTTGTGGGGGAGGATGCCCGTGGGGCCCACACGCCACAAGAGCGTGCCAGCGCATTCGCTTGTAGGCGCCGTCCTGCGCACCCATGGGTCAACCCCCCATGCACCCAGCATGCCAGCGCCGTGTGTCGGGCATGTATACGCCGTGTTGCCACCGCGAAAAAGCGGCTTAGCGCAGCGGCAGCGCCTTGCCTTCAGACGCAGCGGGCACGGCCACGCCCAGCAGGCGCGCCAATGTGGGCGCGATGTCCACCACCTCCACGCGCTGGTCCACACGGGCGGGTTTGATCCACGTGGGGCCGTACATCAGGATGGGCACGTGGGTGTCATACGGGTGCGGCGAGCCGTGGGTGGTGATCGAGCTGGACGTCATCATCCAGTACGGTTTGAGCGCGTATTGCACGTCGCCCGACAGGTCGGCGTTCCAGGTTTTGGTTATCTGCGCAAAGTGCGGGTCGCTCATGCGGCTGCGCGCGGCCAGCTCGGCGCGGGTGTAGGCCACGGCGATGCCGGGCTCGGCCAGCAGCAGCGTACGGGCCGCGTTGGCCACGGCGTCAAACGCCAGGCCTTGTTGCGCGATGAGTTTTTTGTCCAGCACCAGGGCCGATGCAGAAAAGTACAGCGCCAGCTTGGGCGCGCCAAACTGCTTTTGCAGCCCGTCGTTCACGCGCGCAAGGGTCTGGCTGCCGCTCTGGCGCCCCGCTGCGCGCCCCTGGGCCTGGCTGTGCTCGGGCGCGGGCATGAAGCCGTGGTCGGCAGTCAGCACCACCAGGTAGTTGTCCTTGCCCATGGCGGCATCCAGGTCGCGAAAGAAGCTTTCAAACAGCCGGTCCAGCTGCAGCAGGTGGTCGTGCGACAGGCGCGACTCGGCGCTGTACGCGTGGTTCACATAGTCGTGCCCCGACAGGCTCACGCTCAGGATGTCGGGTGCGTCGTCTTGCCCCAGCTTTTCGCCGGCGATGGCGGCGCGGGCAAATTCAAGCGACAGCGCGTCGGCAAACGGGCTGCGCAGCAGCGCGTTGTAGTAGTTGGGGCCGGGCTTGTCGTCCGCCGGCGCGCCCATCATCATGGGCAGCTTGCCGCCGCGCGGGCCAAACCAGGGCTGGTTGTCGGGGATGGAGCGCGAGTACGCCGCCTCTGGCAGCAGCGGCTTCCATTCGGTCTTGAAATAGCGGTCGGCCGGCCTGGTGGCGTTGAAGGCATTGACCCAGACCGGGTGCTCTTTCATGTAATGCGTGGACGACGCGAACTGCCCCGTCTCGCCCATGTACATATAGGCCACGCCGGTTTTGCCCGCGGGCAGGATCGCGCCGCGGTCCTTGCCGGAGATACCGATGACCTTGGATTGCGGCGTGGCGCGGCGCAGCACGTCGCCCACGGTTTCCACCCGCAGGTTTTTGGGGCTGGTGCCGTCCAGCGGCTGGGTCTTGTGGCCGATGTAGGTGGCGGTGGTGTCGCCGGTGCAGTATTCCATTTCGCCGGTGACCGGGTGACGCCAGTCGTTGCCGATGATGCCGGTGCGGTGTGGGTAGGCGCCCGTGAGCATGGTGGCGTGGCCCGCGCCGGTGACCGTGAAGGAATGGCCGTAGTGCGCATCGGCAAACACCGCGCCCCGGTCCAGAAAACGCGCCAGGCCATCTGGCGCCAGCTGGTCGCGGTAGGCCGTGACCTGGCGCATAGGCAGGCCGTCCACGACCATGAACACCACGAGCTTCGGTTTGGGCGGTGGCGTGGGTGTGGCGCAAGAGGACAGCAGCAGCACAGCCGCCAGGGCCGCGCCTGCCAGGCGAAGGGTGGGATGAAGGGCTTTCATGGGCTCAGGCTACGGCGGAAGGCCACGCCATGCAAGCGTGAATGCCCGAGGGGTGCCAGCGGGCGCCTGGCTTCAGGCTGGCCCTGATACCCCGGCCGATTCAAAGCTCGCCATCTCGCGCAGCAGCGCGCAGGCCGACTGCAGCAGCGGCCAGGCCAGCGCGGCGCCCGAACCTTCGC
>CALRYY010000023.1:0-51378 GCA_943372515.1 Ramlibacter sp. 2FC | reverse complement strand
GGCCCGGCGGCACTGCTGCGCCAGCACGGCATTGACGTGGTGTGCGACCTGCCGGGCGTGGGCGCCAATCTGCAGGACCACCTGCAGATCCGCGCCGTGTTCAAGGTGCAGGACGTGGCCACGCTGAACACCATGGCCAACACGCTGTGGGGCAAGGCGAAGATCGGGCTCGAATACGCCTTGAAGCGCAGCGGGCCCATGAGCATGGCGCCGTCGCAGCTGGGCGCGTTCACCCGCAGCTCGCACGACCAGCCCTACGCCAACATTGAATACCACGTGCAGCCGCTGAGCCTGGACGCATTCGGCGAGCCGCTGCACACCGTGCCGGCCTTCACAGCCAGCGTGTGCAACCTCAACCCCACCAGCCGGGGCACGGTCCATATCCGCAGCGCGAAATTTGAGGACGCGCCCGCCATTGCCCCCAACTACCTGAGCACCGACGAAGACCGCAAGGTCGCCGCCGATTCGCTGCGCGTCACGCGGCGCATCGTGGCCCAGCCGGCGCTGGCAAAGTACAAGCCGCAGGAATGGAAGCCGGGAACACAATTCCAGAGCGACGAAGACCTGGCCCGGCTGGCTGGCGACATTGCTACCACCATCTTCCACCCGGTAGGCACCACCAAGATGGGCAGGGACGACGACCCGATGGCCGTACTTGATTCCCAGATGCGGGTGCGTGATGGACGCGGCAGTGTCATTGGCGGCCTGCGCGTGGTGGACGCGGGTGCCATGCCCACGATCACCAGCGGCAACACCAATTCGCCCACGTTGATGATGGCCGAGAAGGCCGCCGGCTGGATCCGCGCCGCAGCGCGCGCGACCTGAATCGCTAGCGGATGCCGCCCACGTAGCGTGGCGCGTTCGGGTCGCGCGGCTTGGCGTCCTTGCCGAAGGTGGAGTCGGCAAAACCCGATTCACCAAACACCGAATTCAGAAAGCCGCTGGCATGATGCTCGGCCGCCGGGGCGGGCTGCTCCACCAAGGGTGCCGGCACAGTGGGCACCGGCGCCGCCTGCCGCTCGCGCAGCAGTTGCATGGCGGACTGCGCCAGGGGCTTTGGCGGGGCCTTGGTGGCTGTGTCCAGTGTGGCGCGTTCGAGCTTGTCGGCCCAGTCGGCCAGGTCGGGGTGGCCGTCCTCTTGCGCCTTGGCACGCGCAAAGCGCACGATCTCCAATGCATATTCGGCGTTGGCGGCCATCCATTCGGTGTCGGTCACGCGGCCTGTCTTGCGCCGCAGCAGCACGTGCAAGTGCGCTGCCATTGCGAGTTTTTCACTGACCAGCATGGAACACCTCCTGGATGTGAATGGCTTGTGCCCGGATACTCAAAATCAGGAACTGATGCGCTCGCGGTGCTGGGCAATGTCAAGCCCGGTCAGCTCGCTTTGCTCGTCCACCCGCAGGCCCACAATCAATTTGGTCAACCACAGCAGCAGGGCCGTCATGACCAGGCTGTAGAGCATCACCGCGCCTGCGCCGATGGCCTGCGTCAGCACGCTGCCCTCCACGCCCGACACCGCCTTGCTGGCAAAAATACCGGTCAAGAGTGATCCCACGATGCCGCCAATACCGTGCACGCCAAACACATCCAGCGAATCGTCGGCGCGCAGCAGCCGCTTGAGCCCTGTAGCGCCCCAGTAGCAAGCCAGCCCCGCGATGAAGCCGATCATCAGCGCCGACACCGGCGTCACAAAGCCGGCCGCGGGCGTGATGGCCACCAGCCCGGCCACCAGCCCCGAGCACAGGCCCAGCAAGGACGGGCGGCCCCGCAGCACCCATTCACCGAACATCCATGAGATGGCCCCCGCCGACGCGGCAATGTGCGTGACCGCCATGGCCAGGCCTGCCCGGCCGTCAGCCGCCACCGCCGAGCCTGCGTTGAAGCCAAACCAGCCCACCCACAGCATGCCGGCACCGGCCATGGTCAGACCCAGGTTGAAGGGCTCGAACGCCTCGCGTCCATAGCCGCGGCGCGGCCCCAGAAAGTACGCCACAACCAGGCCGGAAATGCCGGCGTTGATGTGCACCACCGAGCCGCCGGCAAAGTCCAGCGCGCCCAGCTTGGCCAGCCAGCCGCCCGGCTCCCACACCCAGTGGGCAATGGGCGCATAGACCACCAGCGACCACATGCCGATGAACCACAGCATGGCCGAGAACTTCATACGCTCCACAAAAGCACCCACCACCAGCGCCGCCGTGATGATGGCGAAGGTGAGCTGGTACATCGAGTACACCGATTCAGGAATATTGGGCGCAATGTGGCTGACCGCCACCTTGCCGCTTTCCTTCAGGTAGTCCAGGCCACTGAACCACATGCGATCGCCATTGCCCAGAAAGCTGCTGCCCGGCGTGAACGCCCATGAATAGCCCACGGCGTACCACAACAGGCTGACCATGGCCGCAATGGCGACCACGCAGGCCATGGTGTTGATCACGCTCTTCTTGCGGACCATGCCCGCATAAAACAAGGCAATACCCGGCAAGGTCATCAACAGCACCAGGGCAGTGGACGTCATCATCCAGGCCGTGTCGGCCGCGTTGATGGTGTCTGTAGCCACCATGCCGGGCCGGGTGAGCGGCGCGGGCGCAGGCGCTGCTGGCGCAACAGGGGCCGGTGCAGGTGCTGCGGCGGCCGGTACTGCCGGGGGGACGGGTGCCGCAGGGGCCGCAACCGCTTCGGGTGCACTGGCTGGTGTGGCCGCGGGGGCTTGGGCCCACGCGCCCGCGTGGGCCGCAAGCCACAAGGCGATGATCAGCATGGTTCGCTTCCCGACTGCGCGCATGTTGATTCCTGTTCTTTAAGGTGTCTGTGTGAACCAGTTCACGCATAAGTCGTGCCAATTGCTGGTTAACCCTGATGCGGGCATTCGTGCACCAAAGCAAGGGCGGGAAACCCCCAATGCACTATGCGGGTGCGTTCGTTACATTCCATGCACTCGCAAGCGCGCTGCGCGCGCAAGGGCGAGGGACCGAGGAGACATCCCCAACAAGATCCAGAATCAAATTTGCAGGCATCCCACGAGATGTCTCTTCGCAAAGCGCCGGCAACCCCGGCGCTTTTTTTTCGGCTGCGACAATCTCCCTCATGGAATTGCTGCTTGTGTCGCTGGCCTCGCTGCTGGCTGGTTTTGTGGATTCGATCGTGGGCGGGGGCGGGCTGGTGCTGGTGCCGGCGCTGTTTGCCGTCTTTCCCAACACCCACCCCGCCACCCTGTTTGGCATCAACAAAAGCGCTTCGGTCTGGGGCACGGCCATGGCCACCTGGCAGTACAGCCGGCGGGTGCAGATGCGCTGGCAGGCGCTGCTGCCTGCGGCGGCGGCCGGTTTTGCCGGGTCGTTTGCGGGCGCCTGGGTTGTCACCGTGATTTCGCCGGGTTTCCTGCGCAAGGTGCTGCCGTTCATCCTTCTGGCCGTGCTGGCGTACACACTGGCGCGCAAGGAGCTGGGCCGCGACCATGCGCCCCGCCTGGCGGGCCGCAGCGAAATGCTGGTGGCCAGCACCATCGGACTGTTGATCGGGTTTTATGACGGCTTCTTTGGCCCTGGCACGGGCAGCTTTTTTGTGTTTCTGTTTGTGCGGTTGCTGGGCTATGACTTCCTGAACGCGTCAGCGTCGGCCAAGCTTCTGAACACCGCCACCAACCTGGCGGCGCTGATCCTGTTTGCCATCAAAGGCCATGTGTGGTGGCACTTTGCATTGGCGCTGGCCATCGCCAACGTGCTGGGCAGCGTGCTGGGCACACACATGGCGCTCAAGCACGGCGCGGGGTTTGTGCGCGGGGTGTTCATCTTTGTGGTGAGCGCGCTGATCCTGAAGACCGGTTATGACGCCTTTTTGCGCTGAGCTGCGTTAAGGTACCCCCATGGATGACATCGTTCGCCAGGCCATCGCCAAATGGCCCAACGTGCCCGACTGCTACGGCTGGCTGGGGCTGGACGCGCGCGGCAACTGGTACATGCGCGACGACCGCACCCAGGCGGCGGGGCCGTTTTCCAGCGCTGACGGCGGCACGCCGGCCAGCCGCGGCTCGCTGCTGCGGCATGAAAAGCTGGTTGATTTCATCCAGCGCAACTACGAAAGCGACGACCAGGGGCGATGGTTCTTCCAGAACGGGCCGCAGCGGGTGTATGTGGAGCTGGACCTCACGCCGTTCATCTGGCGCGTGAACAGCGATTTCACCGTCAGCGCCCACACAGGCGCTGCGGGCAGCGTGCGCACCTGTGCGCTGGACGAGCAAGGGCGCCTGTACCTGGAATGCGACATCGGTTTCGGCCTGGTCCATACCCTGGACATGGGCCTGGCCGCGGACGCCATCGAGCAGGGCCTGTGGGTACCGCACGAACTGCCCGGGGCTGGGATGCCCGGACGCTTTGGCTACGTGCGCAGCCCACAAAACTGGCGCCCATGAAAAAAGCCGCCATGAAAAAAGCCGGTCAGCGACCGGCTTTTGACGAGGTGCGCAGGATGCGCAGTTATTACTTCTTGGCTTCCGGCGCGGCAGCTGTTGCTGTGGCTGCTGCGGGGCGCTGGGGCTCGGCAAACTTGGCACCGGCCGAATTGGTCATGTAGACCACAGCGCGGGCAATTTCCACGTCGTCAAAATCACCTCCGCCCTGCGGGCCCATGGCGCCTTTGCCCTTGAGCGCGGAAGTGACCAGTGCATCCAGGCCGGTCTTGATGCGGGCACTCCAGGCAGCTGCATCGCCCACCTTGGGAGCACCGGCCACGCCAGCCGTGTGGCAGGCCGTGCACTGGGCCTTGAACACGGCTTCACCGGTTTGCAGGGGGCGGTTGGCGTCGCGGACTTCGACCATGCCGACCTTCTGGATGCGCGCGGCCAGGCTCTTGGCGCGGTCGTCTGCGCTGACGCCCCCCAGGCTGTCCGCTGCGGCGCTGGTGGACGGCTTGGCGTCTGATGACACGTAGTACACCAGGCCAATGATGGCGAACACAGGGACGACGAACGAGAAAAACACGGCCAGCAGCAGCTGCTTGGGGTTCTTAATCGGGCCGGTGTGGGCTTCTTCGTGGGTGCTTTCGCTCATGACGTCCTCAAATGCGGGGCTTTGAAATCAACCGGCGATTATAACGGGGGGCTGCGGGGAAACCCGCAGCCCGGTGGCATTCAACGCGGCGCCGGGTCTTTCCAGCCGCCGCCCAACACCTTGTACAGCGCCACCTGGTTTTGCAGCTGCAGCAGGCGGGTCTGCACCACAGCCTGGCGCGCGGTGAACAGCGCACGCTGGGCGTCCAGCAGGTCCAGGTAGCTGGCCACGCCGTTGCGGTAGCGCAGGTCTGACAGGTTAAAGCGCGCGGCTTCGGCGTCGGCCTGGGCTTGCTGGGCGCGCAGCTGTTCGCCCAGCGTGGCGCGCCCGGCCAGAGCGTCAGCCACCTCGCGAAAGGCCACCTGGATGGACTTTTCATATTGGGCGACGGCAATGCCACGCGCCGCGGTCACCGACTCCAGGTTGGCCTGGTTTCGGCCCGCGTCAAAGATCGGCAGCAGTGCCTGCGGCGCCAGCGTCCAGCCCCAGGAGCCGCTGCTGAACAGGTTTCCCAGGTGGCTGCTGGCTGTGCCCACACCGGCGGTCAGCGCAATGCGCGGGAAGAACGCCGCACGTGCCGCACCAATGTTGGCGTTGGCCGCCACCAGCTGTTGCTCGGCCTGGCGGATGTCAGGGCGATGCACCAGCAGCTCGGACGGCAGGCCCGCGGGCAGCTCGGCCAGCGTCACTGCGGCGGTCGTGCCGGTCACGGCAAAGCCTGCCGGCAGTGGCTGCCCCAGCAGCAGGACGAGCGCGTTTTCGTCCAGCGCGCGCTGGCGCTGCTGCTGGGCCAGGGCCACGCGCGCAGCCTCGGTCAGCGATTGCGCCTGGCGATAGTCCAGCTCGGACGTGGCGCCGTTGTCAAAGCGCAGCTTGGACAGGCGCAGCGATTCTTCGCGCGTGGCGAGCGTCTGGCGCGTGATGGCCAGCAGCTCTTCATCGGCCAGCAGGTTCAGCCAGCCCGTGGCCACGGCCGCCACCAGGCTGATCTGCACCGCCCTGCGGCCCTCTTCAGTGGCCAGGTACTGCGCCAGCGCCACTTCCTTCAGGCTGGCGATGCGGCCAAAAAAGTCGATCTCCCAGGCGCTGATGCTGAAACCGGCGTTGTACACACTGGTGATGCCGCCCGCCGCATTGGGCGTGCGCGAGCCGGTGACTGCCGCGTTGACGGTGGGGAATCGGTCCGCCCCACGCACCTGGTATTGCGCGCGGGCCTGCTCGATGTTGAGCGCGGCCACGCGCAGGTCGCGGTTGCCTTGCAGCGCCAGCGCGATGAGCTGGCGCAGCTGGGCGTCATTGAAATAGCTTTGCCATTCGATGTCGGCTGCGGGTTGCGCCGCCGCAGTGCCCGAGGTGCCTGCCCAGGCGGGCGCCACCGGCGCGGCAGGGCGCTCGTAGGCGGGAATCATCGAGCAGCCGGCCAGAAGCAAGGCAGTGACCAGCACGCTCAGGCGCGGGGTCATCATGGTGATGGCTTTCATACCTGGTCTCCCGCCCGGGCGCCGGGTGGCGGCTCGTGGTCCAGCTCATGCGCATGGATGCGGCGCTGGCGCTCGCTGTCCTTGAAGAAGCCGCGAATCACCACAAAGAACACCGGCACGAAGAACACGGCCAGGGCCGTGCCCGTGAGCATGCCGCCCAGCACGCCGGTGCCGATGGCCCGCTGGCTGGCCGAGCCCGCGCCACCGGCCAAAGCCAGCGGCAGCACACCCAGGCCAAAGGCCATCGAAGTCATGACGATGGGACGAAAGCGCAGGTGGGCTGCGGCCAGCGCGGACTCGATCACGCCCTTGCCCTGGGCCTGCAGGTCCTTGGCAAATTCAATGATCAGAATCGCGTTCTTGGCCGACAGGCCGATGATGGTGATCAGCCCCACCTGGAAGTACACGTCGTTCGCGTACCCCCTGAACAGGGTGGCCAGCAGCACCCCAAGCACCCCCAGCGGCACCACCAGAATCACCGCGAGCGGGATGGACCAACTCTCGTACAGCGCGGCCAGGCACAAAAAGACAGCCAGGATGGCAAAGCCGTAAAGAATCATGGCCTGCGAGCCCGCCAGCTTTTCCTCGCGCGACAGGCCTGTCCATTCGTAGCCAAAGCCCTGGGGCAGCTGGGTGGCCAGGCGCTCCATCTCGGCCATGGCCGCGCCCGAGCTGTAGCCCGGCGCCGCCATGCCCGAAATGCGCATGGCCGGGTAGCCGTTGTAGCGCACGGTCTGCATCGGCCCGGTGATCCAGCGCGTGCTGGCAAAAGCCGACAGCGGCACGGCGCGGCCCTGGTTGTTGACCGCATTCAGGCGCAGCAGATCGGCGGGCTGCATGCGCGCGGGCGCATCGGCCTGGACCACCACGCGCTGCAGTCGCCCGCGGTTGGGAAAGTCGTTCACATAGCTGGAGCCCAGCGCCGTGGACAGCGTGGCATTGATGGCGTCAAACGACACGCCTAAAGCGCTGGCCTTGTCGCGGTCGATGTCCACCTGCAGCTGGGGCGCGTCCTCCAGCCCGTCGGGGCGCACCTGGGTCAGCAGCTTGCTTTGACCGGCCAGGCCCAGCAGCTGGTTGCGTGCGGCCATCAGAGCAGCCTGCCCTGCGCCGCCGCGGTCCTGCAGACGGAAGGTAAAGCCCGAGGCCGTGCCCAGCTCGGGGATGGGCGGGGGGCTCAAGGGGAAGATGAATGCGTCACGTATCCCCGCCAGCGCGCCAAACGCACGCCCGGCCAGCGCCTGGGCCGACTGGCTGGCGCTGGTGCGTTCGGACCAGTCCTTGAGCGTGATGAAGGCCAGCGCCGCATTTTGCCCCTGGCCCGAGAAGCTGAAGCCCAGCACGCCCACCATGCTTTGCACCTCGGGCTGCTTGAGCACCCAGGCCTCGACCTGCTCCATGACGGCGCGGGTGCGTTCCTGCGTGGCGCCAGGGGGAAGCTGCACATTGACCAGCATGTTGCCCTGGTCTTCGGCCGGCAGGAACGAGGTGGGCAGGCGGGTATACACCAGCGCCACCACGGCGATGATGGCCCCGTAGATCACCAGGTAACGCGCCGCCCGCTTGAGGATGCGCGCGACCATGCTCTCGTAGCCTTTAGCCGTGCGCGAGAACGCACGGTTGAACCAGCCAAAGAAGCCGCGCCTTTCATGGTGCTGCCCGGCGGGAATCTGCCTGAGCAGCGTGGCACACAACGCCGGCGTGAGCGACAGCGCCATGAAGGCCGAAAAGCCGATGGACGCGACCATGACGGCCGCGAACTGCCTGTAGATGTTGCCGGTGGAGCCGGCAAAGAACGCCAGCGGCACAAACACCGATATCAACACCACTGTCACGCCCACAATCGCGCCCTGGATCTGGCCCATGGCCTTGCGGGTGGCCTCACGTGGGGGCAGGCCCTCTTCGCTCATGATTCGTTCGACGTTTTCCACCACCACAATGGCGTCGTCCACCACGATGCCGATCACCAGCACCATGCCGAACATGGTCAGCACGTTGATCGAAAAGCCCAGGGCCAGCAGCGTGCCAAAGGTGCCCAAGAGCGCAATGGGTACGACCAGCGTGGGGATGATGGTGTAGCGCCAGTTCTGCAAAAACAAAAACATCACCAGGAACACCAGCGCCACGGCCTCCAGCAGCGTCTCTACCACCTGGCTGATGGAAATACGGATGAAGCGCGAGCTGTCATACGGAATGGCCCAGGTCATGCCCTGGGGAAAGAACACCGACAGCTCGCCCATGCGCTTCTTGATGGCGTCTGCCGTGGCCAGCGCATTGCCCGTGGGCGACAGCTGCACGCCGATGCCGGTGGACGGCTTGCCGTTCAGGCGGGCCGACGTGGCGTAGTTCTGCGCGCCCAGCTCGATGCGGGCCACATCACGCAGGCGCACGGACGATCCATCGGTGTTGGCGCGCAACACGATGTTGCCGAACTGCTCAATTGAATTGAGCTGGCCCGTGACCACCACCGTGGCGGCAACGCCCTGGCCCGCGATGTTGGGCAGCTCGCCAATGGAGCCTGAGGACACCTGCGCGTTCTGCGAGCGGATGGCCGCGGTCACGTCGGCGGCCGACAGGCTGAAGCCCACCAGTTTGGCCGGGTCGATCCAGATGCGCATGGCGTGCTCGGTGCCAAACAGCTGGGCCTGGCCCACGCCGGGGATGCGCTGGATCTCGGGCAGCACGGTGCGCGACGCATAGTCGCCCAGCTGCACCGGCGTCATGTTGGGGTCGGTGGACGACAGGATGGTGAACAGCAGGAAGTTGGAGCGCGCCTTGTCCACGCGCACGCCCTGCTGCGTCACGGCTGCGGGCAGGCGCGGTGTGGCGCGCGACAGGCGGTTTTGCACGTCCACCTGCGCCAGATCAGGGTTGGTGCCGGGCTGGTAGCTCAGGGTGATCTGGCCGCTGCCGTTGGCCTGCGTGACCGACTCCATGTAAATCAGGCCAGGCGAGCCGTTCATCTCCTGCTCTATGACGCTGATGACGCTTTCCTCGAGCGTCTTGGCCGAAGCCCCGGGGTAGGTGGCCGACACCACGATGGACGGCGGCGCCACCGGCGGGTACTGTGCAATGGGCAGCTGCGTGATGGCAACGCTGCCCATCACGATGATGAACAGCGCAATCACCCACGCAAAGATGGGGCGGTCGATGAAAAACTTGGCCATGCTTGTGGCCCCTTATTTCGTGGCCGGGGCAGAAGCTGCAGCGGCGGCGGGCTTGGCGCCCCCCGGCTGCCAGGGCACGGGCTTGACCGGCGCGTTGGGCCGCATCTTCTGGAAGCCGTCCACGATCACCTGCTCACCGGCCTTCAGGCCGTCCAGCACCACCCAGCGGCCGTTTTGCGATTCGCCGATCTTCACGTTGCGCGGGCTGACCTTGCCGTCGGCTGCCACCACCATGACGCTGTCGCCTGTTCCCGAGCGCGTGACGGCCTGTTGCGGCAGCAGGATGGCATTGCCCGCGCGGGCCTGCTCCAGCCGCACGCGCACATACAGGCCGGGCAGCAGCGCGCCGCCGGGGTTGGGCACCTCGGCGCGCAGCGTGATCTGGCCGCTGGACGCGTCCACCGTCAGGTCAGAAAACAGCAGCTTGCCGGTACGGGTGTGCTCGGTGCCGTCCTCCAGCACTACGCGCACGATGGCAGCACCTTCGCCAGCGCGCTTCAATTGCCCGCCTTCCAGCGCGCGGCGCAGCTTGAGCACCTCGGCCGCAGGCTGCGTGAAATTGACATACATCGGGTCGATCTGCTGGATGACGGCCAGCTGCGTGGCCTCGCCCTGGCCGACCAGCGCGCCCTCGGTCACCAGCGCGCGGCCGATGCGGCCCGAGATGGGCGCGGTGACGGCTGCGTAGTCGAGGTTGATTTTGGCCGTCTGCACGGCCGCCTTGCCCACGGCCACGTCGGCCTCGGCCTGCTTTTGCGCGGCCACGGCGTTGGCAAAGTCCTGCTTGCTGATGGCGTTGGCCTCGACCAGCGGCTTGTACCGCTCGGCCAGCGCGCTGGCCTGCGACAGGTTGGCCTGGCCCTTGGCCAGCGTGGCCTGGGCGCTCTCGTAGGCCGCCGCATACGGGGCCGAATCAATGCGAAACAGGGGCTGGCCGGCCCGCACGTCGCTGCCCTCACGGAACAGCCGCTGCTGCAGGATGCCCGTGGCGCGGGCACGCACCTGCGCCACGCGCGAAGCCTCCAGCCGGCCGGGCAGCTCGGTCACCAGGCCCACGTCGCCCGGGGCCACGGTGATGACACCCACTTCGGGCGGGGGTGGCGCTGCGGGGGCGGCGGCTTCACCGCCTTTGCCGCAGGCGGTCAGCACCGCGGCAGCCAGCACGGCCAGGGCCACATGACGCAAGGGAAAAGCAGGCTTGATGTCGCTCAGCGCGGGCATGGGTAATCCTTCAAGGGGGTGCCGCACGGCGGCAAAAAAGCATGGCGGCAGTATATACATACATCAATGAATGTATAGTTCAGGGTCTTGTCCCCACACGAAAGAGGCCAGCCCAACATGGTGCGCCGTACCAAGGAAGAAGCCCTTGCCACCCGCAGCCGCCTGCTCGACTGCGCCGAAACGTTGTTCCAGGCGCAGGGCGTATCGCGCACATCCCTGAACGACATTGCGCAGGCCGCGGGCGCCACGCGCGGCGCGGTGTACTGGCACTTCAAGGACAAGGCGGATCTGTTCAACGCCATGATGGAGCGCGTGACGCTGCCCATGGAGGACGCCCTGTTGGGCAAGCCGCCCACGGCCACCGACCCGCTGGCCCACATGCGCGGCGCCATGCTGAACGCGCTGAACCTGATTGCCCACGACACCCGAACACGCCGGGTGTTTGAGGTCATTACCCACAAGGTGGAGTACGTGAGCGAACTGAGCGCGGTGCGCGAGCGCCACCTGGCCGTGCGCGGCGAATGCCTCCAACGCATGGCAGATGACCTGCGCGCTGCCGCCCGGCTGCGCGGCCAGCGCCTGCCGCTGACCGCTGCCACGGCGGCGCAAGGCCTGCACGCGATGATTGACGGCCTGATCCAGAACTGGCTGCTGGACCCGGACGCTTTTGACCTGGTGGCCACCGGCCGGCGTGCCCTGGACACCTACGCCGCCGGGCTGGGCCTGGGACCAGCCCCGGTACCTGCGCGCAATAAGGGATAATGCGCGGCTGCCCCGTGAATACGGGGCAGGCAAGACACATGCGGCTGTAGCTCAGTGGATAGAGTATTGGCCTCCGAAGCCAAGGGTCGTGGGTTCGATCCCCGCCAGCCGCACCAATCAAATATTTATCAGCGCAAGGCCAACCAGATTTCGTTTCGGCGCATGAACCACGGCGTCATCGGTCCGTTGTAGCGCGCCAGGACCGGTTCGCCCTGCGTCGCAACGCCTGCGGCTGCAAGGATGGCCTGCAGCTTGCCCAGATGCTCGTTGTAGTTGGACTGAGACCAGGTCCCCGAGTACCGGATCGCGGCCCACTGGCTGGCAGGCACCAGGCGCAGCTGCACCCTGGGGTCCAATGGCTCAGGGGCTGATTCCAGCGACACGCCCTGGGGCAACACGAACTGCACACGCATGCCGCCCGCAACCGCAGCCTGGGTGACAGGGGCGGTCATTTCCATCTTCACCGGCGCAGCGGTCTGCATCACCGGCGCGGTCATGGCGAATTTCTTCTCGCCCTTGTTCTTGCCAAAGATGTAGCCCGCCAGAATCGGGAAGGCGCGGGTGCCTGCGTCTTCGGCTGTGGCATCCAGCACTACCTCGGCCACAAGGTAGGGCGCGTATTGGCGCAACTCCACGCCCTCAATGTCCCTGACGACCTCGTACCTGGGTTCTTCGATGGCGTGACTGGTCATGGGCAAGGCGATGAAGGTGAGGAGGAGCAGTATGCGATGCATGTGAAGTAGAGGTCGGGCAAGGGTTGAGCGACTGAGCGCTGGCTTTTATTGGCGAGTTATGTCGCCGCGATCAGCCGGGCCATCGCGGCCACGCAGCTGATACTGGCCACCAGTGTGAGCTGCAGGCGCATCGGCAGCCAGGCCTGCATCTGGTAGCGCGGATAAACAGCGCGGTCCACGGCAAGGCAGGCCCACAGCACCACCGTGATCAGCGCCAGCCCAAAGGCCGTGTCCAGCAACAGTGCCACCCAGCCCAGCAGACTGGGCGTGACACCCCACAACAACACGGGCAGTGGCTGGGCGGCGCCCGGGCGCATCAGCAAGCCCCAATGAATGGCGCCCAGAAAGCTGGCAATGGTCGCGCCATAGGCGAGCAACGCCGCGCTCACAAAGGGCCAGTCAACCGGCCGCGTGACCCATAGCGCTGCGCTCAGTCCCAGGAAGGGGATGAGGCCTCCATAGCCCAAACGGCGAGCCCACACAGAGGGGCCCCGGTTATCGCCAGACATCAATCACCACGCCATCTTCATTCACTCGACACTCCTTGACGACATCCAGCGACGCGGCAGTCGCCCGAATGATCGAAGCATCCTAGTCGATCAGCAAACCGCCCTCCCTAAACCGGTAGGGGCCGGCGTATTCGCCCACCACGCAGGTGTGTGTGACCAGCCTGCCCGCATGCCACAGGTGCAGCTGGTAGCCGGGTGGCTCCATCACAAAGCAGTCGGGGCCGTCCGCGCTCAAGTCCAGCGCCACCTGATGGGCCGGGCTCGGGCAGGTGGAGGCCACCGTTGCTGCAAAACGGCACTGGATGGACCGGTGCAGGTGCCCGCACAGCACCCGCTCGACATGCGTGTACTTGTGCAGGATGCTTTCCAGTGCATCCGCCCCCTCCAGCCCCAGGGCGTCCATATGGGCAATGCCGGTGGCAAAGGGGGGATGGTGCATGGCAATGAAGGTGGGTCGCAGGTCTTCGGCCAGGCGCTCGTCCAGCCAGCGCAGCCTGTGTTCGCACAGCCGGCCGCGCCCTTCCTGCGGCACCACGGTGTCCAGCACCACAAGCCGCACAGGCCCCAGGTCCACTGCGTACTGCAGGAATTCACCGGTGTGTTGCAGGTAGTCAAACCGGGGGCCGGCAAATGCATTGCGCAACGTCGTGCGTTCGTCATGGTTGCCGGCCACGAGGTACAAGGGCATTTTCAGCGGCGCGAGCAGTTCCTTAAGCAAGGCGTATTCCTCGGGGCGGCCGTAGTCCACAAGATCACCCGTCAAGAGGACGACGTCAGGCTGCGTTGGCAAACGCAGGATGTGCTGCACACAGCCCTCGAGCAAACCTGCGGTATCGACAATGCCGTAGGCCAGCCTGCCACCCGCCTTGATGTGCGTGTCGGTCACCTGTGCGATCAACATGCCAGGCCCTCGCCGGCCGTTTCAACCCGGATCCCCACCACCTCACCCAAGGTCACCCGGTCGCGTGGCGGCAGCTTGAGGATGATGTCTTCACCATCCGCCAGACGCACCTGCACGCGGTGGTGGTCGCCCAGGAACAGGCTGGACACCACGCTGCCCTTGAAATCCCCAGTGTCCGCACTGACCAGCGTTGCGTCTTCCGGGCGAAAGCGCACCTGGCCCACCACATTCAGCGTACCAATGAACTCAGCCACAAACGCGTTGGCCGGGTTGAAGTAGATCTGCCTGGGCGTGCCCACCTGGGACACCCGGCCGCGGTCCATCACCGCAATGCGGTCCCCCAGCGCCATGGCCTCGGCCTGGTCATGCGTGACGTAGACGGCCGTGATGCCCAGGCTGCGCAGCAGCGCATTGATGTCCGCGCGCAATGTCTCGCGCAGACGGGCATCCAGCGCCGTGAGGGGTTCGTCCAGCAACAGCACGCGCGGGCGTGGGGCAATGGCGCGTGCCAGCGCCACCCGCTGCTTTTGCCCGCCCGACAGCTGGTGCACCTGGCGCGTGGCCAGCGCCTCGATGTGCATCATCTCCAGCATCTGCTTGACGCGGGTCTGGCGCAGGTCGCCCGGCATGTTGCGCACCTTCAGGCCATAGGCAATGTTTTCCTGCACGGTCATGTTGGGAAACAGCGCATAGCTCTGGAACACCATGCCCACATGCCGCTGCTCGATGGGCAGGTGGGTAACGTCTTCGTCATTGAACAACACCCGCCCGGCGTCCGGTGCCTCCAGCCCGGCAATCAGGCGCAATGTGGTTGTCTTGCCGCAGCCCGAGGGGCCCAAAAGCACCAGCGTTTCGCCGGCTTCCACCTGCAGGTCGGTGGGTTCCAGCACACGCTGCTGTTTGTAGGACTTGGTGCAAGCGGTCAATTGCACACGCACGCTGCGGTCTTGCGGGCTGGGGTTCATGGGTTGGCTTTCTTGGCGCCGGCCATCTGCAGCGCGACCAGCAACGGAACAATCATCATGAAGAAAACGATCGTATAGGCGCTGCCCACTTCGATGCGCAGCGACGCATAGGCGTCGGCCAGCCCCACAGGCAGTGTCTGCGTCAGCGGCGTGTGCAGCAGCAGGGTCATATTGAATTCACCGACAGACAATGTGAGCACCATGAGCGCGCCGGCCAGGATGCCCGAGCGGCAGTTGGGCAATACCACGCCAAAAAAGCGCTGGGTGAACGATGCGCCCAGGCTGCGCGCGCCTTCTTCCAGCGTGTGCATGTCCACCGACAGCATCACGGCCAGCACCGAGCGCACCATGAACGGCAGGGTGAACAGCACATGGCCCACCAGCACAAACGTCCAGTGCGTCCTGAATTCACCCACCGCGCCATAGGTCACGATCAGTGCCAGACCGGTGGCGATGCCGGGCAGTGCCACCGGCAGCATGAGCATTTCCTCGATGATCCGCGCCACGCGCCCCTGGCTGCGCGACAGCACGTAGGCCGCGGGCACGCCCAGCACCAGGTTGCAGGCCAGACAGGCCAGCGCGATACCCATGGAAAGCCACAGGCTTTGCTGGTAGTCCGTCCAGACCTTGGTCACCCATGTGAAGGTCAGGCCACTGGACAGGCCCTCGAACTGGTTGTTGGTGAGGCCGGTCAACACCGACAGCAGGATGGGCACGATCAGGAAGGCTGCCACACACACCGTGAAGGCCAGCAGCAGCCAGAACAAGGCAGGGCGGCCTGCGCGCAGGCGCACGTGTGCGGGCGGGTGTTGGGCTTGCATCATGCGGCGGCGGCAACGGTGTTGCCGGTGAGGGTTCTGGCAAACGCCAGTGCGGCCCAGGTCACCAGGCCCAACACAAAGGACAGCGCAGCCGCCATGGCAAGGTTGGCCTGCAATGTGAATTCTGTGTAGATGATCATGGGAAGCACGTCGATGCGCGTGGCCAGCGTGAAGGCGGTTCCGAACGCCCCCATAGACGTGGCAAAACAGATGGCGCCGGCCGCGAGCAAGGCGGGCTTGAGCCCCGGAACCAGCACATCACGCAGGATGCGCCAGCGCGATGCGCCAAGCGAGCGCGCTGCTTCCACCAGGCGTGGGTCCAGCTTCTCGGCTGCGGCCATCACCGTCAGGATGGTGCGCGGAATGGAAAAGTAGATATAGCCCACAAACAGGCCCACCATGGAATACGCAAACACGACCCGCTCGCCCACGAGCAGCTCGGTTGCCAGCGGAAACAGGCCCTGGCGGCCGCCCAGCATGATGACCATGAAGCCGATCACCACGCCGGGGAATGCCAGGGGCAAGGTCAGCATGGCCGTCAGCACCTGGCGACCGGTGAATTCATGCCGCGCCAGAAACACACCGGCGACGGATGAAATCACCAGCGTGGCCAGCGTGACAACGCCCGACAGCGCTACGGTGGACACCATGCTGCGCAGGTACCTGGGCTCGGTGAATGCTGCGGTGTACGCCGACCACCCCATCGCCCCGCTGCTGCCAATGAGCAGCAGTTGGGCCAGCGGTATGACAAAGAAAACCAGGAAGACAACCGCAACTGGCAGCATCAGCCCCAGCAACCAGGCGCGGTCGGTCTTCATCAGGCCACTTCTTTCTGATAGCGCTCTGCAATGGCGCGAGCGGCCAGCGCAAGCTTCTGGACATCAATGGCCTGGGCGCGCCGGTAGTCGGCATCGGGCAGGAAGCGCTGCTTGACCTCGGTCGACATGGCCGCGGAAAACACCGGGCGCAGGTAGGCATTGGCCCAGTGGCTCTGGCCTTCGTCAGACAACACGAAATCCAGCAGCTTCTTGCCCTGCTCCGGGTTGGGACCGTTTTTCACCAGGCCCATCACATAGGGCAGTTGCTGCGTGCCTTCTTGCGGAATCACAAACACGGTCGGCGCGCGGTCGCTGTACTGTCCGCGGTAGGCGTTGAAGTCGTAGTCGATCAGGATCGGGATTTCGCCCGACAGCACGCGGGCGTAGGCGGTCTGCGTCGGAACGATGGGGCTGTTGGACTGCAGCTGCTTGAAGTAATTGATGCCCGGGGTCAGGTTTTCGTAGCTGCCTCCCATCGCCAGGTTGGCAGAGATCACGCCCACCTGGCCGACCGCTGCGCTGCCGGGATTCAAATAGCCCACCAGTCCCCTGTAGTCGGGTTTGAGCAGGTCGGCCCAGCTGCGGGGCACGGGCTTGCCGCGCAAGGCCTGGGTGTTCACAAAGAAGCCGAGCGTGCCGGAGTGGATGGTGAACCAGTTGCCATCGGCGTCCTTCAGGGACGCCGGGATGTCTGCCCAGCGCTTGGGCTTGTAAGCCTCGATGACGCCGGCTTCCTTGGCCTGGGGACCCACCTGGCCGCCCAGATAGACCACGTCGGCGACCGGTTTGGCCTTTTCGGCAATCAGCGTGGCCAGCGCCTGGCCCGAGTTCTTGTTGTCGGGCGGCACCTGGATGCCCAGGCGCTGGTTGACCATGCGCAGCATCCCGCCCCAGTCAGCCCATTCGGGCGGGCAGTTGTAGCAGATGGCACGGACGGGTTGAGCCAGCGCCGGCAGGGCGGCACTGGCGGCGGCTGCGGCTGCAGCCTGGAGGACGACGCGGCGGTTCAACATCAGGTTTTCCTTTGTGACAAGTAGAAGGGTTGCGGGGATTTCAAGCAGTCAGACGAGGTGCCACCCAGGCGTAACGTGTGGTGCAGCAGTGCAGGGCCCAGATAGCGCTCACCGGCTATCAAATGCAACAGCAGGTCAACAGCAGTGCGACCGATGTCGGCCGTGGGCTGCACCACGGTAGTCAGCACCGGGCTCATCCATTCGCCTACCTGCACGCCGTCAAAGCCGGCCAGGCTGATGTCTTCAGGCACCCGCAGCCCCAGCCTGCGCAGGTCGTGCATGACGGTCAGGGCCAGCTGGTCGTTGGAGCAGAACAGGGCAGTTGGCGCATTGCGCCGGCCCAGAAGGTCCTGCAGTTCGCTGCGCGTGTCGCAGATGTTGAAGGTCAGCTCCAGCGGCGGGCTCCAAGGCAGCCCGGCTGTGCGCATGGCCGCCTGGTAGCCCAGGAATCGCTGGTGGGATCGATCGGATTGCTGGAACTGCCCGGCGAGCATGTGCACGCGCTGATGACCCAGGCTGAGCAAATGCTCCACCACCTGGCGGCCCGCCAGAAAATTGTCAACGCTGACCGACGGGCGCAGCGGCCCTGCCCGCCGCCGCGTGCCGGTCTGGTTGAACACCAGCACATAAGGAATGCTTTCGGCATCGAGCTTGTCCAGCACCGGGCTGCGGGCGGCATCAGCCACGGTCAGGATCAGGCCGTCCACGCGTTGCTGCAGCAGCCGCTCGCTCACCCGCTCTTCTGATTCGGCCTGGTAGCCTGTGGTGCTGATGGCAATCACATGGTTGTGGGCCTGCGCGGCGGCCTCTATGCCCTGCAAGCACTCGGCGAACACTGGATGGTTCAGCGAAGGCAGTACCACGCCGATGGTGCGGGTGCGCGTGGCACGCAGGTTGCGGCCCACGAGATTGGGGCGAAAACCCAGCGCCCGGGTGACGGCCAGTACAGCTTCAAGCGACTTGTCGCTGACGCCGCCGCTGGCATTGAGCACCCTGGACACGGTCGCCACTGAAACCCCCGCAGCCAGGGCCACTTCCCTGATTGTCGGCGCCCTGGCGGCCTTGAGCGGGCCGGATGGTTTGGAGCGGGGCATGGGAGGGTACGGGAGGTCTGTAAACGTTTACAGTCTCCGATCCGCTGGTGACATCGATATGACACCTGGGACACGCAATGCGGGCGCGGCGATCTACTGCCGCGGCACACCCGAGCGCGCAATCACCTCCGCCCAGCGCTTGATCTCCGAGCCCAAAAGTTCGCGCAGCTGCTCTGGTGTACCGCCAGCGGGCGCAACGTTGATGGCGGCGAGCTGCTTGCGCAGCTCGGGCTGATCCAGCACCTTGTTCACGGCTGAGTTCAGCGTGGCGATCACCGCCGGCGGGGTGCGCGCCGGCGCGGCCAGCGCATTCCACGACGCCACATTGAAGCCGCGCACGCCAGCTTCGGCCACCGTGGGCACGTCGGACAATGACGCCGAACGCTTCGCGCCCATCACAGCCAGCGGCTTCACGGCTTTGGACGCGATCTGGCCCATCATCGGCCCCAATATCTCCACCGCCACATCCACCTGGCCGCCGCGCAATGCTGTCAGCACGGCCGGCGAGCCGCTGAACGGCACCACCTGCACGTCGATGCCAGCCGTGGTCTTGAACAGCTCGGCCGCCAGGTGCTGGGTGCTGCCGATGTTGATGCACGCCACATTCAGTTTGCCGGGGTTGGCTTTGGCATACGCCAGCAGCTCGGGCAGGGTCTGGAAGCGGCTGTTGCCGATGGCCAGGATGGCAATGTCAAAAAAGCCCAGCGTCGCCACCGGTGCAAAGTCTTTCTGCGCATCAAACGGCAGCGTCTTGAATAGCCCCGCGCTGACCGCCGTGCCGTTGCTCATGAGCAGCAACGTGTGGCCGTCGGGCTCGGCCCGGGCCACGGCCTCGCCGGCCACGATGCCGCCCGCGCCGGGTTTGTTCTCGATCACCACGCTTTGCTGCAGCACATCGCCCAGCTTCTGGCCGACGGCGCGCGCGGTCAGGTCGGCAATGCCGCCAGCGCCGAAGGGCACGACGATGCGTACAGGCCTGGACGGAAATGCCTGCGCCAGGGACAAGGATGGCCCGAGGATTGGCAGGGTTGTTCCCGCCACCAGAAGATGTCGCCTGTTGATCATCGCTTGCCTTTCAGTTCGCCTTGCAGGTTGAGCCCGCAAAACACACGATGTTCTTGGGCGGGATCATCTTCATCGGATTTCAATAAACTGACCTTCAACGAGAACGCCATCCACCATCAGTTCGACCAGCACTGGGATGCGTTCAAAGTGTTGGGGGGGGGGTCTCACAAACAAAAACGCCCACTGGGTAGTGGGCGTTTGCTTTCAGCGAAGACCGCTGGAATTTTGGTTGCGCGAGCAAGATTTGAACTTGCGACCTTTGGGTTATGAGCCCAACGAGCTACCAGGCTGCTCCATCGCGCGGCAAGATGGGATTATAGCTTACTCTTGACCTGCCTGCTCTGCGGCAGCGTCAGTAATTTCAGGGCGATCGACCAGTTCAACCAGGGCCATCGGGGCATTGTCACCCACGCGGAAACCCATTTTCAGGATACGCGTGTAGCCACCCGGACGGGTCTTGAAACGCGGGCCCAGGTCGGCAAACAGCTTGGTCACACTGTCACGGCTGCGCAAGCGGTCAAACGCCAGGCGCTTGTTGGCCAGCGTCGGCTCCTTGGCCAGCGTGATCATGGGTTCCACCACACGGCGAAGTTCTTTCGCCTTGGGAACCGTGGTCTTGATGACTTCATGCTCGATGAGCGAATTCATCATGTTGCGCAGCATGGCGAGGCGGTGCTCGCTGGTGCGGTTGAGTTTGCGAAGGCCGTGACCGTGACGCATGGTGTTTTCCTTTACTTTATTAATTCCGTGGCCGTATCAGGTACCGCGGGTTCGGGACCGCAACCGCAGCCCCGTTTTCACCTGAAATAATTAACGCTTGTCCAGGCCGGCCGGCGGCCAGCTTTCGAGCTTCATGCCCAGCGTGAGGCCACGCGAGGCAAGGACTTCCTTGATTTCGTTGAGCGACTTGCGACCCAGGTTGGGGGTCTTGAGCAGCTCGTTTTCAGTGCGCTGGATCAGGTCACCGATGTAATAGATGTTTTCGGCCTTCAGGCAGTTGGCCGAACGCACCGTCAGCTCAAGCTCGTCCACCGGGCGCAGCAGGATCGGGTCGAACTGCTGGTTGTTGCGCTGCACAGGTGCGTCAAACGCAGCGAGCTCGCTGCCTTCAAGCTGTGCAAACACGGCCAGCTGTTCCACCAGGATCTTGGCTGACGCGCGAACCGCGTCTTCCGCGGTGATGGCGCCGTTGGTTTCTATTTCGACAACCAGCTTGTCCAGGTCGGTACGCTGTTCGACACGTGCGCTTTCCACGATGTAGCTCACGCGCTTGACGGGCGAGAACGACGCGTCCAGCACGATCCGGCCAATCGACTTGGTCGGCTCGTCGCCATAGCGACGCATCGTGCCGGGAACATAGCCACGGCCCTTCTCGACCTTGATCTGCATGTCAATCTTGCCGCCTTGAGACAGGTGGGCGATCACATGGCCGGGATTGATGATCTCCACGTCATGCGGCGTCTGGATGTCGGCGGCGGTAACGATGCCTTCGCCGTCCTTGCGCAGGCTCAGCGTGACCTCATCGCGGTTGTGCAGCTTGAACACCACGCCCTTGAGGTTCAGCAGGATGCTGACCACGTCTTCCTGCACGCCGTCAATCGACGAATATTCGTGCAGGACACCGGCGATGGTGACTTCGGTTGCTGCATAACCCACCATGGACGACAGCAGGACACGGCGCAGGGCATTACCCAGCGTATGGCCGTAACCGCGCTCAAACGGCTCCAGCGTCACTTTGGCGCGGTCGGCGCCAAGGTGTTCCACATTGATGGCTTTGGGTTTCAGCAAGTTGGTTTGCATTCAGACTTCCTCTCAATACCCCCGGCTCGTTACACCGGTAAGGCTGGTGAAGTGCCCTGCGCACGGTGCCCCACGCGCAAGGAACAAAAAACTCAAGGACGAGGCGGTAAAGCTGCCTCGTTTTCTTCCTGACGAAGAATTAACGCGAATACAGTTCGACGATCAGCGATTCGTTGATGTCAGCCGCGAATTCGTCGCGGTCAGGCACCTTCTTGAAGGTGCCTTCTGCCTTGTCGGCGTTCACCTCAACCCAGGCCGGCATGCCGACTTGCAGCGCGAGCTGCAGGGCTTCAACCACACGATTTTGCGCCTTGGACTTGTCGCGCACGGCAATCACGTCACCGGTCTTCACCAGGTAAGACGGGATATTGACCGGCTTGCCGTTCACAGTGATCGCTTTGTGCGATACCAGTTGACGGGCTTCCGCGCGCGTAGAGCCAAAGCCCATGCGGTAAACGACGTTGTCCAGACGCGATTCAAGGATGAACAGCAAGTTGGCACCCGTGTTGCCCTTGCGGCGGTCGGCTTCGGCGAAGTAACGGCGGAACTGCTTTTCGAGCACGCCGTACATGCGCTTGACCTTCTGCTTTTCGCGCAGTTGCAGGCCGAAGTCAGACGTGCGCTGACCCGAGGTGCGACCATGCTGGCCGGGTTTGGAGTCGAATTTGGCCTTGTCCGCAATGGAGCGGCGTGCGCTCTTCAGGAACAGGTCAGTGCCTTCACGGCGGGAAAGTTTGGCCTTGGGGCCGAGGTAACGTGCCACGTTGCTTCCTTTAAATCATCTGCCACGGCCTGTTGCCGTGGGAGCCAGCAGCCCTGGGGCGCTGGCGGTGGGCTTGGTTAAAAACTTAGATGCGACGACGCTTCTGGGGGCGGCAGCCGTTGTGCGGCACCGGCGTCACATCAGCGATCGAGTTGATGCGGATGCCCAGTGCAGCCAGCGCACGCACTGAAGACTCGCGACCGGGACCGGGGCCCTTGATTTCAACGTCAAGGTTCTTGATGCCCTGCTCAATGGCGGCGCGGCCTGCCACTTCGGACGCGACCTGCGCGGCAAAGGGGGTGGACTTGCGTGAACCCTTGAAACCTTGTCCGCCAGACGACGCCCACGACAGGGCATTGCCCTGACGGTCGGTGATCGTGATGATGGTGTTGTTGAAGGAGGCGTGAACGTGCGCGACACCGTCGGACACGTTCTTGCGGACCTTCTTGCGCACGCGTTGTGCGGCGTTATTGGCGGGAGCTTTTGCCATGACGTTTCTCTTTCCCGATTATTTCTTGAGGGCCTGAGCGGCCTTGCGCGGACCCTTGCGGGTACGGGCGTTGGTACGCGTACGCTGACCACGCATGGGCAGGCCGCGGCGATGGCGGAAACCGCGATAGCAACCAATGTCCATCAGACGCTTGATGTTCATGGTCGTTTCACGACGCAGGTCACCCTCGATCGTGATGGTCGCGATCTGGTCGCGGATTTTCTCCAGGTCCCCGTCCGTCAGGTCCTTGACCTTTTTGGCGTAAGGGATGCCGGACGCTTCGCAAATCTTGCGAGCGCGGGTGCGACCGATGCCAAAAATGGCAGTCAAGCCAATTTCTGCATGCTGATGCGGCGGAATGTTGATGCCAGCGATACGTGCCATGTTCGTCCTCTATAACTCTTGCGATCAGCCTTGGCGCTGCTTGTGACGCGGATCTGTACAGATCACGCGGACAACGCCCTTGCGGCGGATGATTTTGCAGTTGCGGCAAATTTTCTTGACCGAAGCCGAAACTCTCATGTCTATTCTCCTAAAACCTGTCTAGTCAGAGGTGCCCGAGAAAATTTGCTTCGCAAATCTTGATCCGGCACCTGGTCATTACTTAGCCCTAAAAACAATCCGTGCCCGCGACAAGTCGTAGGGCGTCAACTCAACGGTGACCTTGTCACCTGGGAGGATGCGGATGTAGTGCATCCTCATCTTTCCCGAAATATGTCCGAGCACCACATGCCCGTTCTCCAGCTTCACCCTGAACGTCGCATTAGGCAGGTTTTCAACAACCTCACCCTGCATCTGGATGACATCGTCTTTCGACATCTGCCTCAACCGCCCAGGGATGTCTTGAAATTAGCTTTCTTCAACAACGATTCGTACTGCTGCGACATCATGTAATTCTGGACCTGGGCCATGAAGTCCATGGTCACAACCACAATGATCAACAACGACGTACCGCCAAAATAGAACGGCACGTTGTACTTCAGGATCAGAAACTCGGGCAACAGACAAACAAAGGTGATGTACACCGCGCCTGCCAAAGTCAACCGAACCAGTATTTTGTCAATGTAGCGCGCTGTCTGGTCGCCAGGGCGAATGCCAGGAATGAATGCGCCGCTCTTCTTGAGGTTGTCCGCCGTCTCGCGGCTGTTGAACACCAGTGCCGTATAGAAGAAGCAGAAGAACACGATCGCGCTGGCATACAGCATCACGTAGATCGGTTGCCCCGGCGTCAGCATGCCTGCAATGTCCTTGAGCCAGCGCATCGCGTCGCCCGTGCTGAACCAGCTCACGACCGTGGCGGGCAACAGAATGATCGACGATGCAAAGATCGGCGGAATCACGCCAGCCATGTTCAGCTTCAGTGGCAGGTGCGAAGACTGGCCACCGTAAACCTTGTTACCTACTTGTCGACGCGCATAGTTGACCAGGATCTTTCGTTGACCCCGCTCGACAAACACCACAAAGTAGGTCACCAGAATAACCAGCGCCACGATGAATACGGCGGCCAGAATGCTCATGGCACCGGTGCGGACCAACTCCAGCAGACCACCTACTGCACTGGGCAGACCGGCGGCAATGCCAGCAAAAATCAGGATGGAGATACCGTTACCCAAACCACGCTCGGTGATCTGCTCGCCCAACCACATCAGGAACATGGTCCCCGCGGTCAGGCTCACCACCGCCGTCATGCGAAAGCCAAAGCCCGGGCTCAGCACCAGACCTGCCGAGCTTTCCAGCGCAACAGCAATACCCAACGATTGGAAGATAGCCAGACCCAGCGTGCCGTAGCGCGTGTATTGCGTGATCTTGCGGCGACCGCTTTCGCCTTCCTTCTTGAGCTGCTCGAACGTAGGCAGCACATAGGTCAGCAGCTGCATGATGATCGAAGCCGAGATATACGGCATGATCCCCAGCGCGAACACCGTAAACCGGGATAGCGCACCGCCCGAGAACATGTTGAACAGGCTCAGAATGCCGCCCTGCTGGCCTTTGAAGAGCTGCTGCAGCTGGGTCGGGTCGATACCCGGCACAGGAATGTGCGCGCCCACGCGGTAAACAACCAGCGCGAGCAGCAAGAACACCAGACGGCGACGAAGGTCGCCGAATTTTCCGGTCTTTGCGATTTGAGCTGCGCTAGTAGCCACTGCTGGTTTCTTTCAACGGATCTGGATCAGGCCAGGCTGCCGCCGGCAGCTTCAATCGCTGCCTTGGCACCTGCGGTTGCGCCAATGCCCGTGAGCTTCACGGACTTGGTCAGTTCGCCGGTCTTGATGATCTTGACCACCTTGGCAATCTCACCCACCAGGCCAGCTTGCTTGAGCGTCAGGATGTCGACCTCTGCGGCGCCGAGTTGCTCCAGCGCAGCCAAAGTAACTTCGGCGTTGAACTTGAGCAGGTGCGATTTGAAGCCACGCTTGGGCAAGCGGCGCTGCAGCGGCATTTGACCGCCTTCAAAACCGACCTTGTGATAGCCACCTGCACGGGACTTTTGGCCCTTGTGGCCACGACCTGCCGTCTTGCCCAGGCCGGAGCCGATGCCGCGGCCGACACGGCGCTTAGCATGCTTGGCACCCGCTGCGGGCTTGATTGTGTTGAGTTCCATCTTGAAACCTTTAAAGCACTTGGACCAGATAGCTGATCTTGTTGATCATGCCGCGCACGGCAGGCGTGTCCTGCAGCTCGCTCACGCTGTTGAGCTTGCGCAGGCCCAAGCCGCGAACGGTTGCGCGATGCGATTCCTTGGTGCCGATCGGGCTGCGAACCAGCTTGATCTTGACAGTTTGTTGCGTCGTCATTGGGTAGCTTCCGGTTACGCGAAGATTTCTTCGACGCCCTTGCCGCGCTTGGCAGCGACTTGCGAAGGGGTGGTGGAATTCTTCAGAGCGTCAAACGTGGCGCGAACCATGTTGTAAGGGTTGGACGAACCATGGCTCTTGGCCACGATGTCGGTGATACCCATGACTTCAAAGACAGCGCGCATCGGACCGCCGGCGATGATGCCGGTACCCTTGGGAGCAGGAGCCATCATAACGGTGGCGGCACCGTGGTGGCCCGTCACATTGTGATGGATCGTGCCATTGCGCAGCGACACCTTGGTCATGTTGCGGCGGGCCTCTTCCATGGCCTTTTGAACAGCGGCAGGCACTTCCTTGGATTTGCCCTTGCCCATGCCCACCTTGCCGTCACCGTCGCCCACCACCGTCAGTGCGGCGAAACCGAGGATACGGCCACCCTTCACCACCTTGGTCACGCGGTTGACCGCAATCATTTTCTCGCGAAGGCCGTCTTCCGGACCGTCACCTTGCGTCTTAGCTTGAACTTTTGCCATGTCTGTATCCGTGTCCGTTAGAACTGGAGGCCGGCTTCGCGTGCAGCATCAGCCAGCGCCTTGACGCGGCCGTGGTACGCAAAACCTGCGCGATCAAATGCAACCTTCTCAACACCGGCAGCCTTCGCCTTTTCAGCGATGCGCTTGCCAATGGCCTGGGCCGCAGCGGTATTGCCACCCTTGCCGGAGCCGCCGAGCGACTTGCGAACGTCGGCTTCGGCCGTCGACGCACTGGCCAGGACCTTGACGCCGTCGCCGGAGATCACGCTGGCATAGATGTGCAGGTTGGTGCGGTTCACCGTCAGGCGCGCAACACCTTGCGTGGCGATGCGGATGCGGGTCTGACGGGCCCGGCGAAGACGCTGCTCTTTTTTGGTCAACATGCTGCGGCTCCTTACTTCTTCTTGGTCTCTTTGATCGTGATCTTCTCATCCGCATAGCGGATGCCCTTGCCCTTGTAGGGCTCGGGCGGGCGAATCGCACGAATCTCGGCGGCCACCTGGCCGACGCGCTGGCGGTCAGCGCCCTTGATCACGACTTCCGTCGGGGTCGGGGTGGCGACAGTGATGCCAGCGGGCATGTCTTTGTTGACGGGGTGGGAGTAGCCCACCGTCAGATTCAGCTTGGCGCCTTGTGCCTGGGCCTTGTAGCCCACGCCGACCAGGCTCAGCTTCTTTTCGAAACCCTTGGTCACGCCTGTCACCATGTTGTTCACCAGCTGGCGCATGGTGCCACTCATGGCATTGGCTTCACGCGAGTCGTTGGCAGGCACAAAGCTCAGCTTGCCGTCCTTGGACTCGATGTTGACCAATGCATTTTGGGTCAGAGACAGCGTGCCGCCGGCACCCTTGACGCTGATCTGGTCTTGCTTGATGGACACGTCAACGCCTGCGGGGACGGTGACGGGCATTTTTCCTACTCGGGACATTTTCTTTTCCTTCCCTTTAGGCCACGTAGCACAGAACTTCGCCACCGACACCGGTAGCGCGCGCCTTGCGGTCGGTCATCACACCCTTGGGCGTGGTGACGATGGCCACGCCAAGGCCGTTCATGACCTGGGGAATGGCACCAACGCTCTTGTACACACGCAGGCCGGGGCGGCTCACGCGCTCGATACGCTCAATGACCGGACGGCCAGCGTAGTACTTGAGGGCGATTTCAAGTTCGGACTTGCCGGCTTCGGTCTTGACCTGGAAGCCGTCGATGTAGCCTTCATCCTTGAGGACCTGCGCAATAGCCACCTTCACTTTGGAAGACGGCACCGAAACGGTGGGCTTGGCCACCATCTGGGCATTGCGAATGCGGGTCAGCAGGTCGGCGATGGGATCACTCATGCTCATGTTTAATCTCTCCTGCCCGGCTTACCAGCTGGCCTTGACCATGCCCGGGATATCCCCGGAGAAGGCCATTTCACGGATCTTCGCGCGTGCCAGACCAAACTGGCGGAACGTACCGCGCGGGCGGCCGGTGATTTCGCAACGGTTGCGCTGGCGCGTGGGGTTCGCGTTACGCGGAAGCTTTTGCAGCGAAAGGCGGGCCGCAGCGCGCTCTTCTTCGCTCTTCTTGGGGTCGCGTGCGATTGCCTTGAGTTCCGCGTGTTTCTTCGCGTACTTTGCAACCAGCTTGTCGCGCTTGAGCTCGCGCTCAATCAATGCCATTTTTGCCACTGGTCACCTCAGTTCTTGAAGGGGAAACGGAAGCCGGCGAGCAGTGCCTTGCACTCTTCGTCGGTCTTGGCCGTGGTCGTGATGCTGATATTGAGGCCGCGCAGGGCATCAACCTTGTCGTACTCGATCTCGGGAAAGATGATCTGTTCTTTCACGCCGATGTTGTAGTTGCCACGGCCGTCGAAGGCACGGCCGGAAATACCACGGAAGTCGCGCACGCGGGGCAGGGCCACGGTGACGAAACGGTCCAGGAATTCATACATCTTGACGCCACGCAGCGTCACCATGGTGCCGATGGCCTGGCCTTCGCGGATCTTGAAACCGGCGATGGCCTTCTTGGCCTTGGTAACAACCGGCTTCTGCCCGGCGATCTTGGTCAGATCACCCACGGCGTTGTCCATGACCTTCTTGTCGGCGACAGCCTCCGAGACACCCATGTTCAGGGTGATCTTGGTCAGACGCGGCACTTGCATCGGCGACTTGTAGCCGAACTTGGCCATCAGCTCAGGGGCCACTTTTTCGCGATAGTGTTGTTGCAGTCGTGCCATGGTCATGCCGCCTTGATTTCTTCGCCGCTGGACTTATAAACGCGAACGCGCTTGTCGCCAGTGACCTTGATGCCCACGCGGTCAGCCTTGCCCGTGGCAGCGTTGTAGATCGCCACGTTGGACTGGTGAATCGGCATGGCCTTTTCAACGATGCCGCCCGTGGTGCCCTTGAGAGGATTGGGTTTGGTGTGCTTTTTCACCAGGTTGATGCCCTCGACCATCAGGTGGGAATCATCCTTGCGCAGCGTGACGGTCCCACGCTTGCCCTTGTCACGGCCCGCGAGCACGATGACTTCGTCGCCTTTGCGAATTTTGTTCATGAGACGCGTCCTTACAGAACTTCAGGGGCCAGGGACACGATCTTCATGAACTTTTCGGTACGCAGCTCGCGCGTGACCGGTCCGAAGATGCGGGTGCCAATAGGCTCCAGCTTGGCATTGAGCAACACGGCGGCATTGCCGTCGAACTTGACCAGGGAGCCATCGCCACGGCGGATGCCCTTGGCGGTACGAACCACCACAGCGCTGTAGACCTCGCCTTTTTTGACGCGGCCGCGCGGAGCAGCTTCTTTGATGCTCACCTTGATGATGTCGCCAACGCTAGCGTAGCGACGCTTGGAGCCACCGAGCACCTTGATGCAAAGAACGGACTTTGCACCGGTGTTGTCGGCAACTTCGAGCCGGGATTCAGTTTGGATCATTTCAAATATTCCCAACTTGTACCAAGGGTCTTTGCGGCACTCTGCAGTGCAACAACCACCACCGGTCAGTCTTGGGCCCGTCGGCCACGCCATGAACCACTCACGGCGCTTTCGCTGGGCAGAACTGGAAGTTTTAATAAAACCCCCACCACGCTTTTAAAGCGCAGCCTTCGATTATGGCAAACCGCAAGCGGAGTGTCAACTGGCTTTCAAGTGGGCAATGTCACATAGCGCTTTGCCAGCGCAGTGAAGGACTTCATGTCAGCATCCCGACCCGTTTCCTCGGCCAGGATGTCGGCCACGTCTGCGGCCATGCCGGCGGCCATCCGGGCGTCCAGAAACAGCAGCCGGCTGCGCCGGGCCAGCACATCTTCCGCCGTTCGTGCGTATTCATGACGCGCAGCGAAACGGACCATCGCCTCCGTCAGACCGCCCCCCAGGTCGCGACCTGCACCTGGCAGCGCCTCCACCGCAGGGCGTTCTCCGCCGTAAGAATGCCCCCCGGGCGCGTCGCACATGCGCGGCTGGTTGGCAGCGACGCCAGCAGCACCCACCAGCGGCAAGTTGGTGGTCACTCCGGCATCGGCCCTTTTCAGCAGGGACTGTTCAAAGCATTTCTCAAGAACGTCTTCAGCCATCGCACGGTAAGTCGTCCACTTGCCGCCTGTTACGGTGATCAGCCCGCTGCGGCTGGCCAGCACGGTATGTTCGCGGCTCAGCCCCTTGGTGTTGGCGCCGTCGTCATCAGGCGGCTTGACCAGCGGCCGCAAACCCACCCAGATACTCTTGACGTCTGCGCGAGTGGGCGCTTTATTTAAATAGCGGGCCGATTCACCCAGGATGAACTGCACCTCCTCAGCGAAGGCATCGGGCTCACGCGCCAGGTCGCCGCGCGGCGTGTCGGTCGTACCCAGGATGACCTTGCCCAGCCAGGGCACGCCAAACAGAACGCGGCCGTCCGCCGTCTTGGGCACCATGAGGGCATGGTCGCCGGGCAGGAATTCGCGGTCCACCACCAGGTGCACGCCCTGGCTGGGGGCGACCATGGGCTTGGCGGGCCGGCCCAGCGCCTCGCCATCTTTTTGGCGGAATTCATCCACCCACACACCCGCCGCATTGACCACGCAGCGGGCCTGCACCCGGTAGGTCTGGCTGGTTTCGCGGTCTTCGCACGTCAGGCCGACCACCTTGCCGGCGTCATGCAGCAACCCGGTCGCAGCGCAGTAGTTCACCAGTAACGCCCCGCGTGTCGCCGCAGTGCGCGCCAATGCCAGCGCCAGCCGGGCGTCGTCAAACTGGCCGTCCCAGTACTTGACGCCGCCTTTGAGTCCGTCGGGCCTGGCGGTGGGCAACAGGCGAAGGGTTTCGTCACGACCGAGGAATTCGGTAGCGCCCAGGCCCGCCTTGCCTGCCAGCGCGTCATACATCTTGAGGCCCACGCCGTAAAACGGCGTCTCCCACAATTTGTACGATGGCATTACAAACGGCAGAGGCTGCGCCAGGTGGGGCGCGTTGTGCAGCAGCGTGGTGCGTTCGTGCAGCGCCTCGCGCACCAGGGCAATGTTGCCCTGGGCCAGGTAGCGCACGCCGCCGTGCACCAGCTTGGTGGCGCGCGACGAGGTGCCTTTGGCGAAGTCGTGTGATTCGACCAGCACGACGCTGAAGCCGCGGGCGGCTGCATCCAGCGCCACACCCAAACCGGTGGCGCCACCACCGATGATGGCCAGGTCCCAGGTACGGGGTTCGGAAAGTTGCGCGATGAGTTCTTCGCGCCGGGTAGGCAAGGGAGAGGCCAAAGTCATGAGGTCAATTGTCGGCCCATGCTTTAGAGCGCTCAACCGCCTTGCGCCAGCGCGCCAGCTTGGCCCGGCGCAGTGGCGCGGCCAGTTGCGGCTCAAACCGGCGGTCCACCTGCCACTGGGCCGAGATTTCGGTGGCATCGCGCCACAGCCCCGTGGCCATCCCGGCCAGGTAGGCCGCGCCCAGCGCGGTGGTTTCCGTCACGCGCGGGCGCACCACCAGCACCCCCAGAAAGTCTGCCTGCATCTGCATGAGCAGGTTGTTGCTGCAGGCGCCGCCATCCACACGCAGTTCTTTCAATGCGATGCCGCTGTCGCGCGCCATGGCGTCAAACACGTCGGCCACCTGCAGCGCGATGGCCTCCAGCGCCGCGCGGGCGATGTGCGCCCGGGTGGTCCCGCGCGTCATGCCCAGCAGCGTGCCGCGGGCATAGCCGTCCCAGTCGGGCGCGCCCAGGCCGGCGAAGGCAGGCACCAGGTACACGTCGCCGGTATCGGGCACCAAGCCTGCCAGCGCTTCTACCTCGGGCGCAGACTGGATCATCTGCAACCCGTCACGCAGCCACTGGATGGTGGCACCCGCCATGAAGACCCCTCCCTCAAGACAGTACGCCGTGCGCGCCGGCCCCGGCGGCCCCTGCCAACCCACAGTCGTCAACAGCTTGTTGCGGCTGGGCACCGCCGCCGCACCGGTGTTCATGAGCATGAAGCAGCCGGTGCCATAAGTGTTCTTGGCCATGCCGGGCGCAAAGCAGGCCTGCCCGAAGGTAGCAGCCTGCTGGTCGCCTGCCACACCGGCAATGGGTATGGCTGTGCCGAACAGCGCGTCGTCCGTCGTGCCCAGCACCCCGCTGGACGGCACCACCTGCGGCAGCACACCGCGCGGGATGTTGAACAGGCGC
Source organism: Ramlibacter sp. 2FC (assembly GCA_943372515.1). GTDB lineage: Bacteria > Pseudomonadota > Gammaproteobacteria > Burkholderiales > Burkholderiaceae_C > RAM1. The sequence continues at coordinate 19,785 of CALRYY010000023.1, read as the reverse complement.
AGCAGCTCATCGTCCCACTGCAGCGTATGCATGTTGAACAGCATGGTGCGCGATGCGTTGCTGGCGTCGGTGGCGTGCACCTTGGCGCCGGTCAGATTCCAGATGAGCCAGCTGTCGATGGTGCCGAAAGCCAGCTCGCCCCGATCAGCGCGTTCACGTGCGCCGGGCACGTTGTCCAGCAGCCATTGCAGCTTGGTGGCCGAGAAATAGGCGTCGATCACCAGCCCGGTCTTTTTCTGGATCAGCCCCGCCTTGCCCTGGCGGCGCAGTTCATCGCAGCGCGCTGCCGTGCGCCGGTCTTGCCAGACGATGGCGTTGGCCACGGGCTGGCCGGTGACACGGTCCCACAGCACCGTGGTCTCGCGCTGGTTGGTGATGCCTATGGCCAGCTCGCCCGCGCCGGCAACAGACCCCAGTTGCTTGAGCGCCTGCTGCGCCACGGCGCGTTGCGACGCCCATATTTCGTTCGCGTCGTGTTCCACCCAGCCGGGCTGGGGGAAGATCTGGCGAAACTCCTGCTGCGCTGTTGCCACGGCCAGGCCGGCCCGGTCGAACACAATGGCGCGCGAGCTGGTCGTGCCCTGGTCCAGTGCAAGAACATATTTCATGGGCGATGAGCGTACCGCATGCCTCTGACAGGCAATAGACTGGAAACCACCATGAATACATCCTGCTTCACACGCCGCCAGCTGCTGGCTGGCGCCGCCGCCGCCGCGCTGGTGGCCTGCGCGCCCGTGCGGGCGCCCACGCGGCCCGGCCGCCTGCGCCTGATCGGCGAGGCGACTTTGCCGCACCGGCCTGCTTTCAAGGGCACAACCGTCGGCGGCCTGTCGGGGCTGGACTTCAACCCCGCCACCGGCCTTTGGTACGCGCTGTCGGACGACCGGTCCGACCTGGCACCCGCGCGCTTTTATACGCTGCGCCTGCCGCTTGATGCGCAACGCCTGGGCATGCCCGAGCTGGTGGATGCAGTGACGCTGCGCCAGGAAAGCGGCCTGCCCTACCCCAGCCGACGCCAGGGCGGCGACGTTGTGGACCCCGAAGCCCTGCGCTTGCTGCCGCGCACCAGCACGCTGTTATGGACGAGCGAAGGCGACGCCAAACTCGGGCTGGACCCATTCGTGCGCGAGGTGACGCTGGACGGCCGCCATTTGCGCGAATTGAGCCTGCCCCATCACCTGCACATGCGTGCCGCCAGCACAGGGCCGCGCGACAACCTGGCGCTGGAGGGCCTGGCGGTCACACCCGACGGCGCCACCGCCTGGGCCGCGATGGAAGCCGCGCTGCAACAAGACGGCCCCGTCCCCGGCGTGGGTCAGCCGGGCGGGCCCTGCCGCTTCACGCAGCTGGATGTGGCCAGTGGCCGTGCTTTGCAACAGCGCGCCTACCTGCCCGATGCCATTCCCCGCGCGCCGCTGGTGCCGGGCACCTATGCCGACAACGGCGTGAGTGAGGTGCTGATGATCGACGCGCACCGCATGCTGGTGCTCGAGCGCGCCTACATGGCTGGTGTGGGCAATTCGCTGCGGCTGTATGAAGTGGACACGCGCGACGGCAGCGACACACTGGACGCAGCGCAACTCGTGTCGGGCCAGTTCCGTCCGATGGCCAAACGCCTGGTGGCCGACTTCGCACAGCTGGGCCTGGCGCGTCTGGACAACACGGAGGCCATGGCCTGGGGCCCGGTCCTGGCCAACGGCAGCCGCACCCTGGTGTGCGTGAGTGACGACAACTTCAACCCCACGCAGGTCACACAATTCGTGGCCTTCGAATACCTGGAAACAGCATGAACACAGACAACAACGCCATCGCCTTCATCGGCGGCGGCAACATGGCCAGCGCCATCATCGGCGGGCTGATCCGCCAGGGCCTGGCACCGACCCAGATCGAAGTGGTGGAGCCCTGGGACGAAGCGCGCACCAAGCTGCAGGCACAGTTCAGCATCACCGCGCGACCCGAGGCCAGCGCTGCGCTGGCACGCTGCGGCCTGGTGGTATGGGCCGTCAAGCCCCAGACATTCAAGGACGCCGCAGCGCCGGTGCGCGCCCATGCCGAGCAAGCGCTGCACTTGAGCGTGGCAGCCGGCATCCGCAGCGACAGCATTGCGCAGTGGCTGGGCAGCGAGCGCATCGTGCGCTCCATGCCCAACACGCCCGCGCTGGTGGGCAAGGGCATGACTGCGCTGTACCCGCGCCCCGCGGTGTCCGCCGAAGACAAGGCGATGGTCGAGCGCGTGATCGCCACCACGGGTGAGTCGCTGTGGGTGGATGCCGAAGAGCAGCTGGACGCGGTAACGGCGCTGTCGGGGTCGGGCCCGGCCTACGTGTTCTTCTTTCTGGAAGCCATGACGGCCGCCGGCATGGAGATGGGCCTGTCGCGCGAGCAGGCACACCAGTTGTCAGTGGGTACTTTCGTGGGCGCGTCGGAGCTGGCCCGTGCGTCTGATGAGGCGCCCGACGTGCTGCGCCAGCGCGTCACCTCCAAGGGCGGCACCACCTACGCGGCCATCACGTCCCTGCAGCACGACGGCGTGAACGCACTGTTCATCAAGGCACTGCACGCCGCACGCCAGCGCGCCAAGGAACTGGGCGACGAGTTCGGCGCCTGAGTCAGCGCAGGGCGCTGTCCAGCGCAATCCCGGCAAACACGCTGAAGCCTACCCAGTGGTTCAGCCGGAAGGCCTTGAAGCAGCCGTCGCGCGTGCGATCGCGGATCAACGCCCAGTGCCAGGCCGCCTGAACCGCAGCAGCGGCAATGCCAAGGTAGAACACCGGGCCAGGTGCTGCTGTCTGATAGGCCCACGTCCACACGCCCAGGTACACGCCATAGAAACCCATGATGGCCGGTACATCCCACGCGCCCAGGGTGATGGCCGATGTCTTCATGCCAATCCTCAAGTCGTCGTCGCGGTCCACCATGGCGTACTCGGTGTCATAGGCCAGCACCCAGAACAGGTTGCCCGCCAGCAACACCCACGCCAGCGCCGGCACCGCTGACTGCACAGCCGAAAGGCTGAACGAATCGCCGCCTTGCACGGCGGCGAAGGCCATCGGGATCCCAAAGCTGAACGCCACACCCAGCACCGCCTGCGGCATGGACACAAAGCGCTTGGCAAAGGGGTAGGCCACGGCAATGGCCAGTGCGGCAAACGACCAGGCAATGGTCACTGCGTTGGTGGTCAGCACCAGGCCAAAGGCCAGCAAAGCCAGCACCGCGCCCAGCGCCAGTGCCTCGTTCACCGACACCTTGCCGGCTGTGACGGGCCGTTGCGCGGTGCGTTTGACGTGCCTGTCAAAGTCGCGGTCGGCCACATCGTTCACACAACAGCCGGCGCTGCGCATGAGGATGGTGCCCAGCACAAACACCGCCAGCAAATGCCAGCCCGGCCAGCCGCGCGACGCGATCCACAAGGCGCTGAGGCTGGGCCACAGCAGCAGCAGCCAGCCCGCCGGGCGGTTCCAGCGGATCAGGTCCAGCCAGAGCCCCCAACGCGCATGCAGCGCCCCGCTCACAGGCCGATCTGCCGCAGGTCCAGGCGGCCGTCCTGGACAGGCGGACACCACAGGTAGGCCCCGTTGACCGGTTTGGAGATTCGGAACATGTCGTCAACGATGCCGTCGTCATGTCCGGCCATGCGGCGCATCTGCGCCTCGAACGCATCGAATGAATGGCCGAAGGCCACAAACATCAGCCCCGCCTTGTTGTTCATCACCCAGGGCATGGAACGGCGCACCACAAAGGCTTCGGGCTCAAAGCTCTCTTGGGCAGTGCGCTTGACGTGTGAGGACGCCGGCGCGTCGTCCAGCTCTTCGTTGTCGCTGCGGCGGCGGCCCACGGCATTGTCCTGGTCGTGGGTGGACATGGCCTCGAACGCGTCAAAGTCGTGCACCCACTGCTGCACGGCCACAAAGCTGGCGCCGTCGGGCGCCACGCCTGCGGCCTTTGCTGCGTCACCGTCGGGGTTTTCGGTGCCGTCTTCATAACCGGTCAGGTCACGCCCGTGGCCGTTGGGGCCCTTGCCGTGGCGAAAGGCCTCCAGCGCACGGTCCATGTGAAAGGCGGGCGCCAACGCCTTTTCAAGCTGGCGGCTCAGGTTGGCCAGGTCGCCACGGTCGTCCCCGCGCAGCCAGCACCACAGCGCCACGGGGATGGACGGTACCTGCACGCCGTGGCCCGACAGGTCGGGCAGGTCGCGCAAGCCAGGAACGCTGCGCCCGAGCGCGGCCACGGCGGCCAGGCCCAGGCCGGCAACGACCGCGGCGCCATCGGCCAGCGCGGCAAACCGCTGCAACGCCTGCGCCGCAGCGCCAGGCTGCACCACAGAGAAAAACAGATAGCGCCCCTGGGACGGGACCGTTTGAAGAATGCCGGATTGCACGTTGCTCATGGATTTCAAAAAAGTCGTCAGTTGGCCACAGGGGTCTGGCCCATGCCCGCCGCACCCACCATGGACTGCAACATCGTGGGCTGGCGGCCCACCAGGATCTGCGTGCCCGCCATGGTGGCGGGCAGCCCGGCGGCGCGCGTCAGCGCAAAGGCTTCGCGCGCTGTGACGCTGCTGGTTATGTCCATCACCTCCACCTGCGTGGCGGCCACGCCGCGCGCGTCGGCCACCGCGGCCGCGCAATCGGCGCAATTGGGCGACACAAACACCACCACCGACAACTGGGCCAAGGGCAGGGTGTCCACACGGTTCATTACATAGGGCTGGGTGACCCGGGTGCCCAGAAAGCCGGGCACTTGCGCCGCGATGCTCTGGCCTGCACGCTTCAGGCGGTCAATGAAGTCGCGAAAGGAGTCCTCAATCGGCCCGGCCGCTGCGGTGGCGGTCACCAGCGATAGGGCAAAGGCAGCAGCAAGGCGTTGGTACTTCATGGGTGTCTCTGTAAGTGGTGGGCAGCAGGTTACGACAGGCGCTTCACACCCGGCAACTCGCAGGCATAGATGGCGTTGCGCAGCGACGCAATCGCCTCGTACCGCGTAAAGCTGCGCCGCCAGGCCAGCACCACGCGGCGCATGGGCGGCGCGCCTTCAAACGGCAGGTATTTGACGAACGCGTCTTCATCTTTCTTGCGCTTGCGGGTGTCCAGCGCCTCCTTGGGCACCGACAGGCGCGGCACCAACGTGACGCCCATGCCGGCAGCCACCATGTGCTTGATGGTCTCTAGCGACGAGCCTTCAAAGCTCTTGCGGATGCCCTCGGCGTCGCTGGAAAAGCGCGCGAACTCGGGGCAGACCTCCAGCACATGGTCGCGAAAGCAGTGGCCGTTGCCCAGCAGCAGCATGGTTTCCTTTTTCAGCTCGTCGGCGTTGACATGGGTGTTGGCCGCCAGCGGGTGGTTGCTGGGCAGCGCCACCATGAAGGGCTCGTCATACAGCGCGGCCGTGGCCAGGCCGGTATCGGGGAAAGGCTCGGCCATGATGGCGCAGTCGATCTCGCCGGTGCGCAGCATCTCCAGCAGCTTGACGGTGAAGTTTTCCTGCAGCATCAGCGGCATCTGCGGCGTGCGCGCGATGGCCTGGCGCACCAGGTCGGGCAGCAGGTAGGGACCGATGGTGTAGATGATGCCCAGCTTCAGCGGGCCGGCCAGTGGGTCCTTGCCGCGCTTGGCGATTTCCTTGATGTTGGCGGCCTGCTCCAGCACGCTTTGCGCCTGTCGCACGATCTCTTCGCCCAGCGGCGTGACCGTCACTTCGTTGGCGCTGCGCTCAAAGAGCTTGACCTCCAGCTCGTCTTCCAGCTTCTTGATCGCCACCGACAGCGTGGGCTGCGACACAAAGCAGGCCTCGGCCGCCTTGCCGAAGTGCTTTTCACGCGCGACCGCGACGATGTATTTGAGTTCGGTGAGGGTCATGCCTTTACGCTTTCAAGAACTCGGATTTTCCACCCAACCAGCGTTCGGTGTGTTGCCGGGCTTTTTCAGGGTGGTTGTCCAGCATGTATGGCGCGGCGCGGCGGGCCCATTCGAGCAGCTCGGTGTCGGTGGCCAGGTCGGCAAAGCGCAGCAGCGGCGCGCCCGACTGGCGCGCGCCCAGGAATTCACCGGGGCCGCGGATCTCCAGGTCGCGCCGGGCGATTTCGAAACCGTCGTTGGTCTCGGCCATGGCTTTGAGCCGCGCGCGCGCCGTCTCGCCCAGGCGCGGGCCATCGCCCGTGGAATACAGCAGCACGCAGGCTGACGCGGCGGCGCCGCGCCCCACGCGCCCGCGCAGCTGGTGCAACTGGCTCAGCCCGAATCGCTCGGCATGCTCGATGACCATGAGAGAGGCATTGGGCACGTCCACGCCCACTTCAATGACGGTGGTGCTGACCAGCAGCCCCATCTGGCCGTCGGTGAAGAGGGACATCACGGCTTTCTTTTCGGCCTGTGGCATGCGCGAATGGAGCAATCCGACCATCACGCCGGGCAGCGCCGCACTCAGCGCCTCGTGCGTCTGCGTGGCATTCGTCAGGTCCAGCGCCTCACTCTCCTCAATCAGCGGGCAGACCCAGTACACCTGCCGGCCCTCGGCCACCTGGGCGCGGATGCGTTCGATGATGTCGTCGCGCCGCTGCTCGGAGATGACCTTGGTCACGATGGGCGTGCGCCCGGGCGGCAGTTCGTCGATGGTGGACACGTCCAGGTCGGCGTAGTAGCTCATGGCCAGGGTGCGCGGGATGGGCGTGGCGCTCATCATCAACAGGTGGGGCTCATGGCCCTCTTCGCGCATCTTGCTGCGCAGGGCCAGGCGCTGCGCCACGCCAAATCGGTGTTGCTCGTCAATGATGGCCAGCGCCAGGTTCTTGAACTCCACCTGGTCCTGGATGACGGCGTGCGTTCCCACCACCAGCGCGGCCTCGCCGCTTTGCACCAGCGCGGCCATGGCGGTGCGTTCCTTTTTTTTCTGGCTGCCGGTGAGCCAGGCCACGCGCAGGCCGCGCGGCGCCAGGATGGGCTCCAGCCAGCCGATGAGCTTGCGAAAGTGCTGCTCGGCCAGGATTTCGGTGGGCGCCATCAGCGCACATTGCCAGCCTGCGTCTATCGCAATGGCCGCCGCCAGCGCGGCCACCACGGTCTTGCCCGAGCCCACATCGCCCTGCAGCAGGCGGTGCATGGGCACGGCGCGCAGCAGGTCGCGCGCGATTTCTTCCCCCACCCTGCGCTGAGCAGTGGTGAGGGTAAATGGCAGCACACCCATCAGTTGCTCATGCAAACCGCCCGGCGCGGCGCCCAGCGGCGGCGCCTTCAGCCGGTCGCGTTCACGCTTGCTTTGCAGTTGCGACAGTTGCTGGGCCAGCAGTTCCTCGGCTTTCAGACGCTGCCAGGCCGGGTGGCTGCGGTCCTCCAGAGTGGCCAGCGGCACGTCGGGTGTGGGGTGGTGCAGGAACTGCAGCGCCTCACGCAGCAGCCACGGCTTGTAGCGGCTGATCTGGCTTGCAATCTCCGGCGCAAAGGTATCCGACAGGTCGGCCCGCACCAGGGCGCTGAGCACCACCTTGCGCAGGTAGGCCTGCGGCAACGCAGCCACGGTGGAGTAAACGGGTGTCAGCGCCGCGGGCAGCTCGCCACCCGCCGGCCTGAACGACGGGTGCATCATGGTCCAGCCCATAAAGCCGCCTTTCAGCTCCCCCCGCACCCGTACGCGCGTGCCCACCGCCAGCGCCTTTTGCTGTGACGGGTAGAAGCTGAAGAAGCGCAGCACGCAAGTGTCCGATCCATCATCCACCGTCACCAGCAACTGGCGGCGCGGGCGGTGCGTGACCTCGCAGGCCGTGACCGTCGCCTCGATCTGCGCGTTGTCGCCCTCGCGCGCATCACGCAGCCTGACGATGCGGGTTTCGTCCTCGTAGCGCAGCGGCAGGTGCAGGGCCAGGTCGATGTCACGCGCCAGGCCCATCTTCAGCAGGGCCTTCTGGGGTGCGGTCATCTCCTTCCTGTCGGTCATGGGACAATTCTGCACTGTCCTCAACTTGGCACGGATCGGCACGGTCCTCAAGCAGCATGCATACCTTCACCGTTGGCGATTTCGACTTCGCCCTTCCCCCCGGGCTGATCGCCCAGCACCCCGCCGCCGAGCGCAGCGCCTCGCGCCTGCTGGACGGCACCGGTGCGCCGCCAGTGGACCGGACCTTTCGTGACCTGCCCGCCCTGCTGTCACCCGGCGACCTGCTGGTGTTCAACGACACCAAGGTCGTCAAGGCCCGCCTGTATGGCGAAAAGCCCACCGGCGGCAAGGTAGAGCTGCTGATTGAACGGGTGCTGCAGGGCAACGAAGTGGTGGCCCATGTGAAGGTCAGCAAGAAGCCCCCCGTGGGCACGGCGCTGCAGATGGCAGGCGGCTTTACCGCCACGCTGCTGGGCCGCTGGCCTGATGAAGACGGCGCGCTGTTTCGCTACGCACTCAGCGCCGACCCGTACACGCTGATGGAACAGCACGGCCACGTGCCGCTGCCGCCGTATATCACCCATACAGACTCAGCCGACGACGAGCAGCGCTACCAGACAGTGTTTGCCCGCCACCCCGGTGCGGTAGCGGCGCCCACGGCCGCACTGCATTTTGACGAAGCCCTGCTGGCCGCCCTGGACGCGCGCGGCGTGCAGCGCGCCAGCGTGACGCTGCATGTGGGCGCGGGCACCTTCCAGCCCGTCAAGGTAGACACCATTGCCGAGCACCGCATGCACAGTGAACGCTATGCCGTGCCGCAGGCCACCATGGATGCCATTGCGGCGTGCCGCCAACGGGGCGGTCGCGTGGTGGCCGTGGGCACCACCACCGTGCGTACGCTGGAGTCATGGGCGGCTACCGGTCGGGCGGCAGGCGACACGGCGATCTTCATCACGCCGGGGTTCGAATGGAAGGTGGTGGACCGGCTGATCACCAACTTCCACCTGCCCAAGAGCACGCTGATGATGCTGGTGAGCGCGCTGGCGGGCCACGCCCGCGTGATGGCGCTGTACAACCATGCCATTGCACAGCGCTACCGCTTCTTCAGCTATGGCGACGCCATGCTGCTGGACCGCGGGGCCTGAAGCATCTCAGGCCACGCAGGCCTTGCGGTCTTCCAGGCGGATTGCAAACAAGCGGTAGTCCAGCCGCTGCAACGCTGCAGGCCACGAGCCCGAGTTGGCCGCCCGCAGTTCCACTGCGGCGCTGCAGGTAAATCGCTCAGGGCCGGCACCTGCCCGAAAACCATTGCACAGCGGCTGCAAGCGCTCCATCACATCAGCGCCCGGGCCCTGCAGCACCAGCAGGAACCGCCCGCGCCCCCAGGGCAACATGATCTCGCCGTGGCGCAGTTCGCCGCCCAGCAGGCGGTTCATTGCAGCCTGCACCTCCTGCATTCGCTCCAGTCTGGCGCCCGCATCCAGCGCCATCCATTGGTCCACCTCCACCAGCACCAGGTACTGAAGGCCCAGTTCGGCCTGCGCCGGGCCGGCCTTGCGTTCCAGCGCCAGCGCACCCGCATGCAGCAAAGGTGCGCGGCCCCGGTCCAGGTGGGCCAGGGCCAATACAAGGACCTGTACCAGCCGGCCTACTTCGGTGCCGGAGGAGGTATCCAGCCGCAGGGGCTGACCATGGAGCATGAAGTCTCGCAGGCCGTCGGCAGCATGCCGCAAGGGCCGCAACAGGCGCCACAGTCCGCCGATCACCAATGCCGCCGCAAGCACCGTAGCGCCCAGCGCCACCCCCAGCACACCGGCAGGAGACAGCCAGCCCGGCTTGAGCACCACCACACCCAGCAGCGCCAACAGTGGGACATGGGTGGCCAAAAAGGCGACAGCAAAACTCTTGACGGCCAGCGACTGGCGCCAGCGCAACGGGCCCATCACCGCGCTCAGGCGCTGAGCGCCACGCGCCCGCGTACCCCGTCCACCGAAGCAACTCTTTCCAGGATGGCGGCTGCATCGTCGCGCGTGGCAAAACCGTTGATGCGCACCTCGTGCACCTTCTTGCCCGCCACATCCTTGGCACGCACCTGGGCCGGATAGCCCGCCTCGCGCAGCCGCGTAGCCAGGGCCTGCGCCGCCGTGTCGCTGCCGGCGGCGGCGGCCACCACACGCCAGCGTCCGCCCACCACGGCCACGCCCTTGCCCGGCGACAGCTCGGTGGACTTCAGGAACTTGGCCAGTTCATCGGGCGTCGCGTTGCCCACCGGCGCGACTGGCCGGCTGAAAAACCGTGCCCAGAACGCGGTGGGCTTGTCCAGCGTCAATGCGCCCTGGTCACGTGTGGCCAGAGCGATGTTGCCTTCAAACAGGCAGGCCGCGTCGTGTTCGGCGTCGGTCATGCTCCAGAAGTCGGTGCCGCGAATGCCGATGGTGGCCGTACGCAGGCTCACGTCGATCTCGCGCTGGCCCGCCACCTTGGCCACGGCCGATGTGGCAAAACGAAAGAAGCCGTCAAACAGCTTGAGCTCGGAGCGCACAGCGATGCGGCCGTCAGCATTGTTGACTTCCAGCCGTTGCACCCCAAGCCGTGTCTTTTCGCCCAGGCGCACCAGGCTGCCCTCGGCCATCTTCAGCACCAGGCCGGCACTGGCTGCGGTTTCCACCTCTTGCGCGGTGCTGACCGTGTCGCCGGGGCTCAGCGGGCGGCGCTTGCCGTCACGCAGAATCCAGGCTGGCATCTGCACAGCCTCTACCGTGATGCCTGGGTTTGCCTGCCGGGTCGCGGCTTGAGCGGCTTGTGCGCCTGCAGCGCCCCAAGCCGCGAGAGCCGCAGTAGCGGCCAATATCTGTCTGCGTTCCATTTGACTTCCTGCTCATGGGTTTGCGGTTCGCAATGACCGCTCTGACACCACCCTTGTAACCATATGTACGGCAGATTCTGCACGTTGGATTCAAGCCTTTCGCCCTGCAGGGGAACATCCCTCTAAAGTTCGCAAAAACCCCATCTGGGACAATCCCGTCCATGCTCAAGTTTGACCTGCACAAGACAGAAGGCCACGCGCGGCGTGGCACCCTCACACTGAACCACGGCGTGGTGCAAACGCCCATCTTCATGCCCGTAGGCACCTATGGCACGGTCAAAGGCGTGATGCCCAAGAGCCTGGAAGACATGGGCGCCCAGATCATTCTGGGCAACACCTTCCACCTGTGGATGCGCCCGGGCCTGGACGTGATGGCGCAGTTTGGAGGATTGCACCGGTTTGAAAACTGGCACAAACCCATCCTGACCGACAGCGGCGGCTTTCAGGTGTGGAGCCTGGGCGAGATGCGCAAAATCAGCGAAGAAGGCGTCAAGTTCGCCAGCCCGGTCAACGGCGACCGCCTGTTCCTTACACCCGAGATCAGCATGCAGATCCAGACCACGCTGAACAGCGACATCGTCATGCAGTTTGACGAATGCACGCCGTACGACGTGAAGGGCCACATCACCACCGAGCGCGAGGCGCGCACCTCCATGGAGCTGAGCCTGCGCTGGGCTCAGCGTTGCAAGGCCGAGTTTGCGCGGCTGGAAAACCCCAACGCCCTGTTCGGCATCGTGCAAGGCGGCATGTTTGAAAACCTGCGCCAGGAATCACTGGACCGGCTGGTGGACATGGACTTCCCCGGCTACGCGGTGGGCGGGGTGAGCGTGGGCGAGCCCAAGGACGAGATGCTGCGCATCATGGCGCACACGCCGCATCGCCTGCCCGCGAACAAGCCACGCTATTTGATGGGCGTGGGCACACCGGAAGACCTTGTGGAAGGCGTGGCGCAAGGCGTGGACATGTTTGACTGCGTGATGCCCACGCGCAATGCACGCAACGGCCACCTGTTCACCCGCTTTGGCGACCTGAAAATCCGCAACGCCCGCCACAAGAGCGACGAGCGGCCGCTGGACGAGACCTGCGGCTGCTACACCTGCAAGAACTTTTCACGCGCCTACCTGCACCACCTGGACCGCTGCGGCGAGATGCTGGGCCCCATGCTCACCACCATCCACAACCTGCACTACTACCTGAACCTCATGCAGGAAGTGCGAGATGCACTGGACGCGGGGGATTTTGTGGGGTTTGTGCGGCGGTTCAGGGCTGACCGGGCACGGGGCGTTTGAGCCCTGCGGGCTCAGATGGGAAACGTGCAGTCTTTGGTGCACTTCTTCTCGCAGTCGGGGCCTTCGCACGGTGTTTGTGCGTAAGCCGCCATTGACAACCCAAGGCATGCGAGCACGACGGCGACGAGTTTTTTCATGAAGGCTCCTGTGTTCCTGTGTACAACCGGCCTTCATGCTACGCCGTTTTACCGTCAGGCAGAAGCCCGGGCCGCCCCAGCGCCGCAGGCATGGCAGAACTTGGCAAACGCGCTCTTGCGCGTGTTGCAGGCACCACAGTGGTCGTGCAGGCCAATGCCGCAGTGGGGGCAGAAATCAATCGTTTCGTCCTTCAGGTCCACCTGGCGTTCGCAGCCGGGGCATACGCTTTTGGACAGACGCGCCAGCGCGGTGTCGTAACTGAGCTCTTCACGCCGCTGCGCGTCGGGCAGTTGCTCGGCAAGCTTCTGTTTTTCCAGGTAGCGGTTGAGCGCGACGATGGCGTAGCGGCCCACCAGCACGGTGACGATGATGCCCACGATGTAGCGCACATAGCCGCCGTAGCTGGGCAGGTAGGGCACCAGCTCCACAAAGAACGCAAACACCGCAAAGATGATGAAGCCCCATACAAACGGCCAGTAAGTTCCCTTGCGCTTTTTGGCAAACAGCCAGCCCGCGGCCACCAGCAGCGGCAGCGTCAGGGCCAGCCGGTACAGGAATACGCGCAGTTCGACCTTGCGCTGCGCGGCGTCCAGGCGTTCACGGGCGCCGCTTTCCAGTACGTTCAGCTCGCGGCGGGCTCGCGTTTCGCCCTGGCGCGCATCCAGCGCGGCCTGCTGCTGCAGCTCCACGCCCGCCTGCGCGGTGCGCTCGGCCTGTTTCAGGCCGTCCAGCGCGCGGGTGCGCGCGATCAGCTCCGGGTCCTGCTCGGCGCGCTGGGTGGCGCTGCGGGTGGCCAACCAGTTGTTGAAAGTCTCGCGTGCGGTGTTCGAGTCGCTGCGCGCCACCTGCAGTTTCAGGCGGGCCTGCTCCAGCGCGGCCTGCGCGGCTTCGCTGGCGCGCAGGGCGGCCTGGATGTCGCGGCGCAGCTTGTCTGCGGCGGGGCGGTCCAGGAAGTCGTCTATTTCCAGCCGCTGCTCAACCTTGGGCAGGTCGCCCACCACCGTGCCGCCCAGCCCGATCAGGAAACCGGCAAACACGAATGCCACCAGCCACAGGCCACGGCGAAACCATTTTTCAGACAGGCGCAGTGCTTTGCTCATTGGCAACCTCCGTTCACTTCAATACAGCGTAACAGGCGCGCCGCCCAGCCCGGCGCGCTGCAGCCAGGCAAACACCGAATCCACCGTGACGGTCTCGATGCGGTCGCTGAAACGCTTGTCCGGCGGGTGGTCGTCAAACGCCACATTGGCCGAGCCCACACGCCCGCCCAGACGCGTAAAAGCCCCCAGCTTCAGCGTCGTGGGCTGGTAGCCCTTGAACATCAGCCAGGCCTGTGCGGCGTCGCGCGTGCCCACGCCGGGTTCCATGGCGGCGGCCAGGGTTTCGATCGCCCACTGATTGGACTGCTGGTACTGCCGGCCCCACGCGTAGCTGACGATGCTGTAGGGCTTGTGGTGCAGGCTGACGGAGCGGCGTTCGTCGCGCAGCAGCGCGACCAGTTTGGCCTGGACCTCGGCCGACGGCACCACCCATGCGGCCTCGTAGCGCCACAGGTCGTCCAGGAAGAACTCGCCCAGGCCCTGACGGTACAGCGCGCCATCGGCCGTGCCGCACTGGTTGAGCTTGTGCAGCACGCGCCAGCCGTCCGGCGTCTTGTAAGCCAGGCCCAGATGCGAGTAGCGCACGCCGTACTTGCCCAGGTCTTGCCCCGCGCGGGCCAGCACCACCACCTGGGCGCCGCTGGCGTCCAGCGCGGCCAGGGTGCGCTCGGCCAGCGTCAGGCCGCGCGTGATGGTCTGCACCGAAGGCTTCTTCGCGTCGCAGTTGCGCCCGGCCTGGGCCGCGGGCGCGGCCAGCAGCGCGGCGGTGATGGCAAGCGCCATGCCGCAGGCTTTCAACAAGGCTTTCATCGCAGGCCCCTCAGAACGTCAGGCGTTCGTTGTGCAGCAGCGCGCGGCCGATGGCGTTGGGCACGAAGGCAATGGCCTCGCCCGCCGCGCTGAGCACAATGCCGGCGCCGATCACGCTGGCCGTGACCACGGTGCCCGCCACCAGCGACGCGGCACCCACCGCGCCAGCTGCCAGCGTCACACTGAAACGCGCACCGTCAGACGCCCGCTCCAGCACATAGACCGTGCCGCGGGCCGACACCTCTACCGCCTTGATGGTGAACACGGCGCCTGCTGTGCTCAGCACCAGCGGCGCGGCGCTGACGGCACCTATACCGGCGGCAGCTACGGACGCCACGCCCACCACTGACGCCACCGGCAGCATGGACAGCGCCACCGACGCCTCGCTTTGCGCATGCACCGGGGCGGTACACAGTGCACTGGCAGCCAGTACTACAGCTGCGATATGTGATCTGTTGAACATGATCTGCTCCTTCGGTTGTTTGGTTATTCAGCCGCATCGGCAGTGGCTGCGCGCGCTGCACGGCCTTGCAGTCGGGCCTCGCTCAGGTCGGCCTCGTGGCGGTCACGCAGCGTCTTGGCCAGCGTGAAGGTGCAGGTGATGAGGTACAGCCAGCTCACGCCCAGGAAGGCCTTGTAGGTTTCGTTGATCTCCATGCGCATCAGGCCCCAGCCTGTGAGGCCCATGGCCAGGAAGAACGCGGTCCACACCACAAACTTGAACAAGGGTGTGTCGGCCGGGCGGCGCTCGGCGCGGGCCTTTTCGGTGTCGCGTACAAACTTGGCCAGCACAAAGGCGGCCGACAGGCAAAAGAAATACCCCATCACCATGAACGCGCGGTCCAGGTCCTTGCCCGGCAGGTACGCCAGCCCCACGCCGCACAGAAAAGCAGCAATGGCAAAAGACACCCACACCTGCAGTTGCCAGGCTTTGGAGTCGCGTTGAATCAGGGTTTGCATGTTGTCCTCTTGGAGGTGGTTGAACATGGGGCGGAGTGTGGGCGGGCGGATTCAAATTCAGGGCGTTTGAATGCTCTATGCCTTTAGCAAGACACTTGGAGTCTCAAAAAGCGATACCCTCTCCATAATTACACCCAATAGCACCCAAAAATTGGGCGTTCTCATTCATCACTTAAATGGGTGTTAATGGGTGTATTATTGGTGAATGTTCCAGCTGCACACCCTGCAAATCACACCAGATATCCTGAACCTCATCGCCCATATCGATGAGTTCAAGGGCGCCTGGCGCGCGCTTGGCTCACTCGCGCCAGACCGGCTGACGGCCCTGCGCAGGGTCGCCACCATTGAAAGCATTGGCTCTTCCACCCGCATAGAAGGCAGCAAACTGACGGACCGCGAGGTGGAGCAACTGCTGTCCAACCTGGCCATCCAGACCTTTGACACGCGCGATGAACAGGAAGTGGCGGGTTACGCGGAGCTGATGGACCTGGTGTTGAGCGCCTGGGCCGACATCCCTTTCAATGAAAATCACCTCAAGCAGCTGCACCAGACGCTGCTGCGCCACAGCGACAAAGACACCTGGCACCGCGGGCAGTACAAGACCAACGCCAACAGCGTGACCGCCTTTGATGAAAACGGCGTGCAGATTGGCATCGTGTTTGAGACGGCCACACCGTTTGACACGCCCCGCCTGATGGCGGAGCTGGTCACGTGGGTCAACGATGAACGCGCCAAGGCACAGTTGCACCCATTGCTGATCGTCGCCATCTTCGTCGTGGTGTTTCTGGAAATCCACCCGTTCCAGGACGGCAACGGCCGCCTGAGCCGCGTGCTGACCACCTTGCTGCTGCTGCAGGCGGGCTATGCCTACGTGCCCTACAGCTCGCTGGAAAGCGTGATCGAACTCAACACGGAGGGCTACTACCTGGCCCTGCGGCAAACGCAAGGCAGCATCCGCACCGATGCACCCGACTGGCAGCCGTGGCT
The DNA here is from genome assembly GCA_943372515.1 of Ramlibacter sp. 2FC. Taxonomy (GTDB): domain Bacteria; phylum Pseudomonadota; class Gammaproteobacteria; order Burkholderiales; family Burkholderiaceae_C; genus RAM1. The sequence goes on along the minus strand of CALRYY010000023.1, from coordinate 3,769 downwards.
GCAGTTCTTCCTGCGGTCACTGGCCGAACAGGTGCGCCGGCTGCAAAAGAAGGTGGACCGCGAAAAGATCGTGCTGGCCGCGCTGCCCGAGCTGTCGATGCAGATCGTGGAGTTTGCGCGCGAGCATGGGCGCATCACGATTGGCGAGGCGATCAAGCTGACGGCTGCAAGCCGCAACACGCTGAAGCAGCATTTTCGCAATCTGGTGGCGAATGGGCAGTTGAACCAGCATGGGAGCGGGCGCGGGGTTTGGTACGACCTGAAGTGAAGCCCCTCCAAAAGGAGCTGAATACCCGAACGGTACTTTCGTTTTGCAAACTGCACTCAATAGTCGAAGACGTGTTCGACCTGCAGCTTCGCTGCCTTCCATTGCCGCAGCGACTGCGCCAGCCCCTTGACAGGTACGGCCAGCAGCACGCGCTGCACGCCGGGCTGTGTGAGGATGGGTTGCACCAACAACTGCGAGACAGCTGGGTCGTGCCTCCAGGTCTGCGGCGCGAGCACGCTCACCAGGATGAACGAGTCGTTGCCAGCGATCTCGGTAAAGTCCACCCCCTGGTCAGCCAGGGCCTGTGAATACGCCGTAAACGCTTCGTAGCGCGGCACAGTCACCAGCGCGGCGCCATCGGGCAGATCCGACAACTGTTTAAGGTCGCGCAGCGCGGCATCCGCCCTGGGGGCAGGCCGCACCACGACAGCCGTCACCATCAAAGGGGCGTCGTAGATCGACTTCGTGCCCAACTTAATCAACCTGGCATAGCCCATCTTGACGGCGTACTCAGTCGTCAACGCGAAACGGCGCTCCCATTTACGGACCATGTCGGGCCCAGTGGCGGGCACATCACGCCACAAGCCGCCCAGCGCCTTGGCAAAGTCGTACTCGTACCAGGGCAGCACGCGGATGAACTTCACATAGTCCTGCGCCACCGCAGCCGCGTGCGCGTCCTCCGGCGTTGGGTTGCTTGCGGTGGACGCGGCGAGCCGTCCGACCAGCAGTTCGTAGGCCGACTTGATGGCGTACTCCACGGTGGTGCTGGTGCCGATCACCATGATCATCAGGTGATAGCCGGGATTGAGATCCAGTGCGCGACGCCGCGTCTCGTCGAACACGGCCTTGTAGCTCTGCCAGAACTGGCCAATGTGGCCGTAATACGGAAAGCGGCTGGGTTCATTGGCGGCAATGAACTCGCCATACTCGTGCGGGCTGAATACCAGGAACCATTCGGGGTAAGTCAACAGCGTCTGCTCGACGCCGCGCACATGCTCCGGCCCAGCGACCGGTTTGCCGGGAGCGGGCACCGCGGCGGCCAGGTAACCGCAGACGGCCAGCACGGCCAGGGAGCGCAGCAGGGTCTTGAAGATTTTCATGGACTCACCCACCCGTCCTGGTGAAGGCCAGCAGCACGTTGTCGGATGGGTCGTGCGCCTGCAGCTCGCGCTGGCCACGGTCGGCCAAACCGCGCTCGCCCAGATAGGCCACCCATTCGGCGATCGGCCGGAAATAGCGCAGCTCGCGCTGGTTGGTCTCCCAGGACTCGTTCAAGCCGGCGTTGAAAACCGTGTGCACCAGCGACACGAATGTGAACATCTGCGGCGTGGTGACGTCGTGGTCGCGCAGGATGAAAATGCCACCGGGCCGCAGCACCCGCACAATGGAGCGGACAAACGCGTCGAGCTTGTCGAGCGGGCAGTGGTGCAGGCCTATGTAGCAGGTCACCAGGTCCATGCTGGCATCGGGAATCTCAGGCAGCAGGGGCCCATAGTTCAGCGGCACGAATTTTCCGATCCTGGTCAGGCCGCCGCGTTCGGCAATGTCCACTGGTGAATTCGTGGCTTCGAATTCGTTGACCAGAAAGATCGGGCCCGTGACCCCAATGCGCTTGCGCAGCTCGCTGATGTAGCGGCCGGTGGAACCGATCTCGGTGTAGCCGTCGATGCGCCGGGTGCTGCCCAGCAGCCGCAGCGTCTGGTCGGCCATTTCGCGCTTCTGCTTGAACAACGAGGGCAGCGCCAGCCGCAGGTCGGCCAGAAAGGGCTTGATCTTCGGCAGCTCCCGCTGCACCCGACGGTAGATGGCCTCATCGTCGCCCAGCTCCTGCGAGGTCTGCTTGATCAGCGTGTGAAAGCGGTCCTCCGGATACAGCCGGTAGATGTTCTGCAGGAACTTGTAAAAGCCGTCGTGCCAGCGGGTGTCGGTGAACACGGCCTGGAATTCGGAAGCGGGCTTGGCGGTAGTCATGGCGTCGTCTCCAGGGTGGGGGCGTAGTACTTGTCCCAAAGCACGTTGCGGAACCGGAAGGTGGGGTCCAGCCGGCGCTTGAGCGCGAACAGTTCTGCGGCGCGCGGGTAGGCAGCATGAAACTGCGCGTCGGTCGCGTGCGGCTGGTAAGGCAGGTAGTAGGCACCGCCGCATGCGATGGCGGCGTCGATCAGCTCGCGCGTCCACACCGCCACGCGGTTGATGGCACTGTCGCGCGTGCGCTGCTTGTAATACAGAACGAAGGCGAAGGTTTCGCCGCGGGCCCAGGCCAGCAGGGTCCCCGGATCTTGCTGCGCGTGCCGCACGGAGACGTTCAGCGCGTTGACCCGGTGCCGCTGCAGGATCTCGGCCATCCTGGGCACGAACTCGTCGAAGCGCCCGACGGGGATGAAGTACTCCTGCAGCACGTAGGTGGTGTGCTTGCGCGACGCCGGCTCCAGCTCAGCCACGTCGTAACCAGCCTCGAAGTTGCGCCAGTGCACCTTGCGAAAGAAGAACAACAGCGGGTCAATCAGGTACTCGCGCCGCCACTTGCCCAACGGCGTCTCGGTCACGGCCCAGACGAAGTAGCGGTTGAGCGCGTAGCTCCCGCCGCCTTGCTGCAGTCGGCGGGGCTCAGTGGTCGCTTCGTCGGTGCGCGCCCAGGTCACAGAGCGCACCTTACGGTAATGCGGCGGGTACAGGTCGGCGTTATGGAAGACGGCGTCCTGGAAGTACCTTACTTTGGACTTGAAGTGGCCGATGTACTCGGCCGCGCTCATCTTGCGCGCCAGGCGCTTGACCTTGACGTTATCGGCGAGGCTCAGTTCTGCCTCCACGATCACCGCCACCGCGTTGTAACCGCCGATCACGGCGTAAAACAGCTGCGCATTTGAGTCCGGCGAGGCCTCCTGCACACTACCGTCGGCCAGCACGACCTTGATCGCCCGCACCGACATCACCACCGCGCCAAGACCCATGTAGCGGCCATGGCAGTTCACGCTGAGCGCGCCGCCCACGGTGAAGTTCGCGTAAGTCTGCATGATCTTGATGGCCAGGCCGTGGGGGTCGACGAAGCGCTGGATGTCGCACCAGCGAATGCCCGCCTGCACCCGGATCACTTTCTCGTTCGGGTAGAAAGCAACCACCTGGTTGAGCTCACGCATATCCAGGTGCAAGGTACCAGGACTGGCCGTCTGGCCGCCCATGCTGAAATGCCCGCCACCAACGGAAATGGCGCCCTCCGTGCGGCGGATGGCCTGGACGACTTCATCCACGCTTCGCGGCTTGCTGATAGCCCACACGGTCACCGGGTTCAGGCCGGTAACGTCATTCACGATCAAGCTGTTGTTCTGCATGGCCACCCTCAACGGACAACGAGGTAATCACCACGGGGCTGCAGCGGATCTGCACCCCATCGGTTGTCCTGCGTCACACCCCGCCGAAAGGCGAGCTGAAAAAGCAGCCACAGCGCGCCCGCCACGGGTACCACCACCACCAGCAACCACCAGCCGGTGTAGTTGCGATCAT
>CALRYY010000022.1:0-52585 GCA_943372515.1 Ramlibacter sp. 2FC | reverse complement strand
CATTCGGTGGAGTTGCGCGCTGCGTTCTGGATCTTCAGCACCTCCACACTGCGGCGGGCCTCGTAGCCCTGCAGCACCGTGTCCATGTCGTGGCCCGTGGCAAATTCGTCGGCCAGGTCGATGGCGTCTTCCAGGGCCAGCTTGGTGCCGCTGCCAATCGAAAAGTGCGCCGTGTGCGCAGCGTCGCCCATCAGCACGATGGGTACTGTTTTGCCATTGACCTGTTCGCGGTGCACCCAGGTGCTGCACACCACCCGGGGAAAGCGGATCCAGATGGCCGAGCCGCGCAGGTGCGTGGCATTGCTGATCAGGGCGTTGCCGTCCAGATAGCGGGCGAACAGCTTCTCGCAAAAGGCAACGGCGTCTTCCTGGCTCATGTCGTCCAGGCCATGCGCCTTCCATACGGCTTCAGGCGTTTCAACAATGAAGGTGGACGTTTCGCCGTCAAATTTGTAGGCATGCGCCTGGAACCAGCCATGCTCGGTCTTTTCAAATGCGAAGGTGAACGCGTCAAAAGTCTTGCGCGTACCCAGCCAGACAAAGCGGCACTGGCGCAGGTCCACGTCCGGCTGGTAGGTGGCGGCGTAACGGTTGCGGATGCGGCTGTTCAGCCCGTCGCTGGCGATCACCAGGTCCGCGCCGTACTGCGCTGCCAGCACCTGGTCATCAGCCACGTCGGTTTCAAACACCAGCTCCACACCCAGCGCCAGGCAGCGCTCCTGCAGGATGTTCAGCAGGCGCTTGCGCCCGATGCCGCAAAAGCCGTGGCCGGTGGAGCGCACCGAGCGGCCTTTGAAGAACACTTCAATGTCGTCCCAGTGGTTGAAGGCATCGCCGATCAGTCGGGCGCTGACGGCATCTGCCGTGCGCAGGTTGCCCAGCGTCTGGTCCGACAGCACCACGCCCCAGCCAAAGGTATCAAACGGCCGGTTGCGCTCCACCACCACCACGCGGTGGCCGGGGTCGCGCTGCTTCATGAGCAGCGCAAAGTACAAACCGGCAGGACCGCCACCAATGCACAGGATATTCATGGAGAAATAGTTTAGGCCTAAACAAACCAAAGTCAACAGGTGATGCGTGGACGCAAAGCGAACATGTCCTACAAAAGGGCGCTTTGGGCAGGGGTGCGCAGGTGCAGAATATTCGGGTGCCATTGCGGGCGCGAAAGCACCCGGGCCACTTTCGCAACAAGGACGGCAAATGCTCTACAAATTCAAATCCAAGGCCGCCGGCGACCTCATCATGCTGGAGCCGCAAGGCCGTCGCATGCTGGAGATCATCGGCAAGGACGCCGGTGCCCAGGGCATCATCACCGCCGCACAGATCCCGGCGGCCGTGGGCGCGCTGGAGGCCGCCATTGCGCGGGAAGAGGCGATGAAAAAGGCAGCCAACACTGAAGGTGCTGAGCCGGTGGACGGCCAGCCTGTGGCCGAGGGCATCAGCCTGCGCCAGCGCGCCAAGCCGTTCCTGGACATGCTGCGCCGCTGTGATGCGGCGCGGGCTGACGTGGTCTGGGGCGTTTGAGGCCCCGGCGCCTCAATCCACCTTCGCGCCAGACGCCTTCACCACTGGCTGCCACTTTTTCAGCTCGGCGTCGATCAGCTTGGCAAACTCGGCCGGCGTATTGCCGCTGGGGATGGCGCCGTTGGCCAGCAGCCGCTCCTTGACCGCGGGCGCGTTCAACGCTTTGGCAGTCTCCTGCTGGATGCGGTTGACGATGTCCATGGACGTGCCGGCGGGCGCCAGCAGGCCAAACCATGAGCTGGCGTCAAAACCCTTGAGCGCCGTGCCTCCGGCCTGTTCCACCGTGGGCAATTCAGGCAGTGCCGCTGAACGCTGGGAGCTGGTGACGGCCAGCGCCTTGAGCTTGCCGGCCTTGATGAGCTGCATGGACGAGGGCAGGTTGTCGAACATCACATCCATGTCGCCGCCCACCAGCGCCAGCAGGGCCGGGCCCGAGCCGCCATAGGGAAAGTGCGTCATGTAGGTACCGGTCATGGCCTTGAACAGCTCGCCGGCCAGGTGGATGGACGTGCCGTTGCCGCTGGAGGCCATGTTCAGCTTGCCGGGGTTGGCCTTGGCGTACTTCACGAAATCTTCCACGGTGCGGATGTTGCGTGCAGCAGCTTTCTCGGTGTTGACGACCATGACGTTGGGCACGCCGGCCACCAGCGTGATCGGTGCAAAGTCTTTTTGCGGGTCGAACGGCATGCGGGCGTACAGCCACTTGTTGATGGACTGCGTGCCCACCGTCCCCATGAGCAGCGTATAGCCGTCGTTGGGCGCCTTGGCTACCACGTCGGCGCCAATGTTGCCGCCCGCGCCTGCGCGGTTCTCCACCACAAACTGCTGGCCGAACGCCTTGGACAATTCGGGTGCGATCGCGCGCGCCAGGATGTCGGTGGTGCCGCCGGGTGCAAACGGCACCACGATGCGTACAGGCTTGGTGGGCCAGGTGCCTTGTGCGGCAGCCGGTCCAGCCAGCAGGGTGGCCGCGGTGGCGGCCACCGCAGCAATGGCCATGCGGCGGCCGGTCTTGAATGCAGGGTTCATGGTTTGTCTCCTTCAGTGTTTGTCTTGTCAATCGCCTGCCTGCAGTTCTGGGCGGGTGCAATGCCCAGCGCCGCAGCCAGTGCGTTCACATGGCTGATGATGCCATCGTTGAGTGTGCTGTGGGCGTCGCCGATGCGCGCGCTGAGGTGTTCCACGGTGCAGGCGGCGAGGCCCTGCGCCTGCAGGAATGCAAGTGCCGCAATACCGGCGTTGTCTCTGCCCACGCCGGCGTCATTGAACACACTCAGCCGGGGGCGTGCCGCCAGCGCGAAGCGCGCCGAGCTGATCCCGCCGTGCGAGCCGCTGACGGCGACACAACCCGCATCAGCCGGGCCCAGCTCGGTGATGGAGTCCACCACGCGCAGGCCTGGAGTCATGGTTGAACTGCCCACAAAAAAGCCGCCCGAAGGCGGCCTTTCAGCGCAGGTGCGCGAATCATTGGCACTGACTCAGTCAGCGTACTGCTTGGCAGCGTCCACGGCTGCCTTCAGCTTGGTGATTTCAGCTGCGACGAAGGCTTTGTGCTCTGCCGGCTCCATGCGCTTGTCGGTCACCACAATGGCGCCCAGGCCTTCGTTCTTCTTGATGAAGTCCGGGTCTTTCAGCGACTTCTTCATGGCGTCGTTCAGCATTTTGGTGACGGCAGGCGGCGTGCCCTTGGGGGCGTACAGGCCGTGCCAGATGGTCAGGTTGAAGCCCTTGAGACCCATTTCCTGCAGCGTGGGGTAGTCCTTGAGCAGTTTGTGACCCGACAGCGGCTTGGCGGTGGTCACGGCAAACGCCTTGACGCGGCCGGCTTCGATCTGGCCCGTGGTGTTGGTGGTCTGGTCACACATCACGTCCACCTGGCCACCGATCAGCGCCGTCATGGCCGGGCCCGTGCCGCCAAACGGAATGGTCGTCATGGCTTCCTTGGTCTGCAGGGCCGACTGCCACATCAGGCCGCAGATGTGCGAGGCGGAACCCAGGCCGGCGTGTGCCAGGTTCAGCTTGCCCGTGTTGGCGCGGATGTAGTTTTCAAAATCACGGTAGGTGTTGGCCGGCAGTTGCGGTTTGCCAATGAGCGTCATGGGCACATCGTTGACCATGCCCAGGTACTCGAAGTCGTTCAGCGCGTTGTACGGCAGGCGACGGTACAGGGCCGGCGTGGCGGCCATGCCGATGTGAAACAGCAGCAGCGTGTGGCCGTCAGGAGCGGCCTTGGCGACCTTGTTGGCACCAATGGTGCCACCAGCGCCTGCGGCGTTTTCCACCACAAAGTTGCTGCCAGGGATCTGCTTGGCCATGGCGATGGCCAGGTCACGTGCCACGCGGTCGGTGGGACCACCGGCTGCGAACGGCACCACGATGGACACCGGCTTGGTGCCCGGATAGGTCTGGGCCTGAACGGCAAAGGCCGACGCGATGGCAGCGGCAAGAATAAGCAGGCGTTTCATAGATGACTCCTTTGTCTGACTGTCTTTAAGTAACGGAGTGAATCGTAGCCAAGCCGCAGGCACCTTTCATCGCGGGAACTACTTAGCAGGGGGCAGGGGAAATCCCTTGTACTTCAAGGGCTTGCGTCCTTATATGCGCTGCTTATTTGCACATGGCGAATCTGTATTGGACGGCAGTGGCAGCCAACCCTAGAGTGCAGCCTCGCCCTGAAAGCATCCCGATGAAACGCATTGCCTCCCTGATTCTTGCCTTGTTGGCTGGCACCGCATCTGCCCAGGTGGCAGACGCAGCCTCCGCGCATGCCGCTGCACAGGCGCTGGCGCGTGGCGCCACGGTGGTGGATGTGCGTACGGCGCACGACTTTCATCAGGGGCACCTGCCAGGCGCGGTCTTGCTCGACGCAGCTGCTGCCCTGGCCAGCCGGGAGGCGCTGCAGGACCTGGTGTCGCGCCAGGGCGTGAATCTGTCGCGCGAGGTCGTGGTGGTTGGTCAACCCGGCGATCTGCTGGCCCAGCGCCTGCAAAAACAGCTGGCCCAGTACGCAACGGGCCGCGTGACCTGGCTGGTGGGCGGTGCCCACGAATGGGCTTTGAGCGGCCGGCCGCTGCAAACACAGGCCATAGCAAAGCCACCCGTGCCGCAATACCTGGTGATTCTTCAGCCCGAACTGCGCATTGCACGCATGGCCGGGGCTGCGCTGCGCGACCCCGGGGCCGGCGTAGCGGGCGACACCACCGCTGGTGGTGCGCCGGTGGGCCCCGCCCTCTTCTGACCGCTCGCCCGGCCTACTTGTAGCTGCGCGCGTCCTCGATGACCTTGCCGTCGTTGGGCAGTGCGCCGGGGTTGAGAAGCTCTACCTGGCCGCGCAGCTTGGTCACGTCGCGAATCGCCTCGCCGATGCGCGCGTCCAGCCCTTCGGGCGTGGACGAGGCCTCTACTTTCAGTGTCATCTGGTCGTTGGCCATTTCGCCGCTGACCACCAAGCGAGCCTTCACCACCTCCGGAAAGCGTTTTGCAATATCGGCCACTTGCGATGGGTGAACGAACATGCCGCGGATCTTGGTGGTCTGGTCGGCGCGGCCCAGCCAGCCCTTGATGCGCGTGTTGGTGCGGCCCGTGGGGCAGGGGCATGCCAGCACCGCTGACAGGTCGCCGGTGCCAAAGCGCACCAGCGGGTATTCGGCGCCCAGCGTGGTCACCACCAGCTCGCCGACCTCGCCCTCGGGCACAGGGTCGCCGGTGCCGGGGCGCACGATTTCCACAATCACGCCTTCGTCCAGCACCAGACCTTCGCGCGCGCTGGTCTCATAGGCCACCAGTCCGAGGTCGGCGGTGGCATAGCTCTGGTAGATGTCCATGCCGTGCGCCGTGAACCAGTCGCGCAAGCTCGGTGGAAAGGCTTCGCCGCCCACCAGGCCCTTTTTCAGGCTGGCGATGTCGCTGCCCGTCTCCAGAGCTTTTTCTACCAGGATGCGCAGGAAGCTGGGCGTGCCGGTGTAGGCATTGGGCTTGAGCTCGGCCATGGCCTGCAGCTGTTGTTCGGTCTGACCCGTGCCGGCCGGGAACACAGTGCAGCCCACAGCGTGCGCGCCGGACTCCATGATGAACGCGCCCGGCGTCATGTGGTAACTGAACGCGTTGTGCACCAGGTCGCCCGCGCGAAAGCCCGCCGCGTACATGGCGCGCCCCGAGCGCCAGTAGTCGCGCTGCGTGCCCTCGGGTTCATAAATCGGGCCGGGCGACGAATACACGCGCGGCATCTGCGGGCCGCGCACCACGGCCGCAAAGCCGCCAAACGGGTCCTGGGCGCGCTGGGCCTTCTGGCGCTCGAACAGTTCGTGCTTGCGCGTGACCGGCAGGCGGGCAAGCGCGGCACGTGTGGTAACGCTTGCTGCGTCCACACCCGCGAGGATCTCGCCCATCGCCGCCGAACGCGTCTGCGCATGTGCCACCTGGCGCGGCAGCGCCGCCATCAGCGCCGCTTCGCGCTCCTGCGGATCGCGTGTTTCCAGCGCATCAAAAAAATCACTCATAAGAAGTCCTGTTGATTAGCAGGGGAGACAGGCGGTGGCAGCCGTGGAACCGGCTGCGCCGGGCCACTGGCTGCGCCCCCTGGGGGGAGGCGCCGCAGGCGCTTCGGGGGGGGAATCAAGCCAACCAGCGCTTGCGGCGCTTATAGCTCTTCACGTCCTTGAAGCTCTTGCGCTCACCACCACCCACGCCCAGGTAAAACTCCTTGACGTCCTCGTTGTTGGCCAGGTCGGCGGCCGGGCCGTCCATCACCACGCGGCCGCTTTCCATGATGTAGCCGTAGTCTGAATAGCGCAGCGCCATGTTGGTGTTCTGCTCGGCCAGCAGGAAGGTGACCTTCTCTTTGTGGTTCAGGTCCTTCACGATCTCGAAGACCTCTTCCACGATCTGCGGCGCCAGACCCATGGACGGCTCATCCAGCAGCACCATGCTGGGGTTGGCCATCAGCGCGCGGCCGATGGCGCACATCTGCTGCTCGCCCCCCGAGGTGTAGGCGGCCTGCGAGGTGCGCCGCGTCTTCAGCCTCGGGAAATAGGTATACACCTTCTCCAGGTTGGCAGCGACCTCAGCCTTGCTCTTGCGCGTATAGGCGCCAGTCAGAAGATTTTCCTCAATGGTCAGGTGGGCAAAGCAGTGGCGGCCTTCCATGACCTGCACCACACCGCGCTGCACGAGGTCGGCGGGCGACAGGTTTTCAATGCGCTCGCCGCGCAGCTCGATGCTGCCTTTGGTGACCGCGCCGCGTTCACCCTGCAGCAGGTTGGACACGGCGCGCAGCGTGGTCGTCTTGCCCGCGCCATTGCCGCCCAGGATGGCCACGATGCCTCCTTCGGGCACCTGCAGCGAAACGCCTTTGAGCACCAGGATCACGTGGTTGTAGATGACCTCGATGCCGTTGACGTTGAGAACGATGTTTTTTGTGCTCATAAAAGTTGGTGGACTATGGACAAGCGCTGACCCGCAGCACTTGCCTATAGCCTGTCATTGCGGGTTTGACCCGCAATCCACGGCGGCCTGGACGGATATGTCCCGCGACGCCGTGGAACCCGGATCGAGTCCGGGATGACAGAAAAATGGATCAGCTTTGGCAATCCGCAGGCGTGCGTGCCGCCAGCTTCTTGTCGGCTGCGTACTTGGCCGCTGTGCTCTTGACCAGCGGCTTGATGATCTGCTGGTCGGCTTCGATCCAGTCGCTGGTGAAGGCCCACTTGGTACCGTCCCAGGTGTGGATGCGTGCAGCGCCTGCGCCTACGTGATCGGCGCACGAGGTGCTCACCGGGCGCATCACGCCCTTGAAGCCCAGGGCGTCCAGCTTGGCTTGCGTGAGGTTCAGGTTTTCAAGGCCCCAGCGGACCTGTTCGCCCGTCATGACCTTGCCCTTGCCAAAGCGTTCCTGCGCCGCGCGGATGCCTTCCACGCCCATGGCGGCACTTACCACGCCGCGCAGGTACAGCGTCTCACCCACTTCTTCCTTCGGTCCGGTGCCCTGGCCCTTGGCGTGCAGCTTTTCCAGGATTTCCTTGACGATCGGGGCGCCGCGGTCAGTGCCGTGCTGCAGTGTCACGCCGTTGTAGCCCTTGGCGCCCTGGCCCACGTCCTTCACGTCCGGCTCGGCGCTGGACCACCATACGCCGTACATCTTCTCGCGCGGGTAGCCGGTGGCCTGCGCTTCCTTCAGGGCGGTGGAGTTCATGACGCCCCAGCCCCACAGCAGGGTGTAGTCGGGCTTGCTCTGGCGTACCTGCAGCCAGGTGGCTTTCTGCTCCACGCCGGGCGCGGTCACGGGCAGCAGCTGCAGCTCAAAGCCGTGCATCTTGCTGCGCTCCTGCAGCAGCGGAATGGGTTCCTTGCCGAACGGGCTGTCGTGGTAGACCAGTGCGATCTTCTTGCCCTTGAGCTTGTCCATGCCGCCTTCCTTCTTGCCGATGGCCTGGATGATGGCGTCGGCGGCAACCCAGTAGGTGCCCAGCAGCGGGAAGTTCCACTTGAAGATGGTGCCGTCGGCGCTTTCGCTGCGGCCGTAGCCGGTGGTGATCAGCGGGATCTTGTCGGCAGGGGCCTTCTCGGTCAGCGCGAAGGTGGCGCCGGTGGACCAGGGGTGGATCAGCGTGGCGCCGCCGTTCTTGCCCTTCAGGCGTTCGTAGCATTCCACGCTGCGCGCGGTGTCATAGCCGGTCTCGCACTCTTCAAACAGCAGCTTGACGCCGTTGATGCCGCCGCGCGCATTGACCAGCTTGTAGTAGTCCACGATGCCGTTGGCCGTGGGCGTGCCGTTGGGCGCATAGGGGCCCGTGCGATACGACAGCACGGGCAGGTACTGCTCCTTGGCTTGGGCGAATGCGCCTGTCGATACCATCGACGAAGCGCCGGCGGCCACGACGGCTGCTGCCAGGACGATTTTGCGAAGCTTCATGTTTGTCTCCTGTTGATAAAAGTTAAAGCACTGTCAGTAAACGGATAAACGCGACGAAAAGCATTGGTAGTTGCCAGTAATCCCGGCCTTCAGTGAGGGAACGGCCACAGCCGCAGCTTTTGCTTGCCCACGGCCCACAGACGGGCCAACCCATGGGGCTCCACAATCAGGAACCAGACAATCAGGCCGCCGAAGACCATCAGCTCGGTGTGCGAGACGGCGGTGGTGGTGATGCTGATGCCGAACAGGCCCGCGGCAAACGGCAGGAACTGGTTCAGTGCGATCGGCAGCACGACGATGAAGGCGGCGCCAAAGAAGCTGCCCATGATGGAGCCCAGCCCGCCAATGATCACCATGAAAAGCAGGCGAAACGAGTAGTCCACCGAAAAGGCCGAAGGCTCCCAGGCGCCCAGGTAAATGAAAGCCCACAGCGCGCCGGCCACGCCGATGATGAACGAGCTGACCGCAAACGCGCTGAGCTTGGCGTACATCGGGCGGATGCCGATCACGGCTGCGGCCACGTCCATGTCGCGAATGGCCATCCATTCGCGCCCGATGGCCCCGCGCACCAGGTTCTTGGCCAGCAACGCGATGACGGCCAGGATGGACAGGCAGAACAGGTACTTGCTCACCGCGCTGTCGATGGGCATGCCGAAGACCTGCAGGTTTGAAACCGCCACCGAGCCCGACGGTGTGTCCAGCGTGAACCATTTGACGCGCAGGAACATCCAGTCGGCGAAGAACTGCGCGGCCAGTGTGGCCACCGCCAGGTACAGCCCGCGCACGCGCAGGCTCGGTAGCCCGAACAGGATGCCGAAGAACATGGCGCAAAAGCCGCCCAGGATCATGGCCGGGATAAGCGGCAGGCCGGGAATGCGTACAAAGAAGTTGTAGGCGCCATAGGCGCCCACCGCCATGAACGCGCCCGAGCCCAGCGAAATCTGGCCGCAGTACCCCACCAGGATGTTCACGCCGACCGCCGCGAGCGAGAAGATCAGGAAGGGGATCAGGATGGCTCGCATGAGGTAGTCGCTGGCCAGCATGGGCACGGCCACGAAAGCGACGGCCAGCAGCAGGAACACCGCAATGCGGTCCTGCAGGATCGGCAGGATCTGCTGGTCCGCGCGGTACGAGGTTTTGAATTGACCGTTTTCTCTGTAAAGCATGGTTCTTCTTCTGGTCAGACGCGGTCAATGATTTTTTCGCCGAACAGGCCCTGTGGCCGGAACAGCAGGAAGACAAGGGCCAGCACATAGGCAAACCAGATCTCGATACCGCCGCCCACATACGGGCCCAGGTACACCTCGGACAGCTTCTCGCCAACACCGATGATCAGCCCGCCGATGATGGCGCCGGGCACGGACGTCAGACCGCCCAGGATCACCACAGGCAGCGCGCGCAGCGCCAGCGTCGTCAGCGAAAACTGCACACCCAGCTTGCTGCCCCAGATCATCCCGGCCACCAGCGCGGCCACACCGGCCACGCACCACACGATGAACCAGATGCGGTCCAGCGGAATGCCGATGGACTGCGCGGCCTGGTGGTCGTCGGCCACCGCGCGCAACGCGCGGCCGGTGGACGTCTTCTGGAAAAACAGGCTGAGCAGCGCAACCAGGCCGGCGGCAATGGCTGCCGCGATCAGGTCTTCCTTGTTGATCAGGATGCCGCCCTCGAAAACGCTCTCGAACGCCATGACGGGTTCTTTGGGCATGCCGATGTCCAGCTTGTAGACATTGCTGCCAAAGATGGTCTGGCCCAGACCATCCAGGAAGTAGGTGATGCCCAGCGTGGCCATCAGGAGCGTTGCGCCTTCCTGGTTGACCAGGTGGCGCAGCACCAGCCGTTCGATCAGCCAGGCCAGTGCAAACATCAGCAGGCCGGCGAGCAGGAAGGCTGCGAGATTGGCAAACAGCTGGCTCTGGATGCCGGTCCATTGCGGTATCCATTCGGCAAAGCGTGCCATGGCCAACGCAGCGAACAGCACCATCGCACCTTGCGCAAAGTTGAATACGCCGGACGCCTTGAAGATCAGCACAAAGCCCAGCGCCACCAGCGAGTACAGCATGCCGACCATCAGGCCGCCCAGGAGGGTCTCAAGAAAAAATCCCATGTTCAGTGCCCCGTCCCGAGATACGCTTTGATAACTTCCGGGTTGTTGCGCACTTCCTGCGGCGCGCCATCCCCGATCTTCTTGCCATAGTCCAGCACCACCACGCGGTCGCTGATGTCCATCACCACGCCCATGTCGTGCTCGATCAGCACCACCGTCGTGCCGAACTCGTCGTTCACGTCAAGCACAAAGCGGCACATGTCCTGCTTTTCTTCCACGTTCATGCCCGCCATGGGCTCGTCCAGCAGCAGCAGCTGCGGCTCCATGGCCAGCGCGCGGCCCAGGTCCACGCGCTTTTGCAGACCGTAGGGCAGCTGGCCCACCGGCGTCTTGCGATAGGCCTGGATCTCCAGGAAGTCGATGATGTGTTCGACGAATTCGCGGTGGCGGATTTCTTCGCGCTCGGCCGGGCCGATGCGCAGCGCCTGCATCAAGATGCCGCTCTTGATCTTGAGGTTGCGCCCGGTCATCAGGTTGTCCAGCACGCTCATGCCCTTGAACAGGGCCAGGTTCTGGAAGGTGCGCGCCACGCCCATCACCGCCACTTCGTGGCTGTTCATGTGCTTGAAGGTCTTGCCGCGAAACGAGATCGTCCCCTGCTGCGGCTGGTACACGCCGTTGATGCAGTTGAGCATGGAGCTTTTGCCCGCGCCGTTGGGCCCGATGATGGCGCGGATCTCATGTTCGCGCACGTCAAAGCTGATGTCCGTCAGCGCCTTGACGCCGCCGAAGGCCAGGGAAATGTTCTTGACGTCCAGGATGACGTCGCCGATTTTTTTGGTCATATCAGGCGGCCGCCTTGACCGGTGCAAAGGTCTTTGTGTCCATGATCTTCAGCGTGGCGCTCACGCTGCCGGTACGCCCGTCTTCAAACTTGACCTGGGTTTCAATGAACTGCTCGGTGCGCCCGCCATACAGGGCATCGACCAGCACATCGTATTTTTCGGCGATGTAGCCGCGGCGGACCTTGTTGGTACGCGTGAGCTCGCCGTCATCCGCGTCCAGCTCCTTGTGCAGCACCAGAAAGCGGCTGACCTGGCTGCCCGCCAGCAAGGCATCGGCCGACAGGTCGGCATTGACCTTTTCAACGCACTCCTTGATCAGCTGGTAGACCTCAGGCTTTTGCGCCAGGTCGGTGTAGCCGGCGTAGGGCAGGTTGCGCCGCTCGGCCCAGTTGCCCACTGCGTCAAAGTCGATGTTGATCATCACGCAGACCTTCTCGCGCCGGTCGCCGTAGGCCACCACTTCCTTGATGTGCGGGAAGAACTTGAGCTTGTTCTCCACATACTTGGGCGCGAACATGGCGCCGTCGTTGGCGCCGCCCATGATGCGGCCCACGTCTTTCACGCGGTCGATGATCTTCAGATGGCCGTGCGCGTCCAGAAAGCCCGCGTCGCTCGTGTGGTACCAGCCGTCGGCTGTCAGCACCTCGGCGGTGGCCGCCGGGTTCTTGTAGTACTCCTTGAGCAGGCCGGGGGACTTGACCAGGATCTCGCCGTTGTCGGCTACCTTGATCTCTACCCCGGCAATCGGTATGCCCACGGTGTCGGCGCGCGCCTGGTTGTCGGGCTGCAGGCAGACAAACACCGCCGTCTCGGTGGAGCCGTACAGCTGCTTGAGGTTGATGCCGATGGAGCGATAGAACGTGAACAGGTCAGGGCCGATGGCCTCGCCTGCCGTGTAGGCCACGCGCACGCGGCTCATGCCGAGGTTATTGCGCAACGGGCCGTACACGAAGATGTTGCCCAGCGCGTACTTGAGCTTGTCCATGCCGCTGACCGGCAGGCCGTCCATCAGCGCTGGCCCCACGCGTTTGGCCACATCCATGAAGGCGTGGAACATCTTGCGTTTGATGCTGCCTGCATCTTCCATGCGGATCATCACACTGGTGAGCAGCCCTTCAAACACGCGCGGTGGCGCAAAGTAATAGGTGGGGCCCACTTCTTTCAGGTCGATCATCACCGTGGCGGCCGACTCGGGGCAATTCACCACATAGCCGCAAGCCAGCCACTGCGCGTAGCTGAAGATGTTCTGGCCGATCCAGGCCGGCGGCAGGTAGGCCAGCACTTCTTCGTTGCCGGTCAGCTTGTCAAACGCCGCGCCTGCCCGGGCGCGGTCCAGCAGCGTGTTGTGGGTGTGCACCACACCCTTGGGGTTGCCCGTGGTGCCCGATGTAAAAAACATCGCCGCCACGTCATGCGGCTTTGCAATGGCCGCTTCGCCCTTCGCAAAACCAGGGTGCTGCGCTGCGAAGGCGCCGCCCGATTCAATCAGGCCATCCAGAGATGACAGGCCTTCTTCGACGTAATTGCGCAGGCCGCGGGGGTCATCAAAGAATATGCGGGTCAGCTGCGGGCACTGTTCGCGCGCCTCCAGCAACTTGTCCACCTGCTCCTGGTCTTCGGCAAAGGCAAAGCGCACTTCGGCGTTGTTGATGGGGAACACGCATTCGGCGGCCACCGCGTCCTGGTACAGCGGCACGGGGATGGCGCCCAGCGATTGAGCCGCCAGCATGGTGGCGTACAGGCGCGGGCGGTTGCCGCCCACCAGCACCATGTGCTCGCCACGCGTCAGGCCCGCCTGGTGCAGGCCGCAGGCGATGTGCTCGACGAGCCGTGCCAGGTCTGCCCAGCTCATCGTCTGCCAGATGCCGTATTCCTTTTCGCGCATGGCCGGCGCCGTGGGCCGCGCCTGTGCGTGCTGCGCGAGCAACTGGGGAAAGGTTGTCTCCATGGGGGCTAAAACCATTCTTTTGTGATCAACTAAGCTGGATGCTAGGCTTAGCTTTGACGTCATGTTGTCTTTGCGACGACAATTTGCGGGATTGTCCTAGTAGGGGTGTCCCTTGCCGTCGTCCGGTGGGACATACCGCGTCAGAAAGGGTTTTACCGTCCATGTCTTCCGACCTCTCGCTGCACCAGCGCCGGCGCTCCCCCACGGCTGATGAGCTGGCCGGCATCCCCTGGCTTGCACTATTGCAACCCGGCGAGCGCAGCCATGCGGTGGCGCAGTTGATGGTGGGTGACGCGCTGCCCGGGGACCATGTGTGCCGGCTGGGCAAGCCCGTGACCTACTGGTTCGGCGTGGTCGAGGGGCTGCTCAAGATGAGCAGCGACAACGCCCAGGGCCAGAGCATCACCTTCAGCGGACTGCCGCCGGGCGGCTGGTTCGGCGAGGGCACGGCGCTCAAGCGCGAGGCCTATCGCTACAACATCCAGGCGCTGCGCAAGAGCGTGGTGGCGGGGCTGCCAGTGGACACATTTCACTGGCTGCTGGACCACTCGATTGGCTTTAACCGCTTTGTCATGAACCAGCTCAACGAGCGGCTGGGCCAGTTCATTGCCGCGCGCGAGATCGACCGCCTGAACAACCCCGACGTGCGCGTCGCGCGCAGCCTGGCCGCGCTGTTCAACCCGGTGCTGTTCCCGGGCGTGGGAGAGATCCTGCGCATCACCCAGCAGGAGCTGGCCTACCTGGTGGGCCTGTCGCGCCAGCGCGTCAATGAAGCACTGACCGCGCTGGAGGCGCAGGGCAGCATCCGAGTGGAATATGGAGGGCTGCGCATTCTGGATCTGGGGGCGCTGCGCTCCAGCGTCACGTCAAAGACAATAGGTGCCCCGACCCCGACCCCGACCCCGGCCTTGCGCCAGAGACTGAACGCCTGATGACCGAACCTGCCGCCTCTGCTACCTCCCGCCTGAACAAACGCATGGCCGAGCTGGGCATGTGCTCGCGCCGCGAGGCCGACGACTGGATCGCCAGGGGCTGGGTCCGTGTGAACGGCCAGGTCGCCCCTATGGGCCTGCAGGTTTTGCCCGATGCGCGTATTGAGGTCGACCCCAAAGCCCGCGGCCAGCAGGAGCAGCAGGTGACCATCCTGCTGCACAAGCCCATGGGCTATGTCAGTGGTCAGGCCGAAGACGGCCACGAGCCCGCTGTGGTGCTGGTGCAGGCGCGCAACCACTGGCAGGGCGACGCCTCGAAGACGCGCTTTTCACCTGGCCAGCTGCGCGGGCTGGCACCTGCGGGGCGGCTGGACATTGATTCGGTGGGTTTGCTGGTGCTGACCCAGGACGGCCGCGTGGCACGCCAGCTGATCGGCGAAGACTCGGGCATGGAAAAGGAATACCTGGTGCGGGTGACCTGGACCAGCCCCCAGGGCGACGTGGCTACCAATGTAGACAAGGTCTTTCCGCCCGCGCAGATGGCGCGCTTGCGCCATGGCCTGAGCCTGGACGGCCAGCCGCTCAAGCGTGCGCAGGTGGAATGGCAAAACCCTGAACAGCTGCGGTTTGTGCTGACCGAAGGCAAAAAACGCCAGATCCGTCGCATGTGTGAACAGGTGGGCCTGAAGGTGGTAGGGCTCAAGCGCATCCGCATCGGGCGGGTGGTGCTGGGCCAGTTGCCGGTGGGGCAGTGGCGCTACCTGGGGCTGACAGAGCGCTTTTAGAGCGTTTTCGTGCGCTTGACATATTTGCATGTTTGCATAAATATGCGAATATGCGTACCAGCCTGGATTTTCCCGACCCCTTGTTTCGCCACCTCAAGGCGCGTGCCGCCCTGGAGGGCACGTCCATGCGTGACCTGGTACTGAGCCTGATTGAGCAAGGGCTCAACGCCCCGCCGCGCGTGGCAGACGCCGGCCCCGCCACGTTGCCCAGCCTGAGCCTCGGCTCGCCCATGGCCTTGGGCGCGGCTGAACTCAGCAACGCCCGCCTGAGCGAATTGCTGGACGGCGAATTGCTCGGTGAGTAAGCGCTACCCCGCCGCCGCGCCCTCTGCACCCCTGGTCGCACGCGAAGCCCCGGGTATCCCGTGGTCCGTGTCCACAGGCGACCTGCCCGACATCAACGTCTGGCTGGCGCTGGCCGTGCAGGAGCACCCGCATCACGCCGCCGCACGCGCCTACTGGGTTGATGTGCAGGCCGCCGGAACATCGCTGTGGTTTTGCCGCGTGACCATGCTGGGCCTGGTGCGCCTGCTGTGTCAGCCGCGCGTGGTGGGCGACGGTGCGCTGATGCCGGGCGCGGCCTGGGCCGCGTACCAGCGCTTTCGCGCCGTGGCGCGTGTAAGCCTGCTGGCCGAGCCCGAGGGTTGCGACCTGCAACTGCATGCCCTGGTGGCGCAGGCCACGCTGCCCGCGCGTCTGTGGACCGACGCTTACCTGGCCGCGCTGTCGCGTGCCGCAGGCCTGCGGCTGGTCACCTTTGACCGGGACTTTCACCGCTTTGCGCTCGAGCGAGTGCTGGTGCTTAATGACAACGGGAACAAGGAGACACCATGAAATTCAGCGTGACACGAACCATCACTTGCATTGCCATTCTGGCCGGGCTGGCAGCCGCAGCCCAGGCCCAAACCGGCACCGTCAACGCGCTGTGCAGCACCGACGCATCCTGGTGCGAGCTGGCCGCCACCGAATTCACCCGCGCCACCGGCATCAAGGTCAACCAGGCGCACAAGGGCACGGGCGAGATCGCAGCCCAGCTGCGCGCCGAAGCCGCCAACCCCAAGACCGACATCTGGTGGGGCGGCACCGGCGACCCGTTTTTGCAGGCGGCCGAGCAGGGCCTGCTGGAGGCCTACCGCCCGCCCAGCTATGGCCAGCTGTACGACTGGGCGCAGCGCCAGTACACACTGTCCAAAGACATGGTGGGCGGCTTCTACACCAGCGCCATTGGCTTTGGCTACAACACCGATGTGCTGGCCAAAAAGAAGCTGGCGGAACCCAAGTGCTGGGCCGACCTGGTCAAGCCCGAATACAAGGGCGAGATCGAAATCTCGCACCCCGCCACCAGCGGCACGGCCTACACCGTGATCGCCGCGCTGGTGCAGATCATGGGTGAAGACGCTGCGTTTGATTACCTCAAGAAGCTGCACCGCAATGTGTCCAACTATACCCGCAGCGGCCAGGCCCAGGCGCCCAACGTGGCCAAGGGCGAGGTCGGCATTGGCGTGAGCTTCATCTTCGGCTTTGACAAGTGGCGCCACGACAAATACCCGGTCAAGACCGTCGCGCCGTGCGAGGGCACAGGGTATGAGGTGGGTGGCATTGCCATCGTCAAGGGCGCGCGCAACAAGGAAGCCGCGCAGCGCTACTACAACTTCCTCATGAGCGCCGAAGGCCAGGCCGTGGGTGGCCGGGCAGGCAGCCTGCAGGCGCCGGCCAACAAGACCTTCAAGCCCGATGCGCGCATCCCGTCCATGGACGGCGTCAAGCTCATCAACTACGACTTTGCGAAATATGGCTCGGTGGCCGAGCGCAGGCGCCTGATTGAGCGATGGACCAAAGAGGTGGAGTCGCAGCCGCGCTGAGCGTTGCCCGCCCGCAGGTCAATAGGTGATCGTCACCACGTGCGGCTGGGTTGCCGAACAGGTGGCGTTGGCGCAGGTTCCGGCCTGGCCTGCCGGCAGTGTGCCGGTGAGCGTTATGACCTGGTCAGCGCCGTTGCCGGTGCCCGACACCGGGCTGCGGGCCAGTGTGTAGTTCAGCCCCATCAGCGTGCTGCTGGCGGGGCTGACGGCCACGCTCCAGGGCAGCGCGTTGCTGCAGCGCAGGTCAAACTGGCGTGTGAGCACCTGCGGCGTCGTGCTGAACGACGTGTAGTTGAACACCATGGCCGTGGGGAAGGTGTTCAGGACGCATTGGTTGTTGACGCCAACGGTGTAGTTGGCTGCGACCGTTGATGTGAGCACGCCCGCGTTGTTGTTGGGGTATTGCGCGAATACATCGAAGGCGTCTGTGTAGATGCCCGCCGTAGGGGCCGCCGGGTTGCCGCCGGCCGTCCCGCGCACGCGGATGCAATAGCCCCAGACGACCGATGCCGAAAGCGCCGCGCCAAAGTTCAGCGTGCCGGTCATCACATCGGTAGTGCCATTGGCCGGCGCGCGCCAGTTGCTGGCGTTGGTGCAGGTGGCCGCGCCGCCGGCCGTGCCCCGACGCAGAATGTAGTTCAGGTAGTTGGCTGTGGCAGCACGGCGCGCGCGGCGGAACGGGGCTGCGCCGGTAGCGTTGTTGCCGTCGGTGGCCTTGATGCGGTAGGTCAGCGTGTTGGCATCGCTGCCGTCGCGGGTGCAGTTCAGGGTCACTGTACCGTTGGTGTCCACGTTGGCGGCCGTATAGATCACGCCCACACTGGTGGCCGCGACGTTACAGCTGTAGGCTGCCCAGGCGGGTGCTGCAGTCAAAGCCGCCAGCCCTGCCAGCAGGCGCAGTGAGCAGCGAATCGGAGCGGGGGTACGCATGTGATCAGTAGGTGATGATGACCGAGTGTGCCTGAGACGCCGAGCAAGTGGCGCTGGCGCAGGTCCCAGCCTGGTCTGCCGGTAACGTACCCGTCAAGGTAACGGCCTGGTCAGCGCCGGTGCCCATGCCGGCGTCAGGCGTGAGGTCCAGCGAATAGTCCAGACCCAGCAAGGTTCCGGTGTCGGGCGCGACGGCCAGGCTCCAGGGCAGCGCGTTGTTGCAGCGCAGCTCAAACGTCTGCAGCGCGATCTGCGGCGTGGCGCTGAATGACGTGTAATTGAACGCTAGCGTGCCCGGCATGGTGTTGAACACGCAGCTGTTGCCGACGCCCACGCTGTAGTTCAGCGACACCGACGACGTGAGCGCCCCTGCGTTGTTGCCGGGGTACTGGGCAAATACCTGTACGACGTCGGTGTAGTCGCCGCCGGTGGGGTTGCCCTGGTTGCCGCGCATGCGGATGCAGTAGCCCCAGGTGGCAGATGCCACCAGCGCCGTGCCGAAATTCAGCGTGCCGCTCATCACGTTGTTGTTGCCGTTGGATGGCGCGCTCCAGTTGGAGTTGTTGCCGCAGGCGGCCGCACCGCCAACAGCGGTGCCACGGCGCAGAAAGTAGTTCAGCCGGTTGTTGGTGGCGCCGCGGCGCACGCGCCGCTGGTTGCCGTTGGCGTTCACGCCGTTGTCGGCCTTGATACGGTAGGTCAGTGAATTGGCATCGCCTGCCGTGCGGGTGCACGTCAGCATGACCGTGCCGTTGGCATCCTGGTTGACCGGGTTCATGGTGTACAGCACGCCGACACTGCTGACCGTCACATTGCAGCTGTAGGCCGCCCAGGCGGGGCTTGCCAGCAGTGCCAGTACAGCGGGGGTGGTGCGGCGCCAATGCGAAAGCGGTTGGGGTGCCGAGTTCATCTCTTGACTCCTGAACAGCGCAACGGGCCGATGCGCGCAATTTCATCCAGCGCGCCGGCGGGCAGCGCCACCTTGAATGAACAGCTAGCGCCGTTCCACGTCACGCGCAGTGTGTTCTCGGGCTGAAGCCCGGTCACAAAGGCCTCGCCGCGGCGGGCGACGAAAAACTCCTGCTTGTCGCCCGCCAGTTCGATGGTGGAGCCAGCCGGGGCAGGCTCGCCATCGTCCAGCTCAATGCGCAGCAGCGCGGCACGTCCCGAGCGCACCGGGAACGTCACCCGCACACCGCTGCGCCAGGCGGGCACCGCAAATTGTTCGATGTTGTCGATCTCGGCACTAATGGGCAGCTCACTCGGGTCCAGCCGGATGCTGTTCTTCTGGTACGAAATCAACCGGGGCAGCAGGGCCTGGCCGCGCTCGTCTGTACGGGTCAGCGCGCTGCCCTGAAAGCCCACGCCCACACCGGGGTAGCCCGGTACCTCGACCAGGGCAAAACTGTCCTGCAGGTAACGCGAGCGAAACAGCCGCCCGCCCATGAACACCAGGCCGCCCTGCGCGCCCAGGCGCACCGTCTGCTGCTGGGCCGACACGCTGGTGTCACCGGTCAGCAGCAGCTTGTCGCCCTGGTAATAGACGCCGCCTTCTGCGTAGGCCCCTGCCTGGCGCGCACCAGCCAGCGCCCGCCAGCCCAGCCCGGTTTCGGCGGACAAACCCTTGCTGACGCTGGAATATGCTTCGCTGGCACCGCCACGGCGCGAGAAACTGCTGGACGAATTGATCTGATCACCCAGTGGCAAGGTGAAAGAAGCGCCGAACGACGTGCCCGAGGTCGCGCCGCTGGCGCGTGTCGCACTGAATGTCAAAGCAGCGCGCTCGCCCACGCGCACCGAATAGTTGGCACTGATTGTGTTGATGGTGCCGCGGTCGTAAGTGTCAATGCGCGCAAGGCCAATGCCCAAAGCCCCGAGCGACTCTGACGAATACGAATAGCTGGCGGACAGCTCCAGCCGGTTGGGCAGGCTGGTGCCGTCCAGCCCCAGCGGTCGGAAATTACGGCTTGCGCCTTCTGCGCGCACCGAAAAACCATGTTTGAAATTGTCGTTTTCCACGCCCAGCAGCCATTCATGGCCGCGCCCGGCTGCGCTGTCGGTGCTCAGTGCCAGGCCGGCCTGGCCCAGCGCCTGCAGAGGCAATGCAAAACTGGCGCCCAGACCGATGGTGCGGGTTTGCTGGCCCAGCTCGGCGCGGCCTTCCAGTGTCAGGCGGTCGTTGACACCATGGCGCCACAGCCCTGCGCCAAAACGCTGCCCATAGTCAGCGTTGTCCGAGCCCAGGCCGCGACGGATCGCCCCGGCCTCCAGGCTCCAGTCGCTCAAGCCAGACTCCAGTAGATTGGCATGGGTGAAAAACGGCTGGACGATGACGGTTTCTCGCCCAAGTACGTCCCGCACCACCAGGCGTGCCTGCCCGGCGCCGGTCAACAGCGGAAAGTTGTCAATGGCAAACGGCCCGGTCGGCACGCTGGATGTCTGGCGCAGCACATCATTGACATAAAGCTCCACCGTGCTCGGCGCGCTGGACGTGCCAGTGAGCGTGGGAATGGGCTGGCTGACGAAGCCGGGCGTAAGTGCGAAATTGCGCGCCAGCTGAATGCCGCCGAAGTAGGTGGCGCGACCCCACATCCCGCCGCGCGTGGTGCTGTCGCCCACACGCAAGGTGAGGTTGCTGTCGGGAAAGTCGCGTACATAAGCGGTTTCCAGCCGGCGCGTGCTGCGCGGCAGCGTCGGATCGCCGCTGGCCAGGTTGCGGCTGACGAAGCTGGACGTCAGCACCCCCCAGCTGTTCGACACCCCCAGCTCGGTCAGCGCACCCAGGTCGCGCGTGGCGCTGGCACCGCGGCTGGCCGTATGGGTCATGCTGGTGTCAAAGTTCAGGAAAACCGCAGGTTCCACAGGCGACAGGGGCGGGCGTTCCTGTTCGTCGGACGAAAGCCGGGTCGCGGCGAACGCTTCGGCCGAAAAGGCCAACTCCACTGACTGGGTCGCAAAATTCAGCCGCGACTGAAAGCCTGGTACCGATGACAACGAATACCAGGTTTGTCCACGGTAGTTGAACCCGGGGGCGGCAGGGCGGCGGCGCACACGCCACTCGTCAAAGGCCTCTTCAGGCGCATGCAGTACGCCATCGCGCTCCAGCAGTGTCCACATGCCGCCTGACGCGCCATTGATGAACACCTCCAGTGGCATCAAGCGGCCCTCGGTGGGCGCGGGCCGGGCCGACGCAGGGGCCGGCAGAACGGGGGGCGCCTGCGCGAGCGCGCAGTGCATGGCCCCCGCTGCCAACAGCGCGGCAGCCAGGGGGGAAAGGTTCAGGCGGGTCTCATGACGGCGAAGCATCAATCCACGTCATCACGGCAGGCGGATGGTGAAGGCCTGCGTTTTGAAATCGTCGAACACCACGTTGAGTTGCACCTCACCGGCGGCAACCGGTTGGTTCGCGGTCAACGCAATCGCCTTGCGCACACCCGGAAGGATGTAGTTGCCGCCCTCGAACCGGGCCAGCACCTGGTCGCCGCGGCGCAGTTGGATCTCGCGTACCTGGGCGTATGCGCTGCCGGTGTTGCTGCAAGTGGCCATCACCTGATCGCCAACACGGCTTGCCTCGCAGGAAACCTCGCGCCTGGCGACGGGCGGGGTGATGAACACGGGCATGTTCAGGGCGAGTGCGATCGGGACCTCCATGGTGTTGGCCTGGGTTGCCACGGCTTCAGGGACTTCGCGCACGATCATGCGGTACGTCAGCTCGCGGCTGGCGTCAGCAGGCTTGAGCAGCGCAAGCCTGACCACCTGGCGCGCGCGCGGCGCCAGCTTGATGATCGGAGGCGACAGGATCATGTCCTCGGTCAGGACCAGCTGGTCAGCCCCGTCGGGCCCCTGCGCCCAGGTATGGATGTCCGCCTGCAGTGCAACCGCTGTATCGCCTTCATTGACGATGGTGATGGCCACCGCCCGGTCTCGCGGTTTCATGAAAATCCGCACCGGCGTGACCGAGAAAACGCCCGCCAGCGCGGGGGCGACATGCCCGAAAACCAGGCATGCGGCCAGCGCTGACAACAAAAGGGGCTTGGAGGTGTTCATGCTCAAAAGCTTACCAACATTTCGAGCGGCGCTTCCAGGCCGTTGACATGCAGGATGCGCAAAGCCGTGACGGTGCCTGCGCCGATGTTCATGCTGAAGTTGGCTGCGAGCGCTGGCAAGGGCAGCCCGGGGCCGAAACTGAACCTGTACGCACCACCGTGCGTCTGCGCAAATGGCTGGCCCGGCAAGGCTTCAATGCTGACGAACTGGCCGCTGGAGCAAACCACGCTCACTGTGGCGCCACCAACGCTGCCGCCCGAGTGGCTGGTGCAGATGCCGTTGGGCGGAACGGTCGCCACAATGGATGGCGGTGTAACGCCTGGCATCACGCCGCCTGTTGGCGGCGGCGACACCCCTTCATCGGGTGGCGTCGTACCGGGGCCACCCGCAACGGGCGGGACGGGCAAGGGCGAATCAGGCTGATTGGGGAAGGGGCCGGGAACCACCGGCGGGACTGGGAGAGCCCCGCCACCGCCGGGAGGGGGCGCCCCCGCACCGGGATCTGACGGCACAACCGGCGGCAAGCCGGTGTGCAGGGTGATGTTGACCTGAAAGAACGAGCTTGTGGAGCCGGCCAAGCAAACCGCTGCGCTGGCGCCAATGGCGACGCCACAGGCCATTGAACGCAGGATATGCATGGTGCTCCGGTTGGCGGTCAGTAGGTGATCGTCAGTGTACGCTGCTTGTTGCCCGAAGAGCCGTTGGTACAGGTGGCTGTGGCGCAGGTGCCGGACTGGTTTGCCGCCATGCTGCCGGTGATGTTCACGGTCTGGCTGGCACCGGTGCCAGCAGCAGGAGCGGCGCCCAGGGCCAACGTGTATGCCAGGTTGGTGGCCGCGTCGGTCACGGAGGTCGAGTCAAGCGTGATGGAGGTAATTGGCAGCGTATTGGTGCAGCGGATATTGAATGAGCTGCTGAACGTGGCGGCCGTGGCCTGGAAAGACGTGTAAGTGAATGCTGCCGTCGGGGACGAGGTGATCTCGCAGGCCGATGTCAGGTTGATGGTGACGTCAAACGTGCCGGTGGCAGTGGCGGCCTGTGCTGACAGGCCAATGGCGGCCAGACCAAGTGCGGCGACAAGTGCAAGCTTCTTCATAGTCAATTTCCTTAAATCGGAAGTTCCAAACGATGACCCAAATGTACTTGAGCTTGTTACGAGTTGCAATAGAAAATGTCTTTACGAATCATGATGTTACAAATTAAACCTGTTGAAATTGAGAAGAATGTCACATCGAGTAACCAATTGTTTCTGAGATCGGTTCTGCAAGGTCGCAGACGTAACGGTCAGCTAATTTCACGGGGCGACGATAGCGGACTCCATCATCCTGGGAGCCTGCCCATGCCTACCTTGCCCGAACGTGTTGCCCCCGCCTTGCTGGTTGTTGCCGGTCTGCTGACTTTGTTGCCCTTGCTCGCGGGTACCCAGGGCGCATCCGGGACAGCCCAACCTTTGGTGCTGCACTGGCAGTTCATGATGGGCATGTTGGGGCTGGGTTTGCTGGCTGCGGCATTTGTGCCTGCGTTGCGCATGGCTGTGGTGTCGGGTGCCGTGATGAGCAAGCTGGCCTTGCTGCTGCTGGCCGCAGGCGCGCCAGGCGCAGAGGTGGTGGGCCAGGCATCAATGCTTGACGTCGGCGCGCTGGCGCTTTTGTTGGCCGCCGGCGCCCTGTTCTGGCACGCTGCCTCGCAGCAGGCGCGATGGGACGGCGTGCGGCCGTAGTCTGAAGAGGAACACATGCGTGTATTGCTGGTCGAAGACGACGACATGATCGGGCGCAGCCTGTCGCAGGCGCTGGAGTCCAATGGCTGGTCGGTGGACTGGGTCAAGGACGGCCTGCTGGCGCAAAGCGCCCTGTCCGATGGTGACTACGCCTGCGTGCTGCTGGACCTGGGCCTGCCCAAGCGCGACGGTACCGAGGTGCTGGCCAAAGCCCGTGCGCAGGGCAACACCACGCCGGTGCTGGTGCTGACCGCGCGCGACGGCCTGGACGACCGCATTGCCGGGCTGGACCTGGGCGCCGACGACTACCTGCTCAAGCCCTATGAATTCCGCGAGCTGCTGGCGCGCATGCGCGCTGTGATCCGCCGGCGCGACGGCGCGGCGCATTCACTGATTGGCGGCGGCGACCTGCAGCTGGACCTGACCACGCGCGAGGTCATGGTGCGCGGTGAAAGATCCGCCTTGTCGGCGCGTGAATTCGCGTTGCTGCACGCGCTGCTGGAGCGCCCCGGCGCCATCCTGTCGCGCGAGCAGCTGGAGAACCGCATCTACGGCTGGGGCGAAGAAGTCATGAGCAACGCGGTGGACGTGCTGATCCATGGCATGCGCAAGAAGCTCGGGCCCGACGCGATTCGCAACGTGCGCGGCCTGGGCTGGCGCGCCGTGACCACGCTGGCGCCGGCAGGCGCCGCTGCTGCTGCTGACGGGAATACAGCATGAGCACCATCAACGTCTTTCCCGCCGGGCGACTGTGCTCGCTGCGCGGCGTGCTCATGATGTGGCTGCTGCCGGCCTTTGTGCTGGTGGGGGCCGTGTCTGCCACCGGCGCGTACTGGACCTACACCCACATGGTGGGCACCTTCATGGACGACCAGATGCAGCTGCTGGCCGATTCGCAGGTGACGCAGCCCGGCAAGCCCGACTGGCCCACGCTCACGCACGAGCAGGTGCATGAATGGGGTACGTATGTAGGCCAGGTGTTTGACCGTGACGGCAAGCTCATCGCCAGCTCGTGGCCGGCACTCACGCTGAACAGGATTTCCGACACGGGGTTTCATGACACCACGGCGGGCGGGCAGAAATGGCGTGCGTATGTGGCGCGATCAGCTGAAGGCCGCCAGGTGCAAGTAGTGCAAAGCGGCAAATTCCGCACCCACCTGGCGGCAGGCCGCGCACTGGGTGTGATCGCGCCGGTGGTCGTGCTGCTGATCGTGTCGTCGTTCATTCTGTGGGCCGTGGTGGCCATGGTGTCACGCGCCATTGGCGACATCGCGCGCCAGGCCGCACAGCAGGACGAAAACAACATTGCCGAGCTGTCACTGACGCATGTGCCGCGCGAAATCACGCCGCTGATCGTGTCGTTCAACAGCCTGCTGGCGCGCTTGCGCGATGCGTTCGCCAACCAGCGCCGCTTTGTGCAGGACGCCGCGCACGAGCTGCGCACGCCCATTGCCGCTATCGGCCTGCAGCTGGAAACGTTGCGCGGTGATGTCTGCTGTGGCGAAACCCAGGAACGCTTCAGCCAGCTGGAGCAGGGCATCCAGCGTGCCCAGCGCCTGGTCGACCAGCTGCTGCGGCTGTCGCGCCAGGAAGCAGTGACGGGCGACGCCGCACCCACTGAGGTGGACGTGCTGGCGGTTCTGCGCGAAAGTGTCAATGGCCTGATCCTGCTGGCCGAACAGCGCGGCATCGACCTGGGCCTGTTACCCACCACGGTCAGCCACGTGCCGCTGCGCTGCTCGGTGGCAGACCTGCGCAGCGTGCTGGACAACCTGATTGAAAACGCGCTGCGCTACACGCCTGAGGGCGGTGTGGTGGACGTGAGCCTGACCCATGAAGGTGGCAAGCTCAGCATAGAAGTCATCGACAGCGGCCCCGGCATTCCGCAAGAGCTGCTGGACCGCGTGTTTGACCGCTTCTTCCGCGTGCCTGGCACGGGTGCACGGGGCAGCGGGCTGGGCCTGGCCATTGCACGTGGCGCAGCGCAACGCTGCGGCATGAACATCTCTTTGCGCAACCGCGATGGCACCAACGGACTCATCGCGCGCGTGGAAACGTCCTGAAACCTGGACCCTAACGCAGGCCTAAGTTTCCCCTCAGTGATGGCTAATTTGCGAGACCTACAGTTCATTCACCGGATCACAAACACACACCCGGTGAATCCTGAAAAGCCAAGTCTCCTCATCAACACACTGAAAGGTCATACATCATGAACAAGTCCACCGCCCTCATCGCCATCGCCGCTTTCGCCGCCCTGGCTTCCACTGCTGTGCGCGCTGAAAGCCCGGCCGCTGAGTCCCAGTACGCAGCGTCCATCGACGGCAGCCGCACCCGTGCTGAAGTCATGGCCGAAGCCGCCACGGTCGCCAAGACCCGCAGCACCGAGCCGGCAGGTTCGCGCGTTGCCGCCCCGGTGAAGTCGACGCTGGACACCGCCACGGTGCGCGCCCAAGCCGCACAAGCCGTGCGCCTGGGCCAGATCCCCAGCGGCGAGCTGAGCCTGTAAACCCCGTCGCGGCCCGCTGGCCGCACGCGGACACGCGATAATCCGGCCTTGAAAGCCGCCCGAGCGCCCCTAGATCAGGGGCGTTTCGCTTTTTTCCGTTATCGCTTACAGACGTCCGTCAAAACCATCATGAGCAAGCAAACCCTGTCCTTCCAGGCCGAAGTGGCCCAGCTGCTTCACCTTGTCACCCACTCGCTGTATTCCAACAAGGAGATCTTTCTTCGCGAGCTGATCTCCAACGCATCGGACGCCTGCGACAAGCTGCGCTTTGAGGCGCTGAACAACTCCGCCCTGTACGAAGATGCGCCCAACCTGGAAGTACGCGTGAGCTACGACAAGGACGCCAAAACCCTGACCATTACCGACAACGGCATTGGCCTGACCCAGCAGGAGGCGATTGACAACCTGGGCACTATTGCCAAGAGCGGCACGCGCGAATTCATGGGCAAGCTGTCGGATGACCAGAAGTCGGACGCCCAGCTGATCGGCCAATTCGGCGTGGGCTTCTATTCGGGCTTTATCGTGGCCGACAAGATCACCGTGGAATCGCGCCGCGCGGGCGCACCGGCAGCCGAAGGCGTGCGCTGGACCAGCGGCGGCACCGGCGACTTCGAGGTGGAAGCCATCGAGCGGGCCCCGCGCGGCACCAGCGTCACGCTGCACCTGCGCGACGACGCCCACGATTACCTGAACACCTGGAAGCTCAAGGACGTCATTGGCAAATACTCCGACCACATTGCCCTGCCCATCCTGATGCAAAAGGAAGAGTGGAAGGAAGGGGACGCCATCGAAGGTGGCCCATCCGGTGGCAGTAAAGGCGGCGAGATGGTGCTGACCGACCAATGGGAAACCGTCAACCAGGCCAGCGCCCTGTGGACCCGCCCCAAGAAAGACATCACCGAAGAGCAGTACGCCGAGTTTTACAAAGCCATCAGCCACGACTTTGAAGCGCCGCTGGCCTGGGCCCACAACCGC
Organism: Ramlibacter sp. 2FC; assembly: GCA_943372515.1. Lineage (GTDB taxonomy): Bacteria > Pseudomonadota > Gammaproteobacteria > Burkholderiales > Burkholderiaceae_C > RAM1. The sequence goes on along the minus strand of CALRYY010000022.1, from coordinate 25,551 downwards.
GTGGAAGGCAGCTCCGAATACACGCAGCTGCTGTTCATCCCGGGCAAGGCACCGTTTGACTTGTGGAACCGCGACAAGAAGGCCGGCGTCAAGCTGTACGTCAAGCGCGTGTTCATCATGGACGACGCCGAGGCGCTGATGCCCACTTACCTGCGGTTTGTGAAGGGTGTGATTGACTCCGCCGACCTGCCGCTCAATGTAAGCCGCGAGCTGCTGCAGGAAAGCCGCGACGTCAAGGCCATCCGCGATGGTTCCACCAAGCGCGTGCTGTCCATGCTGGAAGACCTGGCGCGCCAGGAAAAAGACGGTGAAACCGACGAAGCCAAAGCCAAGTACGGCAAGTTCTACGGCGAGTTTGGCGCGGTGCTCAAAGAAGGCCTGGGCGAAGACTTTGCCAACCGCGAACGCCTGGCCAAGCTGCTGCGCTTTGCGTCCACCACGTCAGACACGGTGAGCGTCAGCCTGGCCGATTACAAGGCCCGCATGAAAGAAGGCCAGGACGCGATTTACTACATCACGGCCGACACCCTGGCCGCCGCGAAGAACAGCCCCCAGCTGGAAGTGTTCCGCAAGAAGGGCATTGAAGTGCTCTTGATGACCGACCGCGTGGACGAATGGGCGCTGAGCCACCTGAGCGAATTTGACGGCATGGCCATGCAAAGTGTGGCCAAGGGTGCGGTCGATCTGGGAAAGCTGCAGGATGAAGCCGAGAAGAAGGCGGCCGCAGAAGCCGCAGAAGCCTTCAAGCCCCTGCTGGCCAAGCTGAAGGAAGCCCTGAAAGACAAGGCCGAAGATGTGCGCATCACCACCCGCCTGGTCGATTCACCGGCCTGCCTGGTGGTGCAGGACCAGGGCATGAGCCTGCAGTTGGCGCGCATGCTCAAGGCTGCGGGCCAGGCCGCGCCCGAGGTCAAGCCCGTGCTGGAGGTCAACGCCGACCATGCACTCGTGAAAAAGCTGGACGGCAGCGTGCACTTCAACGACCTGGCCCACATCCTGTTTGACCAGGCCCTGCTGGCCGAGGGCGGGCTGCCTGATGACCCGGCCGCCTATGTGCGCCGCGTCAACGCACTGCTGGTCTAAACAAAGCCGCCCTGCGCCCGCAGCGCAGCGGCCTCGTCGCTGGCCATCAGGGCGATGAAGGTCGCCGCGTCTGCCGGGTTCTGCGCCCGGGTGCACACCGCAGCGGTGTACACCGTGGCCAGCTCAAATTGCACGGGCAGCAGCCCGGCCAGCTCAACGCCCGGCGCAAACAGGATCTCGGTCACCTGGGTGCAGCCGATCAGCCCCGGGCCTTGCGCGCGCGCCAGCTCGGCCATGGCGGTGGCGCCGTTGGGAAAGGTGTGCAGCCGACCGGCCAGCTCGCCGTCCAGGCCCAGCGCCTTCAGCACCTTCATGAAGTGAATGCCCGCCGTGGCCTTGAGGGGGTCGGGGAAGTAGATGCCGCGCGCGGCCCGCAGCACGGCCGTCAGTGCCTCGGGCGTGTCCACCATCGGCACCGCCTCGCCGCTGCGCACGGCAATGCCTGTTTTCACCACACCCAGTGGCGTTGCGCTGTCGGCTTGCACGTGGCCTTGCGTACCCAGCTCGCGGATCAGCGCGTCGGTCAGTACCAGCAGGTCGCACGGCGCGCCGCCCAGCAGCTTGTCCTTCATGAGGCCCACGGCGCCAAACGTGCCTTGCACCTCGCAACCCGCGCGCTGCGCAAACCGCTCGCGCAGTTGTGCCACCAGGCCCTGGGCCGCCCCACCGCTGAGCAACTGAATCTGTTTCATGGGTTACTCGGCCTTGATGTTGGCGTCCTTGATCACGCGGGCCCACTTGGCAATGTCGTCCTGCACATAGCGGTCAAACACGGCCGGCGTCATCACCATCGGCGTGGCGCCCTGGCGGCCCCATTGCTGGCGCACCTCGGGCAGGCTGGCCATTTTCGAGACAGCGTCATTGAGCCGGTCAATCACCGCCTTGGGCGTGGCCTTGGGGGCCATCAGGCCCAGCCAGATGGTGGCCTCGTAATTGGGCACACCGGCTTCGTGCACGGTGGGCACGTCGGGCATCACATCTGATCGCTGGCGACCGGTGGTGGCCAGGGCTTTGACCTTGCCGGCCTTGACCTGCTCGGTCATCGTGGTGACCGCGTCAAACATCAGCCCGACCTGGCCGCCCAGCAAATCAGTGCGCGCGCCCGAGCTGCCGCGGTACGGGATGTGCACCAGGTACACCCCCGCCATGCTCTTGAACAGCTCGCCGGCCATGTGGTACGGCGTACCCAGCCCCGAAGACGCGTAATTGATCTTGCCCGGACTGGCCTTGGCCAGGCGCAGCAGCTCGCCCAGGTTGGCCGCCGGCACCGACGGGTGCGCCACCAGCACCAGGTCTGAATAGTTGATGGGCGCAATGCCGGCAAAGTCGCGCGTCAGGTTGAACGGCTTGCTGGCGATCAGTGTTTCGTTGACCGTGTGGGCGTTGGACATCAACAGCAGCGTGTAGCCGTCGGCCGGCGACTTGGCCACCACATCCGTGCCGATCACCGAGCCCGCGCCCGGCCGGTTGTCCACCACAAACGCCTGGCCCAGGCTCTCGGTCAGGCGCTGGGCAATGAAGCGTGCGTAGTTGTCGGCCGGGCCGCCGGTGGCAAACGGCACGATGATCTTCACGGGCCGGTTGGGGTAGGCGGGGGTTTGGGCTTGCGCAGAAGGCAGCAGCGCGGCGGCCAGCGTCAGGCCAAGTGCCAGACCAAGTGCCGCGCGGGTAAACAGGGTGCGTTTCATGGCGGGGCCTTTCATTGCAGCTTGCCGATCTTCTTGACCACATCGGCCATGCGCTTTGCATCGGCCTGCACGTATTTCTCGAAATCGGCGCTGTCCTGAAACAGGATCGGGCTGCCCGCGTTCAGGATCACTTCCTTGACCTTGGTGTCCTGCGCTGCGGCGCGCGCTGCGGCACGCAGGCGCTGCGCCACGGGCTCGGGCACACCCGCAGGGATGAACAGGCCCGACCACTGCGCGTATTCGGCGTCGTAGCCGGCGTCTTTCAGCGCGGGCGCGTCGGGCAGGGCGTCCAGCTTGCCCGTGCCCCAGTGGGCCAGCACGCGCAGCTTGCCGGCCTTCACATGCTGCAGGACCGTGGCCGGGCCCGACGACACGGCCTGGATCTGGTCGCCCAGCAGCGCCACCACGGCCGGGCCGGCGCCAGTGAACGGAATGTGGGTGAGCTTGATGCCCGCGTTTTGCGCCAGGATCTCCATGGGCACATGCATGGTGCCGTAGTTGCCCGACGAGCCGTAGTTGATGGCACCGGGGCGCTTTCTGGCGTCGTCCACAAAATCCTTGACCGTCTTCCACGGCGCGTCGGCACGCACGGCCAGCACGGTAGGGTCGGCGGTAAAACGCGCAATGGGCCGCAGCGACGCCAGCGTGTACATGGGCGCGCGGCCCAGCAGCGCGTCGGCCTCGGGCAGCACCGTCAATGACGACAGCGACAGCAGCAGGGTGTAGCCGTCGGCCGGCGCCTTGGCCGCCAGGGCCATGCCGATGCCGCCACCCGCACCCGCCTTGTTCTCCACGATCACAGGCTGGCCCAGCTCGCGCGACAAGGCTTCGGCCACGGGGCGGCCCACCAGGTCGGCCAGGCCGCCGGGCGGGAACGGCACGATCAGGGTGATGGGCTTGGACGGGTACGCTGCCTGCGCGGCAGCCAGACCGCAGGCAGCAGCTAGCACGCTGGCGGCCAGGACGGAACGACGCTTCATGGTTTGTCTCCTTGTATTTGGGCTTATTCGTTAGCATGCTAGTCTTATTGCAACCCACGACCACAGAGTTTTCCCCATGAAGCTGGCAGCCTTTCGCACCCTGCACGATCCCCACACCCCCGCCGTTGGCCGCGTCAGCGCCGACCTGGCAAGCATTGAGCCGTTTGATGTGCCGCCTGCGCTGGCGGCGCTGGGCGTGCTGCCGCTGATTGAAGCGCTGGCGCGCGGCGACAGCCTGCCGCCCGTGCGGGCTGCGCTGGCGATCAGCGCGGTGAAGCTCACAGCGCCCCTGCCGCGCCCGCGGCGCAACATCTTTTGCGTGGGCAAAAACTACTATGCCCATGCCAAGGAATTTGCCGGCAGCGGCTTTGACAGCAGCGCCAAGGCGGGCGGCGACATCCCCAGTGTGCCCATCATCTTCAGCAAGGTGCCTGAATCGGTCATCGGTCCCGGCGACGCCATCGAGATCCCCACCGCCGTCTCAACCGCCATCGACTACGAGGCCGAGCTGGCCGTCATCATCGGCCGGGGCGGGCGCGGCATCGGCAAGGCCGACGCGCTGCAGCACGTGTGGGGCTACACCATCGTCAACGACGTGACCGCGCGCGACTGGCAAAGCCGCCACCAGCAGTGGCACATGGGCAAGAGCTTTGACACCTTCTGCCCCATGGGGCCGTGGCTGGTGAGCGCCGACGAATGCGACGGCACGGCCACCCAGGTGCGCTGCTATGTGAATGGCGAAGAACGGCAAAACGCCAGCACACGCGACCTGATCTTTGACATCCCTACGTTGATTGAGACGCTGTCGGCCGGCATCACGCTGTACCCCGGTGACGTGATCGCCACCGGCACGCCGGTGGGCGTGGGCATAGGCTTCAAGCCACCGCGCTACCTGCAGCCCGGCGACCAGGTGCGCGTGGAAATCGACGGCATCGGCGTGCTGGACAACCCCGTGCGCTGACGCAAACAGACACAGCGCCATGCAACCCGCGCCCCTAGAATGATTTGCATGACCACCTTGCCCCGCTGCACCCGCATTGCCTTTGCCGCACTCACCGTGTGCGCACTGGCCGGCTGCGGCACCGCCGGCATCGGCCTGGGCATCGGCATCCCGGTGGGCCCCATCACCATCGGTGTGGGTGTGGGCTCGGGTGGTGTCACCCTGGGTGCAGGCACCGGCATCGGGCCGGTGGGTGTGGGCGTGGGCGTCAACCAGAGCGGCCAGGTCAGCGGCGGTGTGGGCGTGGGCGCCAGCACACCGATTGGCCGCAGTGGTGCGCGCGTGGGGGTGGGTGTGGGCACCGGCACCGTCATTTATGACCCGAACCGCGCCGCGCGTGCGGCGGGGGACCCGGTGGCGCCGTAGCCACTGCGACATTGCCCGACTCTGCGACTATTCTCCCGCCAGCCGTAGCACATCTGTCACCACTTCCGGCCCCAGGAAGTAACCCGAGTCCACCAGAAACTCGAGGTGACCGCGCACGGTGCTGATCTGGCCGCGCCGCTTGGCGAGCACCAGCAGGCCGGCCGTGCCGATCACATTGAGCCCTAGCGTGCGCGCCACGTTGCGGCCGGCCCGGTCGTCCATCAGCACACCGGCGCCGGTTGCCAGCGCCAGCGCAATGGCGCTGCTTTCGCCTGCGTCCACGCCCCAGCCAGGCAGCGGCGTTGGGGGGGGCTGCAAGTACAGGCTGCCCGTGTTGATTGCGGCGCGCACCGCTGCGCCCTCGTCGCGATCATGCCGGGCTTCGCATTCGGCCAGCACCTGCGGCGTGACCAGGGCTTGGCTGAACAGCCCCGGCAGCAGTGCCAGCGAGCCCAGCCGCGCCAGCGCGATCAGCGGGCCCGCGTCGGCCACGACCAGCTTATTCATCCAAGGTAAAGGCGGAGACCTCGCGCTCCAGCTCGCCTGCGTCCAGACGTGTCACGGGTATCTGCAAGCTGCCCAGCAGGTCGATAAAGGCCGAAAGGCTCAGGCCGGCCAGCCGGGCACCTTGGGTCACGGTGATCTGCTCTTCGTCAAACAGCCGCACGGCCAGCGCGGTGGGTACACCGTGCTGCAGTAGTTCTTCATTGAACGGCACGGCCACAAACACGGGCTGGCCATGCTTGGTCACCACAGAGAGCTTGCCGGCTTCGGCGCCGCGCACCAGCTCACCCGAGCGGTCACGCAGGTCGCGGATGGTGAAGGTTTGCATGGCTGGCCTTTCGGGTTTCAGGGAAATTGTTCCCACAAGTGTGGGTACATTCTAGGCTGATGCCGTGGTTGCCGCCAAGGTGCCTGCCTCCTAGAATGCCCCATGAACACACGTGCACTTCTGGCGGGGCTCTGGGTGGTGGTGCTGGCAGGTTGCGGCGGCGGCGAGCGTGCCGCCACGCCCCAGGCAGCACCGCCCGCCACCGCCGCCATGGCCGCCCCCGGCGATGCTTCCCCGGTCCGCACCGGCCCCACACCCCCACAGGCACCCACCAGCCTGGACGGACTGATTCCCGCGCACGCGGCAGACGCACCGCAAGCCCCCCAGGCCGACAGCGGCTTCACGCTGGACGTGAGCCAGCGCGAGGCGGTGCGCCTGTTCTACAAAACCGTGTTCGCCTCTTCGGCCAATGTGGCCAGCGGCTGGTCGGGCAGCACCGCCGGCTGCGCGGCGGGCGACACGTCTGCGGCCTACAAGGCCGCCACGCTGCGGCGCATCAACTGGTTTCGCGCCATGGCGGGCGTGCCTGCCAGCGTGCAGCTGGACGCCACCTTCAATGCCAAGGCGCAGCAGGCCGCGCTGATGATGGCGGCCAACAACCAGCTCAGCCACTTTCCGCCCACCAGCTGGGCCTGCTACACCGCCACAGGGGCTGAGGCTGCGGGCAAGTCCAACCTGGGGCTGGGCCGCGCCGGGGCCGACACCATTGCAGAGGGCTACATGCGCGACAGCGGCGCCAACAATGCGGCCGTGGGCCACCGCCGCTGGTTGTTGTACCCGCAGACGCAGCTCATGGGCGCGGGTGATGTGGACGGCAGCGTCAAGACCAATGCGCTGTGGGTGTTTGACGCCAACATCTCGGGCCCCCGCCCTGCAGTGCGTGATGAATTCGTGGCCTGGCCTACCGCCGGCTATGTGCCCCATGCCGCCGTGTACCCGCGCTGGTCGTTCTCTTACCCGCAAGCCGATTTTTCGGCGGCCGTGGTGACCATGACCGAAGACGGCGCGCCCCTGGCCACGCGCACCGAGCCGGTGAGCAACGGCGCGGGCGAGAACACGCTGGTGTGGTTCCCCGGCAGCTATGCCGACGGCATGAATTGGGCCCGCCCGGCGGGCGATACCGTGTACCGCGTGACGCTCAGCAACGTACTGGTGGGCGGCGTGGCGCGCAGCTTTACCTATGTCGTGGTGGTGTTTGATGCCGACGTGGCCACCAGCAGCATCACCGTGGCCGGCAGCGCGGCGACGCAGGTGGGCCAGGCGGCGGCCTACAGCTTTGGCGCGCAGCCCGGCGCCACCGGCTACCAGTGGCGCAGCGTGGGCGTCACGCCCTACAACCTGGCCGACGGCGCCGAGGCGGGCGCCGGCAACTTCACGGCAGCGATCAGCGCGGGTTACGACGTGGTGGCCAGTGGCGTGGCGGCAACCGGGGTGCGGTCTTTCCATTTCGCGCACCCCCAGGCGACAGACCAGACGCTGTTGCTCAACGCAGTGCTGGTGCCGGGGGCGGGGGGTGTGCTGCAGTTCAACAGCCGGCTGGGGCTGGCGTCATCGTCCCAGCTGGCACTGGTAGAGGTCTCGCTGGACGACGGCGCGAGCTGGGCCACGGTGTTCCAGCAGGCAGGCGAGCAAAGCGGCTTCACGTCCAGCCAGGGCGAAACCAGCTTCAATGCCAAGGCGGTTTCGCTGGCGCCTTATGCGGGCCGCGCCATCCGGCTGCGCTGGCGCTATGCGTTCAGCAGCGGCAGCTTTTGCCCGCAGGCGACGGCCGGCGCCGGCTGGTATGTGGACGACATTGCGCTCAGCGGTGTGGACACCATCGCCACGGCCGGCACGCCGGTGGATATTGCGGCGCCGGCCTTCAGCTTCACCGGCACCAGCGCGGGCACGGTCTTGCTGCAGGCACGCGCGGGCATGTTCGGCTTCTGGGGCGACTGGTCGGCTGCGCGCACGGTCAGCGTGGGCGCCGGCAGCGTGTCCACCGCATCAGCAGACTGCCTGTTCAACTGGGCCGAGCGCAACCATCCCGGCCTGTTCGCGCCGGCCGGCGGTGCGTCAGCCACCAGCGCGCCGTACTACTACCGCTTTTACGCCGGCACAGGCGTGTACCTGGGGGTGTCCACGGCCGACGCCAATGTCTACTACCTGACGGGCGGGCAACTGTTCAGCGCAGGGCCGCTGGCCACCTGGCGCGTGACGGCGGGGTGCGGCTGAGTTCAATCCAGCTCAAGCCACCAGCGCCGGCTCTTCCATCGCCTCCAGCTGCTCCTCCAGCATCTGCACCTGCCCCTGCCAGTAGTCGCTGGAGCCAAACCAGGGGAACGCGGCGGGAAAGGCCGGGTCGTCCCAGCGGCGGGCCAGCCAGGCGCTGTAGTGGATCAGGCGCAGCGTGCGCAGCGGCTCGATCAGTGCCAGCCCGGCGCGGTCAAATTCGCGGAACTGCTCGTACCCGTCCACCAACGCACCCAGTTGCTGGATGCGCTGCGCGCGGTCGCCCGACAGCAGCATCCACAGGTCCTGCACTGGCGGGCCCATGCGGGTGTCGTCCAGGTCCACAAAGTGCGGGCCACCGCCAGGCTGGTCTTCGGGGGTCCACAAAATGTTGCCGGGGTGGCAGTCGCCGTGCAGGCGGATGACGGCGGTGCGGGTGTGCTGCAGGTGGCCTGCGATGGCGTCAATCGCCTTGCCGCACGCCGCCTGCCATGCGCCCTGCACGTCCAGCGGAATCATGTCGTGCGCCAGCAGCCAGTCGCGCGGCTCGGTGGCGAAGGTCTGCAGGTCCAGCGTGCCGCGGTGTTCGAACGGCCGCGCTGCGCCCACGGTGTGGATGCGCGCCAGAAAGCGGCCTATCCACTCCAGCACGTTGGTGTCGTCCAGCTCGGGCCGGCGCCCGCCGCGCCGGGGGCTGACGCTGAATGAAAAGCCGGCGTGCGGGTGCAGCGTGCGCCCCTGCAGCACCAGCGGGCCGATGGCGGGTACCTCGGCGGCCATCAGCTCGGCCGCAAAGGTGTGCTCTTCCAGGATCTGCGCCTCGCTCCAGCGCCCCGGCCGGTAAAACTTGGCCACCACCGCCTGGTGGCCCTCGTGCGGCTCTTCCAGGTGGATGAGGTACACGCGGTTTTCATACGAGCTCAGGCCGGTCAGGCGGCCGTCGCCATACAGGCCGACCGACGCCAGCGCGTCCATCACCACGTCGGGGGTCAGGGTTTCATAGGGGTGGCGGGCATCGGTCATGCGCCGATTGTGGGGCCCGCGCCCTCAGCTTGGTTGCGCTGCGTCCATGTACGCATCCATGTCCGCGTCCAGCTGCGCAAACGGCAGCGCCTGGCGCACCAGCAGCACGCTGCAGGGCGCGTCCATCACCACGCGCATCGGCACGGTGGCCACCAGCCGCTGCATCTGCAGGCCATGCGTGGCCGCGCCCAGCACCAGCAGGTCCACATGGTTGCCGCGTGCGTAGGTGCATAGCGCGCGGGCCACATCGCCCGATTCAATGACATGGAATGACGCCTGGTGCCCTTCCAGGTGGATGCCCTGGGCCCACTGGCGCAACCGCTCCAGGTGGGTGCGGTGTGTTTCGATTTCGTCCTGCCCGGTGCCCACGGAGGCGATCACGCTCACGCAGGCCAGCCGCGCGCCGGGTCGTATGCCCAGCGATCGGTTCACGGCCTGGCGCAGCGAGTACAGCGTGGCGTCGCTGGCGTCCAGGTGCGGCACGGCCACCATCACGATGGGCACTTCGCGGATGGTCTGCGACGGCAGCGGGCTGGGTTCGTATTGCATGCCCGCTGCCTTGAACCAGCGGCGCAGATGGGTGCGCAGCGGCGTGCCGCGGGTGCGTTCGCCGCGTTCGCCCACCAGGACCTGGTCGGGGTGGCCCAGGTCAAATGCCAGCAGCGCGGCCGACGGGTAGCGCCGCGCGGCTTCGGGCTCCAGGCAGCGCAGGATCACTTCCTGCAGCCAGCCGGGCACGTCGGCATTCAGGGCACGCGGTGGCGGCGGGTCCATCCACAGGCGCTGGCGCAAGCCCCCCGTGGTGGCGGGGGCACCAAACGGCAGCTCGCCGGTGGCCAGCTCGTAAAGCATGACGCCGATGGCAAAGATGTCGCTGCGCGGGTCGCCGCGCACGCCCACCACCTGTTCGGGCGCCATCCAGGCGGGCGAGCCCACGGCGCTGCGCAGCTCTTCGGCCAGCAGGTCGGGGTAGTGCGCGTGCCAGCTCAGGCCAAAGTCCAGCAGCACAGCCTGCCCGTCCGCGCGGATCAGCACGTTGGCGGGCTTCAGGTCCAGGTGCACCGCGTTTTGCTGGTGCAGGCTGTGGGCTGCGGCGGCCATGGCCTGGCCGAGCTTTGCAATCTCGTGTGCGCCAGGGCGCAGGCGCAGTGCCTGGGCGTCGTCCAGCCAGTCCTGCAGCACGCGGCCAGGTACATATTCCATCACCAGGTAGGGCAGGCGCGCCAGGTCACCGGCCGCCACAAAGCGCGGCACATGGTTGCCGCCCAGCGCCTGGAATATCTGGTGCTCGACCTCAAAGCTCACCAGGTTTTCCGCGCCGTCGTCGCCGGCCATGCGCGGCACTTTCATGGCCATGGCAAAACCGGGGTCGGGCCGGCCGTCGGCATAGTGCACACGGTAGATATGGGCCATGCCGCCCGAATGGATGACCTCGCCCACGGCAAACCCGTCCATCACGGTGCCCGGCTCCAGCAGTTTCATCGACCTTCCTCCAGCCTTTGTGCAAACCATTCGGGCTGGTCGGTGTGCCGCACGGCTTGCGCCGCTGCCCGATGGTCGTAGGCTACGCGGTGAAAGCCCAGGCGGGCTTGCGTGGCGTCAAACAAGGCGTACATGGCGCGCGTGTCGCCGTCGCGCGGCTGGCCCACCGAGCCCACCGTGGCCAGCCACTGCCGGTGGGCCGGCACCGGTATGGCCACGCCGGGCGTGGGCATGAACTCCATCAGCGCGTGGCCGCCGCCGCGGTAGTACAGCCGCTGGTGGTGCACATGGCCGCAAAAGACGTGGCTCACACCGTCGTGCGCGCAGGCCGCGTCCAGGCTGCGTTGGGCGCGCTGGGCGTTGTCCACGTAATGCCAGTCGTGCGGCGCATCGGCGCTCGCATGCACCAGCCAGGCGCTGGCCACACGGGCCTGCAGCGGCCGCCCGGCGAGGAAGGTGCGCTGGGCCACGTCGAGCTGGCCATGCGTCCAGCGGGCCGATGTGTCGCCCTGGTTTTCTTCCTGTGCGGGTGGCTGCACGGCCATGGCGTCATGGTTGCCGCCCAGCACCACGGCGCCTGCGGCGGCCAGTTGCATCACGGCATCCACCACCTGTGCTGGCTCGGCGCCATAGCCCACCAGGTCGCCCAGCACGGCATAGTGCGTGGCACCGGCCTCGCGTGCGTGGGCCAGGCAGGCGTGCAGGGCACGCAGGTTGGCGTGGATATCCGACAGCAGGGCCAGCTTCATCGCGCCATCATCGCGCGCGAAGCTGATCCCAGGCTTTCAGCCCAGCGACAGCATGTGGCCCGTGCGCGGGTCGCCCTTGCCCGCCAGGACCTGGGCGTAGGCTGCCTGTACGGCCTGCGGCCCCTGGTGTTGCTGTATGACCAGCCATGGGGCTGCTGCGTCCGTGGCCCGCTCGCTGAAGGCCTGCCATGCCTGCACCAGGCGCTTGCCGAGTTCGGCCGCGCCCCAGTCGGCGTTGCGCTTCTTGATCTGTGCGGGCGCAAAGAACAGTGTGGCGCGCGGGCCGGGCAGGTCCTTGGCGCCGCCCAGTTGCTCCACATGGGTGCCGCCGATGGAGCAGCTGTATTTCAGTTGCCCGAACCGCGTGTGGATCTGGCGGCGCAGGTCGGCGTTGCCCGCAAAGTCCACATACACGCAGGCTGCGTCCGCTGCCACCTGGTCCAGCTGGTCGTAGGTCAGCACGCGGGTGTAGCAACCCAGGCCTTCACAAAAAGCCTTGTTGGCGGGTGAGGTGAGGCCGATCACCTCTATGCCCGGGCGCTGTGCCAGCTGGAACGCCGTGCCGTAGGCCGTCTTGCTGGACGCACTGGACAGCAGCATGACATTGGCGCCAAAGAAATCATTGTCGGCCATGAAGTCGTCAATCAGCCATGACGTGACGAACAGCGGGCGCAGCAGGGCCTGCGGGCCCTCGGTATCGGCCGTGTAGAAAGGGTCGCGGTTGCAGCGCAGCAGCTGGTTGTACACGGCGTGCAGGCCGGCGCGGTGGGGCGCGGCGTCGGTAAAGCCGGCTTCGGTCAAACGGTCGGGTTGCAGCACGGCACTGCTGGCCATGGGCCAGTAGCCATACAGGCGCTCGCCCACTGCCACGCCAGGGTGCAGGCTTTGCGACACGGTGCCAAAACCCCACACGGGCACAACGCCCCAGCCGTCTTCACCCGTGGGCCAGAACTGCCAGTAGCTCATGGCGTCGCCAAACGCAGCGTAGGTAATGTTGTTGGACGTGAGCGCAAAGTGCTCCACGCGCACGCGCACCTGGCCGGGGGCCAGCGGGGCGTCTTCGGTGGTGACAAGGCGCGTCTCGGTCAGCTTGTCCTTTCGGACCTGGAGTGTGGTGTTGCTCATGGTCCGCAACTTAAGGCAAACGGCCCGCCGGTTCAACACCGGCGGGCCGCGTTGGCGACAGCAACTGGCCAGCCACCGCCGGGCCGCCCCAAGGTGGCCGCGGCCCCCTCGGGGGGCAGCGAGTACACGCAGTGACGAGCGTGGGGGCCTGGCTCTTCAGACCAGCGTGATCGTCACATCAATGTTGCCGCGCGTGGCGTTGGAGTACGGGCACACCTGGTGGGCGGCATCAATCAGCGCCTGGGCGGCGGCGCGGTCCATGCCCGGCAGGCTGACGTTCAGGCGGGCGGCAATGCCGTAGGCGTTGGGGATGGGGCCCAGGTCCACTTCGGCGTCAATGGCCAGGTCGGCAGGCAGCGTGACCTTCATCTTGCCGGCCACGGCCTTCATGGCGCCGATGAAGCAGGCGGAGTATCCGGCGGCAAACAGCTGCTCGGGGTTGGTGCCCGTGCCCGAGGTGCCAGGCGACGACAGCGTGACGTCCAGGCGGCCGTCGCTGGTTTTGGAGGCGCCGTCGCGTCCGCCGGTGGTGTGGGCTTTGGCGGTGTACAGGACTTTTTCGAGGGTGGTCATGGTGGTTTCCTTTGGGTTGAACAGGGGTGAATGAAAGGGAAGAAAAGGGGTCAAGCCGTCAGGCGCTGGCGCAAGGCCTGCACCTGCTGGGTCAGTGAAATCAGCTCGGGGATGGAGCACTGGCTGGCCGCCAGGATGCAGCCCGGGATCTGGGCTGCGCGCGCTTTGAGCTTGCGGCCAGCGGGGGTCAGGGTGATGTGCACGCGGCGCTCGTCCTGCACGTCGCGGATGCGGGCCACCAGGCCCAGCGCCTCAAGCCGCTTGAGCAGCGGGGTCAGCGTGCCCGAATCCAGCGACAGGCGTTCGCCCAGCTCGGACACCATGAGCCCGTCGCGTTCCCACAGCACCAGCATGGCGATGTACTGGGGGTAGGTCAGGCCCAGTTCGTCCAGCAGCGGCTTGTACAGTTTGGTCATGGCCAGCGACGCCGAGTACAGCGCAAAGCAAAGCTGGTTGTCCAGCAACAGGGCCTGGTCGGGGGTGAGCTTTTGCGTTGGCATGGGTTGGATTGTAGCGTCAAATTAAATTGCGTGCAATTTGATTTGACGCTAAATGCCAAAAACGGGGCCTCTTACCCCTATTTATCCCGGGTTGGTCTGGGTGCGCAGGCGCCACAGTATGGGTGGCTTGCTAACAGGAGAAAAACCAAATGACCCCACACGCTTCGTTCGGCATTGCGCAGCGTCTTTACGCCTTGAGCCTCATTGTGTCCATGGCGCTGGCTGCGCTGGCGGGTTTTGCCTATATGAACCTGCTCGACGCCAGTTCCAGGGCGGAAAAAACGGAAAAAATACGCGCCCCGCAGCTGACCGCCATGGCCGATCTGGAGCTGGCCGTCACGCGCGCTTCCTTGCAGCTGCGCCACGCCATGCTGGCGCGCACACCCGCAGAAAGGCGGGATGCGCTCAATGACATTGGTGCCAAACGAAAGCTGATAGAAGAGACCATGCAGCGGTATCAGGCCGCGCTATATACCAGCAAGGGCAAGGCGCAGTTCGCCCAGCTGCCGCCATTGATGAACGCCTTCTGGGAGGTCGCGGGCCGCAATGTGGCACTGATCGAAGCCGGCCAGCGCGACAAGGCATTTGCCTTCCTGACGGACAACACCATTCCGGCGCGCAACGGCGTGCTGAAGGTTCTGAAAGAGGGTGTGAGCTACCAGGAGGAAGCCCTGGCAAATGACATCCACAGCATCCAGGACACCATCAGCGCAACTTCCAGCGCCCTGATCATGCTGACCGGTTTCATTGCGCTCGTGCTCACCGGTTTTTCGGTATGGACGGCTGCTCAGTTGCGAAAGCGTGTGGCGTTGTCCCAGAGCGTGGCGGAGCGCGTGCGCGACGGCGATCTGGCCACCGCCGTGCACGACGATCGCAGGGACGAGTTCACGCCGCTGCTGGCGGCCCTGCGCGACATGCAGGGCTCTTTGTCGCGTGTGGTGTACGAAGTGCGTGGCAGCGCTGAATGCGTTGCCGCTGCAAGCACCCAGATCGCCCAGGGCAACGAAGACCTGTCAGGGCGCACCGAGCAGCAAGCTTCGGCCCTGGAGGAAACCAATTCCACCACCACGCAGTTGGGCAGCACGGCGCAGCAGAACGCGGATAGCGCCCGCCACGCAAGCCAGCTGGCTGCGAGCGCAAGCAAGGTCGCCATGCAGGGCGGCGACGTCGTGAGCCAGGTTGTGCAGACCATGAAGGAGATCAATGAAAGCAGCGGCCGGATCAACGACATCATCGGCGTGATCGACGCCATTGCATTTCAGACCAATATTCTGGCTCTCAACGCGGCGGTTGAGGCCGCCCGCGCGGGCGAGCAGGGCCGTGGCTTTGCGGTCGTCGCCAGCGAAGTGCGCAACCTCGCGCAGCGCAGCGCTGAGGCCGCAAAGGAGATCAAGAGCCTGATCAACGCGAGCGTGCTGCGGGTGGAGCAGGGTACGCAGCTTGTAGACCGGGCGGGCGCCACCATGCAGGAGATCGTGCAATCCATCCAGCGCGTCACGGATATCGCCAGCGAAATATCCAGCGCGAGCAACGAACAAAGCGTCGGCGTGGCACGTGTCAGTGACGCGGTGCGCAAGATGGATCAGGCCACCCAGCAAAACTCGGCCCTGGTGGAGGAAAGCGCCGCCGCCGCCGCAGGCCTGCGGCAACAGGCGCAACAGATGGTGCAGGCCGTGTCGGTGTTCAAGTTGCTGGCGCAGGCAGGGCACGCCCAGGCCGCACCAGGCTGACACCGGCGGGTGCGATTGAGGCGGCCTTTGCGTCTTTATCGTCCGCTAAACCGCGCGGGCCGCCTTTCAGTAAACGACCGCACACCTTCTGCAGCATCCTCGCTGTTGGCAAGACGCTGCTGCGTGCTGATGAAATCCTGCATCGCCATCAACGGCCCATGCTCCACCGCCTTCAGCATGTTCATGCGCGTGGCCACCACCGCCAGCGGTGCTTGCTGCGCGATGAGCTGGGCGATCCGAAGCGCCTCGTCCAGCACCTGCGCGGCAGGCACCACCTTTTGCACAAAGTTCAGGCGCAGTGCTTCGGCGCTGCCGAACTCGTCACCTGTGAGCAGGTGCAGCATGGCGTTGCCCAGGCCCGAGCGCTCGGCCATGCGCAGCGTGGCGCCACCCGTGGCCATGATGCCGCGCTTGACTTCGAGCTGCGAAAAGCGGCAATCGTCTGCCGCCACCACGATGTCGGCTGCCAGCATCAGCTCGATGCCCACGGTGAAGGTGATGCCCTTGACGGCCACCACCATGGGTTTGGTGCGCCGGCGGTAGCCGGGCGTGCCCAGGTCGTTGGGCTCGACCAGACCAAAGGCAAAGGCTTTTTCGCCGCGTTGCATCAAAGGCGCGATCGTGGGCAGGTCCAGCCCGGCGGTGAAGTGGTCGCCAAACGCATGCAGCACGCCCACGCGCAGGTCAGGGTCGTCGTCCAGCAAGGTGTAGGCCTCGGCCAGTTCGCGGTACATGCGCGGCGTGAAGCCGTTGCGCTTGGCCGGGCGGTTGATGCCGATCAACAGCAGCGCGCCTCGCCGTTCGGTGGTGATGGTGCCTTCGGGCGGCGGTGTGGTGGGGGCGATGGTGCTCATGCCCGCATGCTAGCCATGCGGGCGACCGCGGCGCATCACGTGGGTGACAGGTCCAGGTCGGGGATGGCCTGGGGTGCAGCGGCTGGCGGGGCCGAAGCTTCGATGGCCATGGCTTCATCCAGCACGCTGTCCATCAGCATCAGGTCACGGTACACGCCCAGCGGCAGCAGCGGCGGCCCCATGGCCTTCACGCGCATCTCGTGCTCACCCAGCATCCAGCGCAGGATCCACATGCGGGCGGGCCTCAGCGGCCACTGGCCCACGATGCCGTTGCACAGGTGGGTGTCGTCCAGCAGTTCGGCGCCGGCGGTGGACGGCGCCGACCACAGCGGCGCATTCTGGCCGAAACGGGCGCGAAAGGCCTCGCGCGCCACGTCCCATTCCTGCTGCAACGCCAGCTCCTTGTACAGCTCTCGCAGCTCCATGAACACCCAGGGGCTGGTGTAGCGAAAGTCCACCAGATGTTGCTGCAGCAGCAGCACGGCGGCCACCACATCGCCGCGCTTGCGCCTGCGCTGCAGCTTCTGGTCGAGCTGGTGCAGGTCGATCAGCGTGGCCTCGCGGCGCGAATTGGTCTCGCCGATGGCGGTGACGTAGATCGCGCGGGCCGACTCGGCCGGGTTGGGGTGGTCGGGAAGGATGTCGTCCAAGCTGTTGACGCGCGTGACCAGCGACGAAGCGGCTGGCTGCACGTCGGCCCAAAGCACCGAGTCGTGGTCGCGCCGGTTGCGCCTGCGCTCGATCACCCAGCCTATGCTGGACACTAGGGCGATACCGCCCAGGGCGACGGTCAGGGGAACCAGGCCGGGGGCCGTGCGGGCCGATGCAGCCGCCTCCCGCAGGGCGCCAACGCCATGGGCGATGGAGCCGGTGCGCGGTGGCGCGACCTCGGGTGCGACGGGTACGTCGGGTGCTGGCGGTACGGCGGGTGCAGCCGCTGGCGCCGCGCTGACTGGAGGCGCCGCTGGTGGAGCAGGCGCGGCAGGCGGCGGCACCCGGCCCAGCGAAGGGCTCAGCCGCAGCGCTGCAGGCTGTATGTCCGGGGTGCCGCTGGACGCCATGGCGCGGACGCTGCGTGCCGGGCGTCAGTAGCTGTACACGCCGCGCCCGGTCTTGCGACCCAGGCGCCCGGCGGCGACCATCTCCTTGAGCAGCGGGCATGCGCGGTACTTGCTGTCGCCAAACTCGGCCAGGTAAACCTCCATGACGGCCAGGCACACATCCAGGCCGATCATGTCGGCCAGTGCCAGCGGGCCGATGGGCTGGTTGCAGCCCAGCTTCATGCCGGCGTCGATGTCCTCGGCCGTGGCCAGGCCCTCGGCCAGCACAAAGAAGGCCTCGTTGATCATCGGCACCAGGATGCGGTTGACCACAAAGCCCGGGGCATTCTTGACGGTGATGGGGCTCTTGCCCAGCTGCACGGCCAGCGCCTTGACGGCGTCGTGCGTGGCGTCGCTGGTCTGCAGCCCGCGGATGATCTCCACCAGCGCCATCATGGGCACGGGGTTGAAGAAATGCATACCGATGAAGCGGTCTGCACGCGACGTGGCTGCTGCCAGCTTGGTGATGGAAATTGACGAGGTGTTGGACGCCAGGATCACGTCCGGCGCCAGCAGCGCATCGGCCTGGCGCAGGATCCTGAGCTTCAGATCGTAATTTTCGGTGGCGGCCTCGATCACGATCTGGGCGGCCTTCAGGTCGTCGTACGCGGTGCTGCCTTTGATCCGCGACAAGGCGGCGGCCTTGTCAGCATCCGTGATCTTTTCTTTCTTGACCAGTCGGTCCAGGCTGCCCGACACCGTAGACAGCCCCTTGGCCACCGCTGCATCCGACACGTCTACCATCACCACCTGCAGGCCCGCCACGGCGCAAGCCTGTGCGATGCCGTTGCCCATGGTGCCGGCGCCGATGATGCCCACCACACCCAAGCCACTTCCCAACTCGTTACCCATCTGGAAATCCCTGTAAATGCGCGGCGCTGCCGACCCGGCTGGCCGAAGACCCCGAATGTTAACGGGTGTTACAGGAAGAATGGGGACTTTTGTTGTCAGCCCGCGCGGGCCTCGCGCTGGGCGCGCCGACGGGCCATCTCCACGCCCATGCCGGCAGCGTCAAGCTCGCTGATGCTGCGGCGCGCCTGGGGGTAGGCCACGCTTTCTTCCAGAACGATGTGGTCCACATACAGCTGCGAAAAAATCTCCACCGCATGGCGCAGCACGTCCAGGTCAAACCACTGGAAGCCGTCAGCCGCGGCTGACAGCGACGGCGCGATCTGCAGCCAGTCTTCCTCCAGCCAGCAGTGGTCCTGCATCAGCCGCTCGGCGACCGTGCGCATGGCCTCGTCGTGGCTGGTCAGCAAGGCTGGAAAGACATGGCGCTCCTCGTCCAAATGGTGCTCCCGGGCGTGGGTGTTGAACCATGCCAGCAATGTGCGCGCGTGCTCGCGTACCTCGGGCGTCAGGCCGTCCATGTCCATGGCCTGCACCACGTCCTGCAGGCCCAGCAGCATGCGCTGGATCTCCTGGTGGCTGTGGTCCAGAAAGCTGAACATGCCCGCGCGTGGCGCCGGGGTGGCGTCGGCGGCGCAGGGCGCCGATGAGGCGGGTGACAGCAGGGCGGCGGTGCGGGTGTTCATGGCGGAGCCTTTGCGAAAACCCCATTGTTGGAATTGCGGCGGTGCAGCACATTGACCTTGCGCAAATGCCGCGCAGGTGGCTGCCGCGCCGTGTATTCCGGGGTAAGGTACGCGCCTGTAACCAATCAATACCGGGGAACCACAGGTGCTCGACTACATCATCATCGGCGGCGGCTCGGCCGGCTGCGTGCTGGCCGCGCGCCTGTCTGAAGACCCGTCCGTACGCGTTGCGTTGCTGGAGGCGGGCCCGCCAGACACCAGCGCGCTGATCCACTGCCCCGGCGGGCTGGCGCTGCTGGCCAAGAACGGCCAGGCCAACTGGGCAATCAACACGGTCCCCCAGCCGGGCCTGAACGGCCGGCGCGGCTACCAGCCGCGCGGCAAGGTGCTGGGCGGCTCCAGCTCGGTCAACGCCATGATCTACGCACGTGGCGTGCCCGAGGACTATGACCACTGGGCGCAGCAGGGTAACCCCGGTTGGGGCTGGGCCGATGTGCTGCCGTATTTCAAGCGATCGGAGCACAACGAACGTGGCGCGGATGATTTTCACGGCACGGGCGGCCCGCTGAACGTGCGCGACCTCACATCGCCCAACCTGTTCGGTCCGGTGTTTGTGCAGGCCGGCGTGCAGGCGGGCTACCCCGCCAATGCGGACTTCAACGGCAAGCAGCAAGAAGGCGTGGGCCTGTACCAGGTGACGCACAAGAACGGCGAACGCTTCAGTGCGGCCAAGGCCTACCTCACGCCCAACCTGTCTCGGCCGAACCTGCAGGTGATCACGGGCGCACATGCCACCCGCATCATCACCGAGGGCCGGCGCGCCGTAGGGGTGGAATACCGCCAGGGCAACGAGCTGCGCCAGCTGCGCGCCGCGCGTGAGGTGCTGCTGTGCGCCGGGGCGCTGCTGTCACCCCAACTGCTGCTGCTGTCGGGCATTGGCGGGGGCGCACAGCTGCGCCAGCACGGCATCGGCGTGGTACACGACCTGCCCGGGGTAGGCATGCACCTGCACGACCATGTGGACGTGGTGCAGGTGGTGAATGCGCCGCACCTGAAAGACCTGTTTGGCCTGTCGCTCACGGGGCTGGTGCGCGCCGTGAAGGGCATTTTTGAGTGGCGCAACTTCCGCACCGGCATGCTGACCACCAACTTTGCAGAAGCCGGTGGCTTCATCAAAAGCCAGCCGCAGGAAGCCCTGCCCGACCTGCAGTTGCACTTTGTGATCGGCAAGCTGGTGGACCACGGCCGCAAGACGGTGTTGGGTCACGGCTATTCATGCCATGTGTGCCTGCTGCGTCCCTTGAGCCGCGGCAGTGTCACGCTGGCCAGCGCCGACCCGCTGGCGCCGCCCTTGGTAGACCCGAACTTCCTGGCCGACCCTGACGACATGGCCCGCATGGTGCGCGGCTTCAAGCTCATGCGCCAGTTGTTGCAGCAGCCCGCGCTGGCCGGCTACCGGGGGCAGGAGCTGCCGGTGTCGGCCGCTGCGCAGACCGACGAAGAGATCGAACAGTTCATCCGCAACTATGGCGACACCATCTACCACCCCGTGGGCAGCTGCCGCATGGGGCCGGGCCCGCTGGACGTGGTGGACGCACAGCTGTGTGTGCACGGCATGCAGGGGCTGCGGGTGGTGGATGCGTCGGTCATGCCGCGCATTGTGGGCGGCAACACCAACGCGCCGGTGATCATGATGGCCGAGAAGGCGGCCGACATGATCCGGGCTTCGTAGACCTCAGGCCTGGAAGCGTTTGCGTGTGAGTGCCAGTGCCACCCAGAACGCCACCACGGTATAGGCCAGCAGCACCAGCGCGTGGCGCAGCGGGTGCGCGGGCCACTGGTCCATGAACAGCGGGCGCACGAGCTCCACCGCATTGGTCAGCGGCAGCCAGTCGGACACCACACGCACCGCATGCGGCAGCTGGTCGCGCGGAAAGAACACACCCGACAAAAACATCATGGGCGTAAGGAACAGCGTGAAGTAATAGGTGAAGAAGTCGTAGCCCCTGGCCAGCGCATTGAAGATCAGCGCAATGCAGCTGAAGGTGATGCCCGCACCCAGCAGCACCGGCCAGGCCACCAGCAGTTTGGGGCTGTGGCTGATGCCCAAAGCGAGCATCACGCCCAGGATGGCCGTGACGGTGAACAGCGCCTTGAATGCGGCCCACATCATCTCGGCCACCACCACGTTGTCCAGGTTGACCGGTGCGTTCATGATGCCGTCCCAGGTCTTTTGCACATGCATGCGCGAAAACGCCGAATACAAGGCCTCAAAGCTGGCCGCGTTCATGGCGCTCATGCAGATGGAGCCGCCGGCCAGAAACAGGATGTAGGGCACCTTTTCACCACCCACCTGCACCTGCCCCACCAGCGCGCCCATACCGTAGCCAAACGCCAGCAGCCACATCAACGGCTCGGCGATGTTGCCCACCAGGCTGGGAATGGCGAGCTTCTTCCACACCAGCAGGTTGCGCAGGAACACGGGCCACCAGCGCGCCGACAGGTCGGGCGCGCGCCAGATGCTCTGGTTCATCTAGCCATCCTCCCTGATCTGGCGGCCAGTGAGCTTGAGGAACAGGTCCTCCAGGTTCGCGGGACGGTGCAGGGTGCGCAGCTTGGGAAGCGCAGCCAGCGCGTCCAGCAGCTGGCGGGCGTCTTGCGTGTAAAAGAAAACGGTCTCGCCGCTGACCTCGACCCGCGCAGCCAGCGCCTTGAGTGTGACGTCTTCGGCCAGCGCCAGCGCGCCGTTGCCATAGGCTTCCACCACGTCGGGCTCCAGGTGCTGGGCGATCAGGTCGCGTGGCGTGCCCTCGGCAATCTTTTTGCCGTGGTCCAGCACCAGCAGGCGCGAGCACAGGCGCTCGGCCTCGTCCATGAAATGGGTGGTCAGCAAAATGGACTTGCCCTGCTGCAGCAGCAGTTGCAGCCGCTCCCACATCAGGTGGCGCGCCTGCGGGTCCAGCCCGGTGGTGGGTTCGTCCAGCAACAGCAGCCTGGGGTCGTTGACCAGCGCGCGCGCCAGGCTCAGGCGCCGGCGCATGCCGCCGGACAGCTCGCCGGGCTTGGCATCCGCCTTGTGCGACAGCGCGGCAAACTCCAGCAATCGCGGGATGCGCTCGCGGATGGCGGGGTCTTTCATGCCGAAATAGCGGCCATAGACCAGCAGGTTTTCGGCGCAGGTGAAGTCCGGGTCCAGCGTGTCGAACTGGCTCACAACGCCCAACTGCGCCTTGATGGCCAGCGCGTCGCGCGGCATCTGCAGGCCCAGGGCATGGATGCTGCCGGCGTCGGGCACCGTCAGGCCCAGGCACATGCGGATGCTGGTGGTCTTGCCCGCGCCATTGGGGCCAATCACGCCCAGGCATTCGCCGGGCGCAATGGCAAACGACAGGTCGTTCACGACCGTCGTGTTGCCATAGCGCTTGCTCAGGTGCTGGGCTTCAAACAGGGGGGCTGCCATGGCTGGTATTGTGTCGCAGCTAGAATTTTTGCCATCCCCCTTTGAAAGCTCCCTGTGTCTGATCGCCTGGCGGTGCTGCCGCAATACCTTTTGCCCAAGCGGGCGCTCACCGTCTTTGCGGGTTGGGTGGCCGGGGCACGCGCCGGCGGCATCACCACGGGCATCATCCGCCGCTTCGTGGCGCGCTACGGCGTGAACATGGCCGAGGCCGCCAATCCGGACATCGCAAGCTACGCGAGCTTCAACGAATTTTTCACCCGGCCGCTCAAACCCGGCGCCCGGCCGCTGGCCGACGCCCGCTGGGTCTGCCCGGTGGACGGCGCCGTCAGCCAGCTGGGGCCCATCGAGCGCGACCAGATCTTCCAGGCCAAGGGCCACCACTACAGCACGCGCGCGCTGGTGGGCGGTGACGCCGCGCTGGCCTCGCAGTTTGACGACGGCGCATTTGCCACGATCTACCTGAGCCCTAAGGACTACCACCGCATCCACATGCCGTGTCCCGGGCGTCTGGTGCGCATGATCTATGTGCCCGGTGACCTGTTCTCGGTCAACCCCACCACGGCGCGCGGTGTGCCGGGCCTGTTTGCCCGCAACGAGCGCGTGGTGTGCGTGTTTGACACGCCCTGGGGCCCGTTCGTGAACGTGCTGGTGGGCGCCACCATCGTGGGCAGCATGGGCACCGTCTGGCACGGCGTGGTGAACCCGCCGCGCCCGGGCAGCGTGCGCGAATGGACCTATGCCGACAAAAACCTCACGCTGCAACAGGGCGACGAGATGGGCCGCTTCCTGCTGGGCTCCACCGTGGTGATGCTGTGGCCCAAGGGCACGATCCAGTTCAACCCGGCCTGGGCGGCCGCGCAGCCCGTGCGGCTGGGCGAGGCCATGGGCAACCCACTTTGAGAAAACCACCATGACCACCCTCGGAACCCCCCTGTCCCCCCACGCCACCAGAGTCATGCTGCTGGGCAGCGGCGAACTCGGCAAGGAAGTGCTGATCGCCCTGCAGCGCCTGGGCGTGGAAACCATCGCCGTGGACCGCTATGACAACGCCCCCGGCCACCAGGTGGCGCACCATGCGCGCACCATCACCATGAGCGACCCGGCGCAGCTCAAGGCGCTGATCGAGGCCGAACGTCCGCACCTGGTGGTGCCCGAGATCGAGGCCATTGCCACGCCCATGCTGCAGGAGCTGGAGGCTGCGGGCGTGGTGCGCGTGATCCCGACCGCGCGCGCCGCGCGCCTGACCATGGACCGCGAAGGCATCCGCCGCCTGGCGGGCGAAACACTGGGCCTGCCCACCAGTCCGTACAAATTTTGTGATTCGCTGGCCGAGCTGAAGGCCGCCATTGAGGGTGAGAACGGTCAAGCAGGCATTGGCTACCCCTGCATCGTCAAGCCTGTGATGAGCAGCAGCGGCAAGGGCCAGAGCAAGATCGACGGCCCTGCCGATGTGCAAAAAGCCTGGGACTACGCCATGTCGGGTGGCCGCGTGGGGCCGGGGCGCATTATCGTGGAAGGCTTCATTGACTTTGACTACGAGATCACCCAGCTGACCGTGCGCGCCCTGGGTGCGGGCGGTGAAATCGAAACGCATTTCTGCGACCCCATAGGCCACGTGCAGGTCAGTGGCGACTATGTGGAAAGCTGGCAGCCCCACCCCATGACGCCTGCGGCGCTGCAAAAGTCGCGCGACATCGCCAAGGCGGTGACGGACAACCTGGGAGGCCAGGGTCTCTTTGGCGTCGAGTTGTTCGTGAAAGGCGACATGGTGTGGTTCAGCGAAGTGAGCCCCCGCCCGCACGACACTGGCATGGTCACCATGATCACCCAGTGGCAAAACGAATTCGAGCTGCACGCCCGCGCCATCCTGGGCCTGCCCGTGAGCACCGCACTGAAAAGCCCCGGCGCCAGTGCTGTGATCTACGGTGGCGTGGATGCACACGGCATCGTGTTTGACGGTGTTCAAGAGGCGCTGCGCATCCCCAACACCGAGCTGCGCCTGTTTGGCAAACCCGAGAGCTTCACCAAGCGCCGCATGGGCGTGGCGCTGGCGTTTGACGCGGATGTGCAACAGGCGCGGGTGACGGCGAAGCTGGCGGCGTCGAAGGTCAAGCCGCGCCAGGCGTAGCGCGCTTGCGTTGCAGCACCCAGCCCGCCGCGGTCATTCAGGCCAGGCCTTTGCCTCGCTGCACGCGCCCACAAGCACGATGCCCGCTTGTTCGTTGTTGGCCACGTAAACCTGGTTCTGCGCAGTCTTGGGGTAGCTGAGGGCTGCGTCGCAGGTGGCGCTTTGCGTGGTGCCGATGACGATTTCGGTGCCTGGCCTGACCTCGCAGGAAACCCACCGGTCCAGCTTGCTCCACGCGGGGCAGATGGCGTAGTCGGCGCGGTACTTGTCGCGCGGGCCCACCGGTGGAGTCAGTGCCCACCAGCCGCCCAGCATGGAACGCGGGTTGGTGGAGTCAAAAACGCGGTACAGCACGACCGGCGCCTGGACCGAGTAAACGCTGCCCGCGCAGACGCCGCCCTGGCCGCTGGCGAAGCGGGCCAGGCCCATGAGGGCGGCATTGGGGATGGGCTGCAAGCCTGCGGGCGGGGTGGCCACGCTGCCCACGCAGGCCTCGCCGTCGATGCCGGTGGCGGGCGGGGGCGCGGACGAGGGGATGTGGCTGCATCCCGTTACGGCCAATACCAGGATCAGCAGCAGTGCACGGCTGGTTTTCATGCGGTCCTCCCTGTTCAGGCCTTGTGGCCTGATCGGATGATGTCATTGAAATACGGCTCGTGCAACACTGCAAACAAGACCGATGGCACGTCCTGGACGCCCGGGCTGCGCAGGGCCTGATGCATGCCGAGGTGGCTGCCCGCGTCCACCGGACTGAGCTTTCGCCATGCGGCGCGCTGGCCCGTTGCTGCGAGTGGCGCCTGCTCATGCGCGGCATGGATGGCGGGTCAAGCCCGCCATGACAGCCAGTCGACCTACTGAAACGCTACTTCCGCAAAGCTGCGCAGCTTCCTGCTGTGCAGCCGGTCCACGCCCTCGCCGCGCAGTATTTCGATGGCCCGCATGCCGATACGCAAGTGCTGGTCCACGCGTTCGCGGTAGAAATGGTTGGCCATGCCGGGCAGCTTGATTTCGCCGTGCAGGGGCTTGTCGCTCACGCACAGCAGGGTGCCGTAGGGCACGCGAAAGCGGAATCCGTTGGCCGCGATGGTGGCGCTTTCCATGTCCAGCGCCACGGCGCGGCTCTGGCTGAAGC
>CALRYY010000021.1:0-52588 GCA_943372515.1 Ramlibacter sp. 2FC | reverse complement strand
ACCCCCGCCAGCGACCAGGTGTTGGCCCCCACGCTCGTGGTCGCCGTCGTCCAGGTGCTGCCGTTGTCGATCGACACTTCCACGATTTCGCCGGCCACCAGGTTCGCGCTGGTCGTGCCCGAGATCGTTTGCGCCGCTGTCTTGGTGATGAAGTCTGTGCTGGATGCGCCCGTGTCCGCCGAGAAGCTTTTGGTCGCTATCGTGGTTGTGGGGGCTGTCGTGTCCAGCACGTAGGCCTGTGAGGCTGCCGTCCCGCTATTGCCTGCCGTGTCTGTCACCCGCGCCTTGAGGGTGTCGCTGGCCGTCAGTGTGACCCCGGCCAGTGACCAGGTGTTGGCCCCCACGCTCGTGGTCGCCGTCGTCCACGTGCTGCCGTTGTCTGTGGACACTTCCACGATCTCGCCAGCCACCAGGTTGGCGCTGGTGGTGCCCGAGATCGTCTGCGCAGCTGTCTTGGTGATGAAGTCCGTGTTCGACGTGCCCGTGTCTGCCGAGAAGCTGGCCGTTGCAATCGTCGTGGCCGGCGCCGTAGCGTCTATCGTCACGCCCAGCCCCGTGGAAGCCGTGCTGACGTTACCGGCCGTGTCGGTAGCCTTGACCGTCAAGGTGTGGGCACCTTCGCTCATCGCGCTGCTGGTGATCGACCATTTGCCGGCCCCGTTTGTCGTGGCCGTGCCCAGCGACGTCGTTTCGTCCGTGTCATACAGCGTCACCGTTGACGCTATCTCGGCCGTGCCGATATAAGTGCCCGTGGTGGTTTTGGTGATGTTGTCGGTGCTGGAACTGCCGCTGTCGCTGCCCGCGATCAGGTCCGGTGCACTGGGTGCCGCAGGCGCGGTGGTGTCCAGTACATAGGCCTGCGTGGTCGCGGCGCTGGAGTTGCCTGCCGTGTCACTGACCCGCACCTGCATCGTGTTGCTGGCGGTCAGTGTCACGCCGGCCAACGACCAGGTGTTGGCGCCCACGCTTGTGGTCGCCGTCGTCCAGGTGCTGCCGTTGTCGATCGACACTTCCACGATCTCGCCGGCCACCAGGTTGGCGCTGGTCGTGCCCGAGATCGTCTGTGCCGCCGTCCTGGTGATGAAGTCTGTGCTGGAAGTACCTGTGTCGGCACTGAAGCTGTTGGTCGCTATGGTTGTTGTGGGGGCCGTCGTGTCCAGCACATAGGCCTGGGTCGCCGCTGTTGCGTTGTTGCCGGCCGTGTCGCTGACCCGCACTTGCAAGGTGTTGCTCGCCGTCAGCGTCACCCCCGCCAGCGACCATGTGTTGGCCCCCACGCTCGTGGTGGCCGTTGTCCAGGTGCTGCCGTTGTCGATCGACACTTCCACGATCTCGCCCGCCACGAGGTTCGCGCTGGTCGTGCCCGAGATCGTCTGGGCTGCTGTCTTGGTGATGAAGTCTGTGCTGGAAGTGCCTGTGTCGGCACTGAAGCTCTTGGTGGCTATCGTGGTTGTCGGGGCCGTCGTGTCCAGCACATAGGCCTGGGTCGTTGCCGCGCTGGAGTTGCCCGCCGCGTCGCCCACCCGCACTTGCAGGGTGTTGCTGGCGGTCAGTGTCACCCCCGCCAGCGACCAGGTGTTGGCCCCCACGCTCGTGGTCGCCGTCGTCCAGGTGCTGCCGTTGTCGATCGACACTTCCACGAACTCGCCGGCCACCAGGTTGGCGCTGGTCGTGCCCGAGATCGTCTGCGCTGCGGTTTTGGTGATGAAGTCTGTGCTGGAAGTGCCTGTGTCGGCACTGAAGCTCTTGGTGGCTATCGTGGTTGTCGGGGCGGTGGTGTCAAGCGTATAGACCTGCGTCGTCGCTGCGCTGGAGTTGCCAGCCGTGTCGCTCACCCGCACCTGCAGTCTGTTGCTGGCCGCCAGCGTCACGCCTGACAATGACCAGGTGTTGGCGCCCACGCTCGTAGTGGCCGTCGTCCAGGTGCTGCCGTTGTCGATCGACACCTCCACGATCTCGCCGGCCACCAGGTTCGCATTGGTCGTGCCCGAGATCGTCTGCGCTGCCGTCTTGGTGTTGAAGTCTGTGCTGGAAGTGCCTGTGTCGGCCGAAAAGCTCTGGGTCGCTATCGTGGTCGTCGGGGCGGTTGTGTCCAGCACATAGGCCTGGGTCGTTGCTGTGGCGTTGTTGCCGGCCGTGTCGCTGACCCGCACTTGCAAGGTGTTGCTGGCCGTCAGCGTCACCCCCGCGAGCGACCAGGTGTTGGCCCCCACGCTCGTGGTGGCCGTTGTCCAGGTGCCGCCGTTGTCGATCGACACTTCCACGATCTCGCCGGCCACCAGGTTGGCGCTGGTCGTGCCCGAGATCGTCTGCGCCGCTGTCTTGGTGATGAAGTCTGTACTGGATGCACCTGTGTCGGCACTGAAGGCCTTGGTGGCTATTGTGGTTGTGGGGGCTGTCGTATCGATGACGATGGCTTTGTTGTTGCCCAACGAGCCCGCCGCGCCAGGCGCCGCCAGCGTCAACGTGGCCGCGGTTCCGCCAGAATTCTTGATCGTGCCGCCGTTCAGCGCCAGCGCTGTCGTGCCCTGGTAGTCCAGGTCGGATGATGTATCCCCGGCCTGCACCGTGTAGGTGAAATTCAGGGTGCTGGTGCCGGTGCCGCCGACGTAATCAACCGTCCTGTCGGTTGCACCCGTCTCCAGCGTCAGCCTGGGCGTGCCGGTCACCGTCACGTTGTCGCTGAAGTTGACCTGGACGCTGACCGTGGCACCCGCCTTGTACGAGCCGTTGGCCGTGCTGGAATTGACCGAGGTTACCGTCGGCGCAGGCGCGAAACTTGTGTTTTGTGTCCCGCCATCGGTCGTGGTGAGCGTCGAAACCGCCGTGCCGTTCGCCCCGCCCTTGTTGGAGCCGCCAGTGGCTGATCCGCCGGTACCCGCAGCGCCCACGTTGCCCGTGCTCAAGGTAGTGTTGGTCGCGGAGTCCAGGTTGACAATGCCGCCCTTGTTCCAGATGCCGCCGATGCCAAAGCCACCCGCACCACCGTTGCCGGTATTGGAAAAGTAGGTAGAGCCACCACCACCGCCACCGCCGCCCGCAGCGATGTTGTTGGTGATGCTGCTGCCGGTGATCGTGATGGTGCCAGTGTTGTAGATGCCACCCGCCGCATTGCCACCGGCACCACCCGCTCCCTTGGCGCCTGTTCCCCCGCCACCCCCACCGATGGAAATCGAGCCATTGCTTGCGGTGGCGCCACTTCCGCCCTTCGTATAGCCAGCGCCTGAGTAGGTTGAGCCTGCACCGCCCGTCGCGCTGCCGCCCGAGCCTGCCGTGCCCACAGCTCCTCCACCCCCTTTGCCCCCCGTGATGCCCGAAGCTGCGCTGCCCGCGGCATATGCACCGCCAGGACTGCCGTTGCCGCCGGCACCGCCAGGCCCGGGACTAAACCCGCCGCCGCCGCCGCCGCCGCCCGCGTAGTTGGACCCGGTGCTCGCGCCGCCACCGCCTCCGCCTGATGCCTTGTTGGCAGTGATCGTGCTGCCGGTGATCGTCAGAGTGCCTGCATTCCTGATACCGGCGCCCAACGCATCCTCCCCCGCGCCGGCAGCACCACCGGCCCCGGCGTTGCCCCCGTTGCCACTGACCCTTCCGTTCGTGATCGTCAGGTTGCTGATGGCGACACTGCCGCCCTGGATGTCCAGCACCCGTGCGTAGTTGCCGCCGCTCAGGGTAAAGCCGCCGCCCACGATGGACATGGTCTGGCCATCTGTCACGTTGATGGTGACGGCATCAAGAGCAGAGCCAAACGTGATGTTGCCGGTCAGGGTGATGGTGTCGGCAGAACCATCGCTCTGGCCTGTGGTGATGGCCGCCTTGAGCTGCGTAATGCTGCTCACATTGGCGGTGTGCAACAGATAGCTGTAGTCGGCCAGGTCATCGGCTTTGAGCACGGGAACGGCTTCAATGCTGCCGGTAGATATCTCCAGATCCCAGTCGCCGCTGCGTCCGGCAGTGCCGGTCGCGTCCAAAGAGGCTGCCACATCGGCGCCGGTCAGTTCCGCCAGCGCAGCCAGAAAGGCAGCCCCTGTGTCGCCGGCGCCCACATCGCAGCCATACAGCAACAGGTCTGCGTCCGGCCCCAGCGCCTGCCCGATGGCCTGCAGGTCAGCGGCATGTGCATCCAGGTTGCCCGCGAACAGCGGACCGTTGCCCAGCAGCAGCAAGCCGTCGTCGCCATGGGACACCACGCTCACGCTGGCCAGGTCGTGCAGCCCCTGCAGCGCTTCGGCCATCTGCCGCACACCGTCGCGCCCCGCCTCCAGCACCACCACCTTCACGCCAGGTTGTGCAGCCGAGATGATGGCCTGCGCGTCCGGCACGCGGCTGTCGACAAAAAGGACCCCGGTAACCCGCTGCGCACCAGCGCCCTGGCTGTCATTCATGTTGTTCATGGCGTTTCCTTGGAGGCATTGGGTTGTGCGGTGATGACGTTGCTGCGGCTGGTTGCGTTGTTCTTCCAGAACGACAGCGCCGCGTACTGCTCGAACAGGTCGGGCGGCAAAATGGTGGCGCGTTCTTCAATCTTGACTTCGGGGCGGACTTTGTGCAGCCCATGAACACCCAGGGGCGCGTCAAAGTCGGGCGCGTCGTACTGCACGTTGGTGTAGTCGTGGACAAAGGGCGCTTCCCCCAGAAACTGGTAGACCAGCGCGATCACCTTGTCGGGCGCCCTGGCCAGCAGGTCGTAATCCACGATCAACAACGACTGCGCGTGCTCGCCGTAAAACGCCTCTTTCAAAGCCGCCCACGGATACCCCACCAGCCTGTTGCGCTGGGCCAGGGTTTCCACGCGGCTGTAAACCGTGTTGCGCTCAGTGTCGTCATTGAACAGCCGCGTCAGCTCGTACGGATTGGCGCGGTAGCGACGCTCCAGGCTGTCCATGATCCAGGCCACATTGCGCACGCAGGCGATCACTTTGGCGCCGGGGAACTGGTCCATGAGAGCCGGCATCTTGGCCGACCACATGCGGTTGGTATCAAAGATGACGTCCTTGTCCGCATGATCAGCGTAGTAGCTGTCAAACAGGCCGCGAACCAGGCGGCGGCGCTGGTCCTGCGTGATGGTGGAGCCGAACTCGGTCCCCGCCGCAAACTGCTGGAGCATGCCCGCAAACAGCGGGCCGACCGGGCTGGTCATGCCAGCGTGAAAGCGGGGGTTTTGCCGAAGAATGGCCGCCAGCAAGGTAGAGCCAGCCCTGGGCAAACCTGAAATGAAGTGATACCTGAGCATGCGGTTCTACTACCTCCCTGAAGGGCCGGGAGCGATTGCCCCCGGGCTGGAAGTCTACCGCTTTCATATCCTTGCGGCCACGCGCTGCGGGTGACTTTTTCTTGCCCTCTCGCCGCTGCCAATACATCTTTTCCGGAAAATCGGCAACCGCCAAAGTGATGATTGACTTTCACGAAATCACCCCATAGCATCGCGCTTCATTCATTACTTCAGGGAGTAGCAAGATGGACGCATTCATGGGCACGATCATGGCCGTAGGCTTCAACTACGCGCCGCGCGGCTGGCTCTTCTGCAACGGGCAGACAGTGCCCATTTCCCAGAATTCCGCCATGTTCGCCTTGCTGGGCACCATGTACGGCGGCGACGGTCAGGTCACCTTTGGCATCCCCGACCTGCGTGGCCGTGTGGCGGTGGGCTCTCAGGGCAACGGCCCGGGCCTGACGCCCATTGCCCAGGGCGAAAGAGCCGGCGTCAACAACGTCACCATCATTGCCAACGGCGCCGTGTCCATCTCGCTGACCAGCGCCAACCTGCCAGCCCACACCCACCCCGCCACACTCAGCCTCACGGGCCTGACCGCCACCACCACACTGCAGGCCAGCACCGCCTCCACCGGCGGCGGCTTCATTCCGCAAGACAACGGCTACCTGGGCGGCACGACAGGCGGCTCCCCGCCTGCGGCAGCCATCTACCAGCCCACCGGCACCGCGCCCACGGCACC
This sequence comes from Ramlibacter sp. 2FC, assembly GCA_943372515.1. Lineage (GTDB taxonomy): Bacteria > Pseudomonadota > Gammaproteobacteria > Burkholderiales > Burkholderiaceae_C > RAM1. Next base: position 46,634 of record CALRYY010000021.1, on the reverse strand, counting down.
GGTCAACCTGGCAGGCCTCAATACCGTGGTCGGCGGCAGCGGCACCGTCTCGGTGGGCGCCAACACAGGCGGCGGCCAGCCCCTGGCAGCACCGGTGCAAACCCAGGCCCTCACGTCCATCATGCAGCCGTACCTCGGCCTGAACTACATCATTGCCATGGAAGGCATCTTCCCGGCGCGCAACTGACGTTCACGCCTTCGCCAATGAGCCTGACGCTCAACCAGGTTGCCCCGCACGTGGGCAGCCTTTTTGTGATTCACACCCATGCGGGCATGATCAAACTCATGCTCGAGGATGCGCGCGAGCTGCCACGGCGCGCCCATCACGAGCAGTTCCGCACACCCCTGTCGCTGCTGTTTGCGGGCCCCGAAACGCCGCAGCTCGCACAAGACACCTATACGTTTGACCACCCGGTGCTGGGGCGCCAGCTCTGGGCCCTGACGCCCGTGATGGTGGGGTCGCCGCAGGCGCTGACCCAGCTGCAGTTGCGCTACGAAGTGCTGTTTGCCTGAGCCCCACGGCTCGCGTGGGGCGCCTCCGTGAGTGCGTCGCCGGTATATACATCCAGCGTGTGCTTGGAGTGAAATGCCGCGCGTGCCTGCAGGCGGGCCAGGTCGTGCGGCGCGTACGTTACAGCGCACGCGGGCAGCAGGCTATTCCACAGGGCCTGCGGCAGATCTTGATAGTCCAGCACGATGGGTTGTACGTCTGAACACGCCGCCGTTGCTGCGGCGCGTATCGCGTCCAGCACGCGCAGCGTGTAGCCGTCCAGGTCGCTGGGCGCCAGGCCTGCGCTGCTCACCTGCAGCGCAGACAGGTCCATCAGCCCCGGCACCATCTGTGGGCCGCGGTGGCGCCGGTGAGATGCCAGCACTTCTTCAGGCGCACGGTCCACAAACACCATGGGTGTTGTGGGGAAGGCCTGGCGCAGCAGGCCCATCCACGGCGTGTGCCAGCTGTCCAGCTTGACGAAAAAATGCCGCTCCTGTGCGCTGCGGCGCTGGCCCAGCACCGCGACCAGCCGGCGCAGGGTCACCAGCCCGCCGCTGCGCTGCGGGCTGCGGTGGTGCAGGCGAAAAAACGCGTCCAGTACCGGGGGCTCCGACATCACGATGTTCTGCGTCAGCGTGGCCAGCATCTGGGTCAGCAGCGTGGAGCCGCAGCGCGACACATGAAAGACAAAGGCGGTGGGCGCCACCGTGTCATGCAATGTGGCCAGCGCGTCCAGCGGCGTCTGGCACACGCGCCGCTCACCCGGCGGCTGTGCGACCAGGCTGTCATGAAAAAACGGCTGCACAAACCGTTGTGACCCCATGTCGCGCCACCACACCGTGCCAGCCTGTTCACCCAGCGCCACGGGGTACCAGCCGCCCAGCGATGCCAGGTCCTGCCAGTGGACCTCAGTGCCGCGGATGAGCGTCTTGTCTTTGTGCATGAATCGCTTTCAGCCGCGCAGCCAGGGCGACGCCGGCTGCATGACCCGCAGCCAGCAAACCGGCCATCACGTCCAGCACATTGCCGTCGTGGATGGAAGGGTCGCCGTACGGCGGCGGCTCGCGCAGCACACCGCCGGCGGCCATAAACATCTGCTCCAGCCAGGGGTTGGTCACGCAGTCCAGCATGAGGTGCACGCGCGGCTGCGGGCTGCGGTTGTGCACGCCGTGCAGGCAGCTCGCATTGAGGTACCAGGTGTCGCCTGCCGAAAAATGCACCTCCTCGCCATCAATACAAAACAGCACCTGTGGCGAGGTCAGCACCGGAATGTGCAGCCGCGTGACGCCGTCGTCCAGCGACGCGCCGGCGTCGCGGTGTTCCTTGATGACGCCGCCGGGCTCCAGCGCCATGAAGCGCACCGAGGTTTTTTCACATTCAAAGCTGTCCAGCACCTGGCGCACATAGGGGCAGCGCGCCAGCAGCACGGTGTCGCTGAACTGCGCACCGTCCAGCGGCATGATGTGGTCCAGGCTGGCGCCCACCGAGCGCAGCGGGATGCACGCCCAGCCCTTGTCGTAGGCGCCGGTGTTGAAGTGGCCGATCCAGGGGGAGTCTTCAATGCCCCGCAGCTCGTGCTGCAGGCGCGCCACGTCAAACGACGGCGCCAGCCTCAGGTAGCTTGTGGGTGCTGTCATGGGTGCGGTCATGGCTGCGCCGGCCGCCATGCCAGCTGTTCGAACACGAGGTCTTCGGACTGCACCTCAAAACCCAGGCCCGCATACAGGACCCTGGCCGCCGCGTTGGATTTCGCCACGGCCAGGCTCATGCCGCGCCCCGCGCGAAGTGCCTGCGCCTGCAGCGCGCCCAGCACCGTGCGGGCCACACCGGCGCGCCGCGCCGCCGGCAGGACGGCAATATCCACCAGGCGCAGGTCTGTCGCGGTGGCGTGCAGCAACACGCGCCCGATCGCCTGCCCGCTGCGCAGCAGGATCAGATCGACCGCGCCGGGAAAGTTTTGCTGCACGCCCGCCTGGTGCATGCGATGCTGCATGGCGACCAGCTGGCGCAGCGCCTCACCGTCAGGCAGGGCGTGGTGCAGGTCTTCGCGGCTGGAGAAATAGAGTGCTTCCAGGAAATCCTGGTCTGCTGCGCAAACGCCGCGCAAGGCCAATGGCTCGGGCAGTGGGTACAAAGAAGGCTCCCTGAAGCAGCGCCACGGCTGCCCGCCCATTTTGCCAAAGGGTTGAGCAAATTTGCAGCCACCGGGCGGCGCGTGGAATATTCTTCATCCAGCGCAGGCGCCAAAGCCGCTAGCATCTGGGCAACCCGAGGAGACAAACCCGTGAGCGTGATCACCAACATTGAAGACCTGCGCGTGCTGGCGCAAAAGCGCGTGCCGCGCATGTTTTACGACTACGCCGATTCCGGCAGCTGGACCGAAAGCACCTACCGCGCCAACGAGAGCGATTTTCAGAAGATCAAATTCCGCCAGCGGGTGGCGGTCAATATGGAAAACCGCAGCACGGCCACCCGCATGATCGGCCAGGACGTGGCCATGCCGGTGGCCATTGCGCCCACGGGCCTGACAGGCATGCAGCACGCCGACGGCGAGATCCTGGCGGCGCGCGCGGCCAAAAAATTCGGCGTCCCGTTCACTTTGTCGACCATGAGCATCTGCTCGATCGAGGACGTGGCCAAAGGCACCGACAACCACCCGTTCTGGTTCCAGCTGTACGTCATGAAGGACCGCGGCTTTATTGAACGCCTGATCGACCGGGCCAAGGCTGCGGGCTGCTCGGCCCTGGTGCTGACGCTGGACCTGCAGATTCTGGGCCAGCGCCACAAGGACCTGAAGAACGGCCTGAGCGCGCCGCCCAAGCTGACCATCGCCAACCTGGTCAACATGGCGACCAAGCCGCGCTGGTGCATGGGGATGCTGGGCACCCAGCGCCGCCAGTTCGGCAACATCGTGGGCCATGTGTCGGGCGTAGAGAACATGGGCTCGCTGGCCGAATGGACGGCCAAGCAGTTTGACCCGGCCCTCAACTGGGGCGACGTGGAATGGATCAAGAAGCGCTGGGGCGGCAAGCTGATCCTCAAAGGCATCCAGGACGTGGAAGACGCGCACATTGCCGTGCAGTCGGGCGCTGATGCGCTGATCGTGTCCAACCATGGCGGCCGGCAGCTGGACGGCGCTGAATCCAGCATCCGCGCCCTGCCTGCCATCGTGGACGCGGTGGGCCGCCAGATCGAGGTGCACATGGACGGCGGCGTGCGCAGCGGGCAGGATGTGCTCAAAGCCGTGGCGCTGGGCGCCAAGGGCACCTACATCGGCCGCGCCTTCTTGTACGGCCTGGGCGCCATGGGTGAAGAAGGTGTCAGCAAAGCCCTGCAGATCATCCACAAGGAACTGGACCTGTCGATGGCGTTTTGCGGCCACACCAAGGTGGGCACGGTGGACAGCGGCATTTTGCTGCCGGGCAGCTACCCCACCGCCCACGGCTGAAGCCGCGGTGCAGCGGGGGTCAGTCTGCCGGTGAGAAATCTGACCGGCGCCACAGGTTGTTGGCGGCGCTGCGCATCACCCGCAGCTGGCCCATGATGACGTCCCAGGCCTGGTCGGGCCCCTGCACGGGCGCTGCGTCCAGGTAGATGAGGCCGGCGCGGTGCGCCAGCCTGAACATGGTGCGGTGGGCTGCGGCGCTGGCGCCCAGCCCCAGCAGCACGGGTGGCGCCGGCGCATCGGCACAGGCCTGAACCATGCGCTCCATCAGGTCTTCGTCGAGCGCATCGGTACCGCTGCACCACAGCACCACCAGCGGGTAGTCGGCCAGCAGCGCACGCGTGAGCCCCAGGCCCAGCCCATTGCGCGCCATGGCGATCACCCGCACCGCGCCCTGGCCGTCGGGCAGGTCGGTGTAATTGCTGCCCACGTCCAGCGTCTGGGGGCCGGCAAACCGGCGCCGCACCACTTCCTGGCGGTGCAGCCAGGCCAGGTGCTGCACCAGGGCAAATGACTCTTCACCACCGGCGCTGCACACCATCACACGGCGAAACACGCCCGGCGTGTCCTGCCGGTCGGCACAGGGGTGGCGCAGCGGCGTGGACAGCATGCGCCACGCAGCCGCCGGGGCGTACTGCAGGCCCTGCAGCCGCACGGCATCCACCTGGTCCACCCGCGCTTCAAATTCAGCCGCGCTGTCTTCGCACTGCACGATGCTCATGGACCATACGCCCGGCAGCAGGCGGGGGCCGGTGCTGCGGTGCATGATGCGGCAGCCGTGGTGGCGCGGGTCCTGCAGCACACGCGCCATGATCTGGCGCACGGCGTCTGGGGGCCCCTCTTTCCACTGCAGGAACCAGCCCGACTGATGGGCCAGCGCGGTGTGCACGCCCAGCGGTTCGTTGTTGCGCACGGCGCAGGCGCGAATGCGCTCCATTTCTGCGAACACCGGTCCGTCGATGCGCGCCTGGCTGGCGTACAGGACCCGCGCCACGCCTGGGGCTGCGGCAGCCGCCACGGGCAAGGCAGGTGAGGGAGAAACAGGCATGTGGCCCATGCTATCGGCGCCAGTGGCAAGGCGTGTTGACGCGCCTCAAGTGAACCGGTATTGGCCGCCCCTGCAGACATGTGCCTGTACCATGCTGGCGCATGAATGCCCGTGCGCAAAGCGCTGCTAGCCCTGACCCCTCCACTGGCACGGCCTTGCGCCGCATTGCCCACCTGGACATGGACGCGTTTTACGCGTCGGTGGAGCTGCTGCGCTACCCGCAGCTCAAGGGCCTGCCGGTGGTGATCGGCGGCGGGCGGCGCCGGCTGGACGAAGCCCTGCGCGAAAAGTATGCAGACATGCCCACGCACGAGATCCCGGTGGGTGCGTTCCCGCTGCTCAAGGACTATGCCGGGCGCGGCGTGATCACCACCGCCACCTATGCCGCGCGGCAATTTGGCGTGGGCTCGGCCATGGGGCTCATGAAAGCCGCCAAGCTGGCGCCGCAAGCGATCTTGCTGCCGGTGGACTTTGAAGAGGTGCGCAAGTATTCGCGCCAGTTCAAATCCATCATCACCGAGATCGCACCGGTCATGCAGGACCGCGGCGTGGACGAGGTGTACATCGATTTCACCCACGTGCCCGGCGGCCAGCGCGAGGGCGGCCGTGTGCTGGCGCGACTGATCCAGAAAAGCATTTTCGACGCCACCGGCCTGACCTGCTCGGTGGGTGTGGCACCCAACAAGCTGCTGGCCAAGATGGCCAGCGAGTTCAACAAGCCCAACGGGATTTCCATCATTTACGACGCCGACGTACAGGCCAGGGTCTGGCCGCTGGCGGTGCGCAAGATCAACGGCATCGGCCCCAAGGCCGAAGTCAAGCTGCACAAGCTGCACCTGATGACCATCGGCGACATTGCGGCGCAGCCGCGTGAATGGCTGATCGACAACTTTGGCAAAAGCTACGGCGCGTGGATGCACGACGCCGCCTGGGGCCGCGACGACCGCCCGGTAGAAACCGAGAGCGAGCCGGTTTCGATGAGCCGCGAAACGACGTTTGACCGCGACCTGCACGCCGTGCGCGACCGCGCAGAGCTGGGCGCGATCTTTACCGACCTGTGCGAGCGCGTGGCCGGCGACCTGCAGCGCAAGGGCTATGTGGGCAAGACCATTGGCGTGAAGCTGCGCTACGGCGACTTCAAGATTGTGACCCGCGACCAGACCCTGCCCGCCCCCACCGCCGACGCCAAGCTCATCCGGCATACGGCGGGCCTGTGCCTGAAACGGATTGACCTCACGCGCAGGTTCCGGCTGCTGGGTGTGCGGGTGGGCTCCCTGGCCAGGGCGCCTGGGCCAGGGGAAGTGGCTGTGGTACCTGCCGCGCCAGCAGCACAGCTGCCTGGGCCAGCCAACATGGACCAGTTGTTCTAGGTGCCCGTCAACCGCTCAACCGTCCAGTAAGCGGCCAGCGCCAGCAGCGCCCATGAGCCGCCGCGCACCACGACCTTGTCGTACAGCGCCCAGCGCACCAGCAGCAGGTGCAGCACGCACCAGGCCGCCACGCCGACGAGCTGGCCTGCTTCCACCCCGATGTTGAAGCCCGCCAGGGCCCAGGGCAGCAGCGGCCCGCTGACGCCGGCCTCGCGCATGATGTTGGAAAACCCCAGGCCGTGAATCAGGCCAAAGCCCAGCGCCAGCACATCCCCGCGCACCCAGCGCACCGGGTACAGGTTGAGCAGCGCCGAGATGCCGATGGTGATGGCAATGGCCGGCTCCACCCAGGCGGGTGAGGCGATCAGCCCCAGCGTGGCCAGCACCAGCGTGATGGAGTGGCCCACGGTAAAACCCGTGACCGTGGTGATCAGTGCCGTGAGGCCGGGCCGGTGCAGCGGTGCGGGCCCGCCGCCCTGAGCCTGGCGCCCCAGCATGACGGGCAACAGCAGCGCCAGCAAAAACGCCAGGTGGTCGTAGCCGGTGGCGATATGGTGCACACCTTCGGGCAGAAAGTGCGCCAGGATGGCCGGTCCGGTTTGCGGCAATGCCGCAGTGGTGGCGCCTGCGCCCCCCGCACTGTCCGTGCCCCGCAATGCAACAGCAGACCTGCCTTGCGGCGCCAGCACGGCTGCCACGGGCTTGCCGTCCAGGTTGCCTGCCATGAGCAGGCGGTGCGTTGGGTCCAGGTCTTTCATGAGCTGGTAGTCCAGCGCCAGCGTTTTGCCGGCCGCGCAGTCAAGCCGCGCCGCCACCCGCACATAGGCACCATCCGCTCGCTGCTCCAGCGATTCAAAAACCCACACGGGTTGCACGGCCTGTGCGTCGCAGCGCAGGGCCACACCCTGCGCTGCCCAGGTGGTGATCTGCGCCATCCCCTGGCGCAGCTCGCCCCAGGTCATCTCGCGGTTGTTGTCGGCGTCCAGCGCGGGCAGCGCCACGTCCAGGTCCTTCACAGCCAGCGACAGCTGCACAGTGACTGTGCCCGAGGGCTCGCCGCCTGCCAGCAGGGCATAGGCGTCGCTCGCCTTGTGCGCATGTGCGGGGGACACGCTGGCGGCCAGCAGCAAGCCTGCCCACACAGCGCGGTGCCACGCCGCTGCATTCGTCAACGTGTTCTTCAACAGGCACATCATGATGCGTTTGCCGTGCGCGCCAGCCGTGCGTCGCGCAGCCCGGTGGCCGCCAGTGCTTCCTTCAACCGTGCCAGCTCTGCCGGCTGTTGCGCCAGTTCGGCGCTGCGCAGCGCCAGCCACCAGTCCAGCGGTTCCTTTTGCAGGGTGAGGTTCAGTTGGGCGGCGGTCAGTGCCGCGGCGCCATCACCGTGCAACCAGAGCGCGGCCATGGCGCGCTCGCGGGCATGGGTGGCGGGGTCGTCGCCCCGTGCGTCCAGCGCGGCAAAGCGCTCGCGCAGCTCAGCAGCCAACGCCTGCCAGCGCGGGTCGTTCAGGGCTTTGAGCGCTCGGGCGCGGCGCAGCAGCACGGCGTCGCTGGCGGGCTGGCCGTCCAGCTGCTTCAGCGCGGCGACGGCCTTGCCGGTGCGCAGCATCAGGTCGGCTGCGGCCAGCGCGGTGTAGCCGTCGGGTGCCAGCGCCAGGCTGGCCTGGTAGGCGGCCAGGGCCGGCGCATCGCGCCCCGCGCGTTCTTCGCTCTCGGCCAGCAGCGACGTGAGCCACGCGCGCGTGGAGCGGTCAGGCGCCTGCGAGGCCAGCGCCTGCAGGCCGCGCCTTGCTTCATCATGGCGGCCTTGCAGTGAGGTGGTCTCCAGCTCGCAGGCCGCGGCATACAAGGCCGCACCGGCACTTGCAACCTGGCGGCACGCCACCAGCGCCTGTGCATAACGGCCCGCCACGCGCTCCAGCGTGGCCAGCGTCAGCCAGCCTTGCGCCTGGGATGGATCACGTTTGAGCGCGGACTGAAGCGTTGCACGGGCGGCTGCAAATTCATGGCGGCCCTGCTGCACTGTGGCCTGCAGCACGGCCAGCGCCGCCGGTGCGTCGGGCTTGTCCCACCAGGGTGCCAGCACGCCCTGGGCGTGGCCCAGGTAGCGTGGGTCTGCGGTTTCACGGGCCTGGGTGATGGCCTGCTGAGCGGCCTGCTGCGCCGCCTGCGCAGCGGCCTGCGGCGTGGCCGCAGCCGGGGCCGGCACAACGGCCTGTGTGCGCGGCCCCAGGGTCTGCACCACCTGCGTATCGCCTGTGGGCGTCATGTCGCGGCCCGCACCGTGGGCCGCCGTCGCAACAACCCCAGCCAGCGCGATGGCAACGTGCAGCAAACGCATTGCTCAGATGGCGTCGGGTTCGTCGGTCTCGCTGGTAGCCAGGGTGGCGTCACCCACCACCAGCGGCTCGGCCGTGTTGTCGGTCGTACTGGCCACGCCGTTGACGAACGTAAAGGCCCCGGCCGAACTGGTGGTGGCCGACACGGGTATGTCGCTGCCGCTGGCCACCGGGTCCACCGGTGCACTGCCGCCACCGCCGCCACCCCCGCAGGCTGCCAGCAGGGCAGCGCCCGCACCCAGAGCCCAGAAGCGGTGTTTCAGAATCGTAGTCTTCATGGTGTTGCTCCTTGGGTCGGCCGCTTACTGCGAGCCTGCGTTGGGGGTGTTCAGGTACGGAAAGCCTGCCAGGAACGGCACCACGGCCTGGTCCACACCGTCGTGCACGCTGGCCGATGTAGCGCCCATGGGAACGCTGGACAGCTTGCAGGCCGACGTGACACCGGCCACGCCGGGGATGCTGTTGAGCTTCAGGGCGTCGTTGTCGCCGTTGATCACGCACAGGCCGCCCAGCATGGCCACCAGGGCGATGTCCACCACGTCGTCCTTGGGACGGCGGCCATTGGGAAAGCCCGCCAGGTCCTTGGCATTGGCCAGGTTGGCCACACCGCCCACACGCAGCACTTCACCGGCCACGCCCAGACGGTTCTGGTCGGCAAAGGCCACCGGTGCAATGGCGGTGTTCAGGCGCAGCATTTCAGACGGCGTGACCGTGCCGGGCTTGTTCACTCCGGTGATGCCGGTCAGGAAGGTGGTGGCCAGGTCGGTGCGCGGCAGGTTCACCGGTGCCAGCGCCGCGGTGTTGCCCGCCAGCACCAACCCCAGCAGCGGCGGCAGCGTGGGGTAGATCACATAGTCCAGAAACTGGCCGTCGCCCGAGGGCTTGGACGCGTTGAACTTGTCCTTGTCGCGCAGGCCAATGACCACTTCGTTGACCAGCGGGTTGCCCAGGCGCGACACCTGCGTCCAGGCGCCGCCGGCTTTTTCGCTGGCCTGGTGGCCCGACGCGGGCGCGCCCGACAGCACACGTGCCTGGCGCAGGCTGGCGGTTGTCCAGGCGCCGATCACGGGCTCGGTGCCGGCGGTCAGGCAGTCCTTGTGGACCTCGATGGCCAGCGACGTGACGTTCTTGCCCTGGATGGAGTTGGCGGCAAAGGCGTTGATCAGCGCCGGGTTGGTGATTTGTGCGGCGGTGGCGTTCACCAGGTCAAAAATGGGCCCGAGATTGACGCCAAAGCCCTCCTGGCGCTGGCCGGCAAACACTCGGCCTGTGTCCTTGCCTGCGGGGCAACCGGGAACCTTGATTTCGCTGATGTGCTTGCCGGCGTAGGTGGCGTACGCAGCCGCATTGCCCAGCGTCTTGACGCCGATGTAGTCCACCGGCTTTTCAAAGGTGCCGGCGCCACTGGTCTTGGTGACGGCCTGCACGGTACCCTTGCGGCGGTCGCCGCGCACCACGTTCACCGTGTAGGTTTCAGCCACGTTCAGGTTGGCATCCGACACATTGGCCACGGCACCGGCTTGCGTCAGCGGGATGGCGATGGACTTGCCGCCGATGGGCAGCTCCACGCCTTTGCCGCCATTGGCCAGCGTGTTGTTGAAGCGGAACTGGAAGGTGATGTCTTCGCGGGCGTCGCCGTTGTTGTCGATGTGGATCTCGTACAGCGCGTTCGGGTCCATCTTGAAGTAATTGGGCCCGCCGTAGGCATCTTGCAGCGGCTGGTAATTGGCGATCAGCGTCACATAGTCGCTGCGGCCGGTCTCGTAGCTGCGAAACATGTAGAAGTCTGTGCCGTCCGCTTTGGGGCTGGTCGTGATGAACGGCGCCTCACGGTGGCTGGATGCGAGGCTGGTGCCGGCGGCACAGGCCGCAGCGACCGCAAGCAAGGCGAGGTTGAGTTTATTGATGCGCATGATGGGCTCCTGTTTGCAAAGTTAAAGTAAAGGAAAGCGCTCAGTGAGTACGGGGCACGCAGTCAACTGGATGCCGTGTTGAACAAATAAAATTTTTGTTACGACTATCGCAACGTCGCCAGCCAGGCGATCAGGTCGGCACGCTCTTGCGCGTCGTCCACCTGCACACCCATGCGCTGGCCCGGCACGAGGTCCTCAGGATCAGCCAGCCATGCATTGAGCGTCTGTGCGGTCCACCTCATACGGGACGCAGCCAGCTCGTCTGAATATTGGTAGCCCGGCGCGCTGCCAACCCTGCGGCCAAAGACACCGCGATGGGCCGGGCCGGTCTTGTGGGCGTCTACCGCGTGGCAGGCCGTGCACTGCGCTGCGTACAGGGCCTGGCCCCTTGCAGCATTGCCCGGGGGCGGTGTGACCCACACGCGCGTGGGCGCTGTCTGTGCCGGTGGGATCTGCGCCAACGCCACTCCCGACTGCGCGAGCACGGCCAGCGCCAGCATCAGTTGTTGTTTTTTCATAACCTGACTACGCCGTGGTGGCCAGCCGGGTTTCATTGCCCCTGCAAGTCGTCGGATATTGTGAATTTGTGAATCCGGATGTAACAGCACCACGTAACGGGTTGGCATACCAACAACTTCCTACGACGGAGCACCCATGACAAACGCGAAGAACGCCATGGCGCTGGCCCTGGCAGCCCTGTGCTGCGGCCTGGCCCAGGCTGATACCGGCAAACTGCTGCTGACCGGCGGCGTCAGTTCCATTGACGGCGCCGCCGGTGGCGGGCTCACGCCCTGGGCCGTGATCGGCACCAACGCCACCGAAGGCGAGATTGGCGCTTCAGCGCACATCACCCGCGCCAGCACCCAGGATTACGGCCTGACCACCTACGGCGCGGCGCTGGGCTTCAAGGACCGCATCGAGCTGTCGGTGGCGCGCCAGGACTTCAACGCAGCGCCGTCGATTGCGCTGAACGGCATTGCGCCCTTTGGCGTCACACCGGGCCAGCACATCAAGATGGACATCCTGGGCGTGAAGGTCCGCGTGGCCGGCGACGCCGTGCTGGACAGCGACACGCTGATGCCGCAGATTGCGGTGGGCCTGGAATACAAGCACACGCGCCCCGGCTCGCTGGGCTCGGTGTTCAACTTCCTGGGTACCAAGACCAGCGGTGTGGACGTATACGTGAGCGCCACCAAATTGTTCCTGGCGCAGGGCATCCTGGTCAATGGCACGCTGCGCGCCACCAAGGCCAACCAGAACGGCCTGCTGGGCTTTGGCTCCAATGCGCCGGGGCGCGACAGCTACAGCCTGCAACCGGAATTTTCCGTGGCGTATCTGCTGAGCAAAAACGTGGCCATTGGCGCCGAATACCGCTTCAAGCCCAACAACCTTCAATCACTGGGCCGCGCCGCCGGCCTGGGGGATGCGCTGCGCGAAGAAGACTGGAAAGACATCTTCATTGCCTGGGCGCCCAGCAAAAATCTTTCGCTGACGCTGGCCTATGTGGACCTGGGCCGCGTGGTGCCCGGCGTGACCGGCAACCGCAAGCAGACCGGCGCCTACCTGTCGGCGCAAGTGGCTTTCTGATTCACACAACAAGAGGAACCCGACATGAAAAAGACCCTGATTGCCCTGATGCTGGCCACCTGCGGCCTGGCCATGGCCCAGACCGCGCCCGCCGACACGCTGTACAAGACCTTTGGTGAAAAGCCGGGCCTGGTGAAGCTGATGGACGACTTCATGGTGCGCCTGCTGGCCGACCCCCGCACCGGGCCGCACTTCAAGCCGTCCAACCAGCAGCGCGTGAAAGAGCAGCTGGTGGACCAGTTCTGCCAGGTCATGGGCGGGCCGTGCGTGTACAAGGGCGCCGACATGAAATCGGCCCACGCCAACCTGGACATCAAGAAGTCCGACTTCAATGCGCTGGTCGAGGTGCTGCAGCTGTCCATGGACGCGCAGGGCATACCGTTCCGGGCGCAAAACCAGCTGCTGGCGCAACTGGCCCCGATGCACCGCGACACCATTACCGAAAAGTGACACCCCCATGAACACCCTGCGGCTTGCAACATTCTTCATGGCATGCGCCATGGCCACCGGCGCCGGCGCCGGCGTCGTATCCGTCACCGTGCTGGACAAGGAGGGCAAGCCGGTGCAGGACGCGGTGGTGGTTGTGGTGACATCGGCCAAGGGCACGCCCAAGGCCGCCCTGCCCCTGACGGCTACCGTCAACCAGGACAAGATGCGCTTCATCCCGGCGGTTACGCTGGTGCCCGTGGGCGCCAAAGTCACCTTCATCAACAACGACCCCTGGGAACACCACGTGCGCGGCTCGGCCGCCGGCCTGGCGCAGTTCTCGAACACAGGGGGCTTTGAGCTGCGCCTGGACGGCAAGGCCGATGGCAAGGCGGGCAAGACGGCAGATGTGACGATGGACAAAGCCGGCGCGGTGCTGCTGGGCTGCCACATCCACGGCTCCATGCGCGGCCATGTGTACGTGAGCGATTCGCCCTGGGCGCAACGCACCACGCCGGAGGGCCAGGCCGTGTTTGACGACGTGCCCGACGGCGCCGCGCAGGTGCGGGTTTGGCATGCGGACCAGCTGATTGACTTGCCGCTGCAGGCCGTGACGGTAGGGGCCAGCCCGGCGCGAGCCACGGTGCAACTGCAGGTCGTGCCGCGTCGCCGTCGCGTCTAGCCAAGCCCCCGCGAGTACCTATACTCGCGGCCATGAGCCTGGACAGCCTCACCCTTGAGCAACTGATAGAGCGCACCGCGCAGGGCGACCACGCCTGCTTTGCGCAAGTCTATTCGCGCACCCAGGCGCATCTGTTTGGCGTTGCCCTTCGTATGTTGGGACGTGAACAGGCAGCCGAAGACGTGCTGCAAGAGGCCTTTGTGAGCATCTGGAAAAACGCGGGCAGCTACCGCAGTCACGTCAACGGGCAGCCCGTGCAGCCCATGACCTGGCTGATGGCGATCGTGCGCAACAAGTCGCTGGATGCGCTGCGTCAGCGCACGCGCCGCGCGGAATCAGAGTTGCCGGACGACGACGCGCTGGACGACCGGCCCGGTGCCGCCAGCGCCCCCAGCGCCCTGGACCTGCTGGGTGAAGCCACGCGCGCCCTGCACATCGAGGCCTGCCTGGGCGCGCTGGACGGCAGCCACCGCCAGAGCCTGGCGCTTGCCTACTACCAGGGGCTGTCGCACAGCGAAGTGGCCCAGCAGATGGGCGCCCCGCTGGGCTCGGTCAAAGCCTGGATTCGCCGCGGGCTGGACAAGCTCAAGACCTGCCTGGCGGCGCGTGGGGTGGCGGCATGAGGTACTCCGACCCGCAGCTCATCGAACACCTGGCGTCCACCTATGTGCTGGGCACACTGGCCGGCGGCGCACGCCGCCGGTTTGAGCGGCTGCTGCGCGACCGCACCGACTTGCAGCTGGCCGTGGCCGAATGGGACGCCCGCCTGGGCGCCTTGGGGCAGACGGTGCCGCCGCGCGCTGCGCCGCCACGCGTGTGGGCCTCCATCGACGCGCGCACCCGCCCCCTGTCGGTTGCCACTGCACCCACACGCCCTGCCCCGCTGGGCTGGCTCAAACCCGCGGGCTTCAGCCTGGGTGGACTGGCCGCAGGCCTGCTGGCGGCCAGCGCCTTGTTTGTGCTGGTGCCGGGCCTGTTCATCACCGCTGACCGCGCGGCCATGCTGACCGGCCAGCGCCTGCCGCAAAGCTATGTGGGGCTGCTGACCGACGCCCAGGGCAACGGCAAGCTGCTGGTCAGCTCGCTGCGCCACGGCACGGCCATGACCGTCAAGGTGATCGGCCCCATTGCGGCGCCCGCGCAGGGCCGCCTGGTGCTGTGGGCTGTGCCGGCAACAGGGCCGGCCTTTGTGCTGGGCCCCGTGCCGCTCACAGGTTCGGCCACGTCAGAGCTGCCCGGCACGTCGGAAAAGCTGTTGTCCAATGTGCAAAAGCTGGTGGTGACGGTAGAGGCCGACGCCGCGCCCACAGCGCCCGGCGCCGTGGTGTTCAGCGGCAACTGCGCCAAGCTCTGGTAGGCCTGCGCCCGGCACTCAGGCAGCCGCCAGATGGGTGGCGCCCTGTTCAACACCTTCCAGCAAGCCCAGGGCCATCAGGGTTTCCAGCGATTCGCGCAGCGTGCGCGGGGGCATGAACTGGCCCAACTGCTCATAGCGTATTTGCGTCCCGCACATCTGCAACAGGTCGTAATGGTGGGCCGACAGGGCGCCGTGTGCCGGCGAGTTGGCCGCAGCCCTGGCGCGCAGCTGGCCGCGCGGCGTCAAGCGAAAGCTTCGTGGCAGGTCGTTCGCGCTGGCGCGCGGCAGGCTGTCGGTATCCATGAAGCTGTCTCCTCAACGGCGGTCTTGCCGGTGCGCTTACTTTGCGGTTCGAGACTGTCAATTGGCTGGCAGCGACCTGGGTGCTTTCCCTGATCGAGCGCATTGACGAATGCTTACCCAATGCTTACATTGACAGACATACGCCCGGAGGTAGCCGCCATGACCCTGAACGAAATGCAGCGCATCAAGCAGTGGCACGTCACGCATCGCGCCGACCACCCGTTGGAATATCACCTGTGGGACGGCGTGTTGACGCTGTGGCTCATGGGCTGGGTGGGCTGGCTGCCTGCCTTTGCTTTCGACCAGGTCTGGGCCATGCCGCTGTGCCTGCTGGGCATGCTGCTGCCCGGCAGCTATGTGGCCTGGCGCGTGCGCGCGCACAGCGCCTGCCGCCTGCGCTGCGACTGGGTGGCGACGCGCTGAAGCTGGCGCGCCGGGGCTTGTCGCGCAGTTGCTTCCAGCCGCGCTGGCCTGCGGCTTACAGTGGCCGCCACAGGAGCCCGCCATGCAATGCTTTGAACTCACCGTACAAGACCATGTCGCCCACCTGGTGCTCAGCCGCCCCGCAGAGCTGAACACCATGCACCCCACCTTCTGGCGCGAGCTGGACGAGGTGCTGACGCAGCTGCACCGCCAGGGCCAGGCCCGCGCCCTGGTCATCTCGTCCACCGGCAAGCATTTCAGCGCCGGCATGTCGCTGGACACTTTCAGCAGCGCCATTGCCATGGACGACCAGAGCGCCGAAGGCCGCGCCGCCATCTACGACATGCTGACCGACATGCAGGCCACCTTCACCAAGCTGGAGACGCTGCGCATCCCTGTCATCGCGGCCATCCAGGGCGGCTGCATCGGCGGCGCGGTGGACATGGTCACGGCCTGCTGCATGCGCTATGCCACGGCGGATGCGTTCTTTTGCATCCAGGAGATCAACATCGGCATGGTGGCCGACGTGGGCACGCTGCAGCGCCTGCCCAAGCTGCTGCCCATGGGCGTGGTGAAAGAGCTGGCCTATACCGGGCGCCGCCTGGGCGCACACAAGGCGCTGGGCTATGGCCTGGTCAACGAGGTGTTTGACACGCCCGATGCCATGCTGGCCGCCGCCCTGCAATGCGCCAAAGAGATTGCCGCCAAGCCGCCGGTGGCGATCTGGGGCACCAAGCAGGTGATCCACTACACCCGCGACCATTCTGTGGAGGATTCACTCAAGCAGATGGGCTGGGTGCAGGGCGCGATCTGGAGCAACGCCCATGTGCGCGAAGCCATTGCCGCCATGAAGGAAAAACGCGCGGGGCAGTTCCCTGCCCTCACGCCGCTGCAGTCGTTTACCGACCTGGCCTGATTTACTGGCGCGCGGTGCGCACATTCGCCGGCAGCGCCTGCGGGTGGCTGGTGCGGTACGGGTTGATGTCCAGCCCGCCGCGGCGCGTGTAGCGCGCATACACCGACAGCTGCGTGGGCTGGCAGCGCGCGCGGATGTCCACAAAGATGCGCTCCACGCATTGCTCGTGAAATTCATTGTGGTTGCGAAAGCTCACCAGGTAGCGCAGCAGCGCGCCCTGGTCGATCTGCGGGCCGTTGTAGGCAATGCGCACGCTGCCCCAGTCGGGCTGGCCGGTGACCAGGCAGTTGCTTTTGAGCAAATTGCTGGTCAGCACTTCAGTCACCGGCTGCTCGCCAAAGGTTGCCGTCAGCAGCTCGGGAGCCGGCTGGTAATGCGTGCATTCAATGTCCAGGCGGTCCAGGCTCAGGCCGTCCAGCTCGTGCACGGGCTCGCGGTCAAATTGGTCGGGCAGCACCAGCTTCACGCCCACCGACGACATGGGCGTGGCGCCGCGCCACACGGCCTCGGAAATGTCGGCGCGCAGGCGCTCGCGGATCTGGTCGGCGCTGTCAAAGTGGGTGTTGTTGTAGCTGTTGAGGTACAGCTTGAACGACTTGCTTTCGATGATGTTGGGCGTCTCGCACGGCACGGTGATGTGCGCCAGCGCCACCTGCGGCTTGCCGCGCGGTGTGAGCCAGCTCAGCTCAAACGCCGTCCAGATGTCGGCGCCAAAAAAGGGGAGCTGGCCGGTCAGGCCGATCTCGGTGCGCTTGGCCGCACGCGGGATGGGGAACAGCAGCGAGGCGTCGTACTGGTCGATGTAGGCAGAGGGCTTGCCCAGCTGCGAGCCTTCGGGGGTGTTGGGTACAGTCATTTTTTTTACACCGCCTGCAGGTGGGGCACCAGGGGCTCCAGCAGGCGGTCGACCACGCCGGGCGCCAGGTCGTGGCCCATGCCGCCGATGCCAACCATGCGCGCGCCGGGGATGCGTTTGGCGGTGTCTACACCGCAGGGGTATGGCACCAATGGGTCGTCCTTGCCGTGCAGCACCAGCGTGGGCATGGCGATGCGGCCCAGCTCAGCCGCGCGGCGGCCGGTGTCGGCGGCGACCGCCACCAACTGGCGCACCGTGCCCACCGGGTGGTGGCTGCGCTGCAGCCCGGCCATGATGCGTTCACGCATCTGCGCTTCGTCCAGCGGGTAGCCGGGGCTGCCGATCACGCGGAACAGCTTGACGTAATGGTCCACCACGGCCGGCAGGCCGGGGCCCGCGGGGCGGCCCAGCAGCGCGCGAACCACATGGGCCTTGGGCTGCGGCAGGCCGCGCGCGCCGCTGGTGCTCATGATGCTGGTCAGGCTCAGGCAACGCTGCGGCGCCGCCAGTGCCATGCGTTGCGCGATCATGCCGCCCATGCTGATGCCCACCACGTGCGCACGTGGCACATCCAGTGCGTCCAGCACGCCCAAAGCGTCCAGCGCCATGTCGTGCAGGCTGTAGGGCGCGCGAATGCCCAGGCCCAGCCGCAGCTTCACGGATTCCCACAGCACATTGGGCGTGCCCAGGTGGTCAAAGTGCTGGCTC
This sequence comes from Ramlibacter sp. 2FC, assembly GCA_943372515.1. Classification (GTDB taxonomy): domain Bacteria; phylum Pseudomonadota; class Gammaproteobacteria; order Burkholderiales; family Burkholderiaceae_C; genus RAM1. The sequence continues at coordinate 28,768 of CALRYY010000021.1, read as the reverse complement.
AGGCCGATGTCGCGGTTGTCATGGCGGATCACACGAAAGCCCGCGTCCACCAGCGCCTGTACCAGGGCGGGCGGCCAGGCGATCAGCTGCATGCCCAGGCCCATGATGAGCAGCACCACCGGTCGGCCCGCCTGCGAGCCGTTGGCACCGGTGTCTTCAACCTCGATGTCGATCCCGTTGGCCTGAACCTTCATTCAAACCGCCGTTCGCGCAGCCACTTGGTGGCGATCCATTTCTCGCCTTCGATCACCGGTGCGCCGCCGTGCAGCGTTTTGGTGGTGGGGTGCGGCCGCTCGTAGCTGAAGAACACCGCGTTGCCGCGCTTGGGCGCGACCTCCAGGTGCACATCGGGGAAGGTGGTGCCGCCCCCCTTGGCCGGCTCGCCCAGGTACATGACCAGCGTGGCCACGCGCTGGCCCCCGCGCTTGAGGATGGTGGGCGTGCCGGGCTCGTTGGGGTCGAAATAGTCGTAGTGCGGCTTGTATTCAGCGCCCGGGCGGTAATGCAGCACCTGCAGGCCCTCGCCGTTTTCCACGGGCCAGTTCACGAGCTTGGCGATGCGCTCTTCCACACGCTTGACCACCTCGTTCTCGCCACGCTGGAAGAACATGCCGTTGCTGGTGCGGTCGGCGTTGAGCTCTTCCCCGCCGGTCTTGGTGGCCACCGTCAGTGACCGGGCCAGTCGCGGTTTGGCGGCCTCAATCAGCGCATCGCATTCCTCGTCAGACAGCAGGCCGCCAAACACCACCACGCGCGGGTTGAACATGGCCTGCAGCACACACACCTGGCGGTCACCCGCGTCCAGGTACAGCGGCGATTCGTCCAGCGCCGGCTCGGGCACCGGCACGGCCGGCGCCAGGCCACTGGCCACGGCCTGGCTTTCGGCATGGCCTTTGAGCGTGGACTCCATGGCCTCAATGGCCACGTCTTCATTCCAGCCTGACGCCACCATGGACTTGAGCACCACCTCGGCCGTGTAGCCGGCCTGGGCCTGATCGATGATCCATTTGCGCAGGTCAGGCGTGATCTGCTGGGTGCTGGTGGTGCTCATGTAGTGGGGCTCCTGCGCCGGAAAACATAGCGGTCGGGTTGCGAGGCCTGCGCGTCAAACGCGTAGCCTTCCAGGTCAAAGCCTTCCAGCTTGCGCGGGGTGGTGACCCTGTGCGTGATGGCATAGCGTGCCATGAGGCCGCGCGCACGCTTGGCAAAGAAGCTGATCACCTTGTACTGGCCGGCCTTGTACTCTTCAAACACGCATTCAATGACGCGCGCCTTCAGCGCCTTGCGGTCCACCGATTTGAAGTATTCCTGCGACGCCAGGTTCACCACCACGGGCGTGTGGTCAGCGGCCAGCCGTTCGTTCAGGTAGTCCGCAATCTGTGCGCCCCAGAACTGGTACAGGTTGCGCGCTTTGCCCACGGTGAGCGTCGTGCCCATCTCCAGCCGGTAGGGTTGCATGCGGTCCAGCGGGCGCAGCACGCCGTACAGGCCGCTCAGGATGCACAGGTGCTGTTGCGCCCAGTCGAGCTGCGTGGCCTTCAGCGTACGTGCGTCCAGGCCGCCATACACGTCACCATCAAACGCCAGCACGGCCTGGCGCGCATTGCTTTGCGTAAATTCGGGCGTCCAGGCCTGGTAGCGCGCCACATTCAACCCCGACAGCGCATCACTCAGGTTCATGAGCTTTGCAATTTGCTGTGGCGACTTCTTTTTCAGTACACCGACAAGCTTGGCAGATTGCGCCACAAACTGCGGCAGGGTGTGGGGCACGTCGCCCACGGGGGTTTCAAAGTCCAGGGACTTGGCAGGAGAAATCAGGTACAGCATGTGCGGATGATTATCGCCAGTGGCGCCCTGCAATCCACTGGGTGGTGGCACACACCACCACCAGCGCCGCATAGGTGGCCATCTTGCCGTCGCGGCCAAAGTACCACAGACCGGCCGCCAGCACTGCAACGCCCGCTATTGAATTGATAGCTGCCTGCGCAGGCAATGAAAGTTTTGCAGATTTGTAGCGCAGCACAAAGCGGGCCGCCAGGGCAAGCGCCACCCCCGTGAAAACTGCCGGCGCCACAAAATTGAGCAGGTGAAAAAGCACGTCCAGGGGTCCCATGAGAAATCCAGATCAGGGCAATTGATGCAATGCGGGAGCCGGTTACCCTACAAATTTTATAATCCGCGCTAAACCCTCACGATACGTCTTCAAGAACACACATGGCAGTCTGGGCTCTGGGCATCAACCACACGACCGCGCCGCTGGACCTGCGCGGCCGGTTTGCGTTCGCCATCGACCAGATCGAGCCCACGCTCATGGGCCTGCGCGAATCGCTGGCCGGGCGCGTGGAGCGTGGCCCCGAGGCCGCCATCCTGTCCACCTGCAACCGCACCGAGATCTATTGCGCGGGCGAACACCTGGAGGTTGAACACACCCTGGACTGGCTGGCCCATTCAGGGGGCGTGTCGCCCGAGCTGCTGCGCTCGCATACCTACACGCTGCAAGACGGGTTTGCGGCCCGCCACGCCTTTCGCGTGGCCAGCGGGCTTGATTCCATGGTGCTGGGCGAGCCGCAGATCCTGGGCCAGATGAAAGATGCCGTGCGTGCCGCTGATGAAGCAGGCGCCCTGGGCACCACGCTGAACCAGTTGTTCCAGCGCTCGTTTGCTGTGGCCAAAGAGGTCCGCACCTCCACCGAAATCGGCGCGCATTCCATCAGCATGGCTGCTGCCGCCGTGCGCCTGGCCGGCCAGCTGTTTGAAGACCTGGGCGAGATTCGCGTACTGTTTGTAGGCGCGGGTGAAATGATCGAGCTGGCGGCCACCCACTTTGCCGCCAAAAACCCCAAGACCATCGCCATTGCCAACCGCACGCTGGAGCGCGGCGAAAAGCTGGCCTCGCGTTTTGGCGGCGAGGTCATGCGCCTGAGCGAGCTGCCCGAGCGCCTGCATGAATTTGACGCCGTGGTCAGCTGCACCGCCAGCACCCTGCCCATCATCGGCCTGGGCGCCGTGGAGCGTGCGCTCAAGCGCCGCAAGCACCGCCCGATGTTCATGGTGGACCTGGCCGTGCCGCGCGACATCGAGCCCGAAGTCAAGGGCCTGGAAGACATTTACCTCTACACCGTGGACGACCTGGCCCATGTGGTGCAGACCGGCCAGGCCAACCGCCAGGCGGCGGTGGCGCAGGCCGAGGCCATCATTGACGCGGGTGTGCAAAGCTTCATGCACTGGATGGACCAGCGCGGGGCCGTACCACTGATCCAGCAGCTCAATGCCCAGGCCGGTGAGTGGCGGGCCGCCGAACTGGCACGCGCCCGCAAACTGCTGGCCAAAGGCGAGGATGTAGACGCCGTGCTGGAGGCCCTGTCGCGCGGCCTGACGCAAAAAATGCTGCACGGCGCCATGGCCGAGCTGCACGCGGGCGACGCCCAGGCGCGTGAACGCGCCAGCGCGGCCATCCAGCATTTCTTCTTGCGCAAAGAGCGTTAGCTGGCTCGCCAGCCCATCACGCCGTCATTGCGGGCTTGACCCGCAATCCACCCCCGCGAACCCCTGGATGCCGGACCTTGACCGGTGCGCACCTTCATGAAACCCTTCCTCCGTCAGCAACTCGACCGCTACCCCGTGCGCCTGCAGGAGCTGGACTTCTTTTTGCAGCAGCCCGACGTGGTGAGCGACATAGACCGCTTTCGCGCGCTGACGCGCGAACATGCCGAGGTGACTGAAGTGGCCGGCCGATTTGCCACCTTCTTGCAGCGCGAGAGCGATCTGGCCGGCGCGCGTGACATGCTGGAAGACCCCGAGATGGCGGACATGGCCCGCGAGGAAATCGCCAGCGCTGAGGGCGAGCTGGCCGCGCTGGAAGAGGAGCTGCAGCGCCTGCTGCTGCCCAAAGACCCGGACGATGTGCGCAATGCCTTCCTGGAAATCCGCGCGGGCACGGGCGGTGATGAATCGGCCCTGTTCGCCGGTGACCTGCTGCGCCTGTACACCCGCTATGCCGAGCGCCAGGGCTGGCGCTGCGAGGTGGTGAGCGCCAGCCAGGGCGAGGTGGGCGGCTACAAGGAAGTGGTGCTGCGCGTCGAAGGCCAGGCCAGCGAGGGCCCCTCCGGGTCCGGCGTCTATGGCAAGCTCAAGTTTGAATCTGGTGGCCACCGGGTGCAGCGCGTGCCCGCCACAGAAACGCAAGGCCGCATCCACACCAGTGCCTGCACGGTGGCGGTGATGCCCGAGCCCGACGAGGCTGAAGCCGTCAAGCTCAACCCGGCTGATTTGCGCATCGACACCTTCCGCGCCAGCGGCGCGGGCGGCCAGCACATCAACAAGACCGATTCCGCAGTGCGCGTGGTCCACCTGCCCACCGGCATCGTGGCCGAATGCCAGGACGGCCGCAGCCAGCACAGCAACAAGGCCAAGGCGCTGCAGGTGCTGCAGGCACGCATCCAGGAAAAGGAACGCAGCGAGCGGGCAGCCAAGGAGGCCGCGCTGCGCAAGGGCCTGATCGGCAGCGGAGACCGCAGCGACCGCATCCGCACCTACAACTTCCCGCAGGGCCGCCTGACCGACCACCGCATCAACCTCACGCTGTACAAGCTGCAGTTTGTGATGGACGGCGAAATTGACGAAGTGATCGACGCCCTGCTGCTGGCGCGCAAGGCCGAGCAACTGGAAGAGCTGGAATTCGCCGCGGGCTGAGCATGAGCGCGCCCACCGTCACACAGGCCCTGCAACAGGCCGCCGCAGCCGGCCTCGCCCGGCTGGACGCGCAGATGCTGCTGTTGCATGTGCTGGGCCGCGCCACGCACGACCGGGCCTGGCTGGTGGCGCACGATGGCGACCTGTTGCCCGCTGAAGTTGCGCTGCGCTTTACAGATCTGTGCCAGCGCCGTGCCGATCGGGAACCCGTGGCTTACCTCACGGGTTTCAAGGAATTCTTTGGCCTGACGCTGCAGGTAGACGCCCGCGTGCTGGACCCACGCCCAGATACCGAGACCCTGGTGGAGTGGGCACTGGAGCGCCTGGACAAGCCCATGGCCGTGGCCGACCTGGGAACCGGCAGCGGCGCCATTGCGCTGGCGCTGCAAAGCCAGCGGCCGCAAGCGCAAGTGACCGCCGTGGACGCCAGCGCCGATGCACTGGACGTGGCGCGCGCGAACGCCGCGCGCCTGGGTTTGCCCGTGACCTTCCGCCAGGGCTCATGGCTTCAAGGCGATACATCGCACTACGGCCTGATTGTCTCCAACCCACCTTATGTGGCCGCTGCCGACCCGCACCTGCCCGCCCTGCGGCATGAGCCGCTGCAGGCGCTGGCGTCCGGCCCCGACGGGCTGGCCGACATCCGCCAGATCATCCAGCAGGCGCCCAGGCGCCTGCACCCCGGCGGCTGGCTGCTGCTGGAGCATGGCCATGACCAGGCGCAGGCGGTGCGCAGCCTGCTGGCCGCACAGGGCTTTACACAGGTTGACAGCCGCCAGGACCTGGCGGGCATTGAGCGCTGTTCTGGCGGGCAATGGCTTGAACGCGGATAATTCACCTCAATTTCACCTTATGGGCCGGGACATCGGCCCCCCAGCGAGGACACACCCATGAGCGACACGCAACAACGCATCGACGGCCTGGTCAAGAACAGCGACATCGTCCTGTTCATGAAAGGCAACGCCAGCTTTCCCATGTGCGGTTTTTCTGGCCGCGCCATCCAGATCCTGAAGGCCTGCGGTGTGGACCCCAAGGGCGTGACCACCGTCAACGTGCTGGAAGACGACGAAATCCGCCAGGGCATCAAGGAATACAGCAACTGGCCCACCATTCCGCAGTTGTACGTCAAGGGTGAGTTCATCGGCGGCTCGGACATCATGATGGAGATGTACGAGAACGGTGAATTGCAACAGGTGCTGAACCCCAGCGCGACCTGAACCGCTGCGGCGGATTGTTGTAAGGCGCCCACTTCCGGGCGCTTTTTCTCCTTTCAACTGGCACGGCTTATGCTGGAATAGAGCCGTGTTCGACGAACGTTGAAAGGAGCCCCCGATGGAATCCCGCAGTCTCGTTCCTCAGTCCTCTTCGTTCCAGCTGCCCATTGCCCAAGTGCGCAGCGTGTTCCGCCCTGACGAGGTGGAGCGAAAACTGGCCAAGCTCCAGGACATGGGCGGCCCGCGTGAACATGACAGCCTGCGCAGCACCTATGAACGCATGCTCGAACGCGGGCCCGACCGCTTCCAGGTCAAGCCCAGTGGCGTGCCTGACATGGCCGCGCTGTACGACCAATTGCCCAATTTCACCGACGCGCTGGACGATGTGCGCCGCCACGTGGCCCTGAGCCAGGACAGCCGCGACGGCCTTGAAGTGACGCCCATGCTGCTGCTGGGCCCGCCGGGCATCGGCAAAACCCATTTCGCCCGCAAGCTGGCAGCCCTGCTGGGCACCGGCATGAACCTGGTGCCCATGAGCTCCATGACGGCCGGCTGGCTGCTGTCAGGCTCGTCGTCGCAATGGAAGGGCGCCAAGCCCGGCAAGGTATTTGAGGCGCTGGTGGACGGCCAGTACGCCAACCCGGTGATCGTGGTGGACGAAGTGGACAAGGCCAGTGCCGATGCGCAGTACGACCCGCTGGGCGCGCTGTATGGCCTGCTGGAGCACGACAGCGCCCAGGACTTCATGGACGAATTCGCCGAGGTGTCCATTGACGCCAGCCAGGTCGTGTGGGTGCTGACGGCCAACGACGAGCGGTCCATCCCCGAGCCCATCCTGAACCGCATGAACGTGTTCGAGATCGAGCCGCCCACGCCCGAGGCGGCCCGTCGCATTGCGCGCAACCTGTACCAGGGCATTCGCGGCGAACACGGCTGGGGGGAACGCTTTGCCACCGAGCCTGAATCCGACACGCTGGACAGCCTGGCTGCACTGGCGCCACGCGAAATGCGCCGTGCGCTGATGACCGGCTTTGGCAATGCCCGCCTGGACGGGCGCGACACGGTGCGCGTGGACGACCTGCCCAAACCAGGGGCTGCGAAAACTCGTATCGGGTTCTTCCAATAGGGCCCTGAAGGGGGCACACCGGTAAACTCCTGACAGGAGTTGCCGCGTCATGTCCCTCAACCAGAGCCTGTTGCTCATTGCCCTGCTGATTGCTGCCAGCGCGTTTTTCTCGCTGGCCGAGATTTCGCTGGCCGCGTCACGCCGCCTGCGGCTGCGCCAGCTGGCAGACAGCGGCGACCTGCGGGCAGACAAGGTGTTGCGCGTGCAGGAACACCCCGGCCCCTACTTCACCGTGGTGCAGATCGGGCTGAACGCCGTGGCCATTTTGGGCGGGGTGGTGGGCGAAGGAGCCTGGAGCCCATACTTCGCGCAGTTCTTTTTGCTGTGGCTGTCGCCATCAGCAGCCCAGACAGCGGCGTTCATTGCGTCGTTCCTGGTCACGATTTCACTGTTCCTGGTGTTTGCCGACCTGTTCCCCAAACGGCTGGGCATGAACAACCCCGAACAGCTGGCCATGCGCATGGTCGGCCCGATGCAGGCGCTGACCACCTTGTTCAAGCCCGTGGTTTGGCTGTTCAGCAAGAGCACGGACGGCCTGTTCACGCTGCTGGGCCTGCCGGCCCAGCGCGATGACAAAGTAACCTCCGCCGACATCCTGGCGCTGACCGAAGCCGGTGCACAGGCCGGTGTGCTGGCGCGGCGTGAGCAGCAGGTGATTGCCAATGTATTTGAGCTGGACACGCGCACGGTGTCCAGCGCCATGACGCCGCGCGACCGCATTGCCTGGTTCCGCCGCGACGACCCCGACGTGGTGGTGCGTGCGCGCATTGCAGCCGAGCCGTTTTCGACCTACCCGGTATGCGACAACGTGATCGACCATGTGCTGGGCTATGTGGATGCCAAGGACCTGTTCCAGCGTGTGCTGAAGAACGAGCCCATTCCGCTGACCGACGAGGCGCTGCTGCACAAGGTGCTGATCGTGCCCGACCGGCTGACGCTGGCCGAGGTGCTGGAGCAGTTCCGCCAGGCCCACGAAGACTTTGCCGTGATCGTCAACGAGTACAGCCTGGTGGTGGGCGTGGTGACGCTGAACGACGTGATGAGCACGGTGATGGGCGAGCTGGTGTCGCCGCCTGATGAAGAGCAGATCGTCAAGCGCGACGAAAACTCCTGGCTGATTGACGGCGTGACACCGATCACCGACGTGCTGCGCGCCCTGCAGCTGGACGCCCTGCCCCACGGCGACGAATACGAAACCCTGGCCGGCTTTCTGATGGTCATGCTGCGCCGCGTGCCCAAGCGGACCGACACGGTGACCTGGGGTGGCTACAAGTTTGAGGTGCTGGACGTGGACAGCTACCGCATTGACCAGGTGATGGTCACCCGCCTTTGAATGTGGCCCCCACGCTCCCCCACTGCGTGTGGGTCGCGGCCCCCCGAGGGGGTCGCCGTCGCCTTGGGGCGGCCCGGCGGCGACTTGCTCACCCGTTGAATTCCCAGGCCCGGCGCGCGCCCAGCACGGCATTGGGGTAAGGCGCCTTGCCGCGGCTGCCGTTGTAGCGACCCAGCGCCAGGAAGAGATCACCGCGCTCACGCTCAAGATAGTGGCGCATGATCACGCAGCCAAAGCGCAGGTTGCTTTGCATGTGAAAGAGCTTGCCTGCGTCGCCGTCACCGATCACGCGCGTCCAGAACGGCATGACCTGCATGTAGCCGCGCGCGCCCGCGCTGGACACCGCAAATTTGCGAAAGCCGCTTTCGACCTGGATCAGGCCCAACACCAGTGCGGTCTCCAGCCCCGCGCGGCGGCTTTCATACCAGACGGTCTGCAGGAATTCGCGGCGTACGTCCCAATCGGGCTTGCGGCGCTTCAGGCGCTCGCTCATGGCGCCCAGCCAGCGCAGGTACACCAGGCGCGACTCGGTGTCGCTGAACTCGGGAACCGGGGGTGCGCTGTTGGCGATGGCAGAGCTCAGCGCTGTGCGTACTGAATCGACCAGGGGTTCTTCGAGCTGTGCGCCGGCGGTCGCCGCCAAAGGCAGGCCCAGCAAGCCTGTGGCGGGCAGCAGCGACAGGCAGTGGCGTCGCGAAATCACACGCCCAGCCGACCCTTCACGAAGCCGAACACTTCGCCTGCCGGTACCTTGGTCGCTGCCGCGTCCCGGCGGTGCTGGTATTCGAGCTGGCCTTCTTTCAGGCCACGGTCCGAAATCACCACGCGGTGCGGCACGCCGATAAGTTCCCAGTCGGCAAACATCGCGCCGGGGCGCTCGCCGCGGTCGTCCAGCAGCACGTCCACGCCGGCTGCCAGCAACTCGTCGTGCAGTTTTTCTGCCGCCGCCTTGACGTCAGCGCTGCGGTCCATGCCGATGGGGCAGACCACCACGGTGAACGGCGCTATGGCATCGGGCCAGATGATGCCGCGCTCGTCATGGTTTTGCTCAATGGCGGCGGCAGGCAAGCGCGTGATGCCGATGCCGTAGCAACCCATCTCCATGAACTGCGGCTTGCCGTTTTCGTCCAGAAAGGTGGCGTTCATCGCCTTGCTGTACTTGGTGCCCAGGTAGAACACATGGCCGACCTCGATGCCGCGCTCGATCGCCAGCACGCCCTTGCCATCAGGCGACGCGTCGCCCTCGACGATGTTGCGGATGTCGGCCACGACGGCAGGCTCGGGCAGGTCACGGCCCCAATTCACGCCGGTGATGTGAAAGTCAATCTCGTTGGCGCCGCAGATCCAGTCGGCCATGACGGCCACATCGCGGTCGGCCACCACGGTCACCGGCTTGACCAGACCGATAGGGCCCAGGTAGCCGGGCTTGGCGCCGAAATGGTCTTCAATCTCGGCCACCGTCGCAAAGCGAAAGCCCGCGTCCAGCCCCGGCACCTTGCCGACCTTGATCTCGTTCATGTCGTGGTCGCCGCGCACCAGCAGCAGCCAGACCTTGGACTTGATGATTTCGCCGTGTTCGTCCAGCTGGTCGGTGGCCAGCACCAACGACTTTACAGTCGTCTGCAGCGGCACACCCAGCAGCGCAGCTACGTCGGCGCAGGTGCTCTTGCCCGGTGTGGGCGTTTTTGTCATGGGCTGGGCAGGTGCAGGCCTGGGCGTCTGGGGCGCAAGGGCCTCGGCCTTTTCGATATTGGCCGCGTAGTCGCTGTCAGGGCAGTAGACGATGGCGTCTTCGCCCGTGGCGGCGATGACCTGAAATTCTTCAGACAGGTCGCCGCCGATCGCGCCACTGTCGGCCGCCACAGCGCGGTAGCGCAGGCCAAAGCGGTCAAAGATCGCGCGGTAGGCCTTGGCCATGACCTGGTAGCTGGCCTTGGCTGCGGGCATATCGCGGTCAAAGCTGTACGCGTCCTTCATGATGAATTCGCGGCTGCGCATGACGCCAAAGCGCGGGCGGCGTTCGTCGCGGAATTTGGTCTGGATGTGGTACAGGTTTTTGGGCAACTGCTTGTAGCTGCGCAGTTCCTGGCGGGCGATGTCGGTCACCACCTCTTCACTCGTGGGCTGGATGATGAAATCGCGGTCGTGCCGGTCTTTCACCCGCATCAGCTCCGGGCCCATCTTTTCCCAGCGCCCGGTTTCCTGCCAGAACTCGGCCGGCTGCACCACGGGCATCAACAGCTCCACGGCGCCTGCGCGGTTCATCTCGTCACGCACGATGGCTTCGACCTTGCGCACCACGCGCAGGCCCATGGGCATGTAGCTGTAAATGCCGGCGCCCAGCTTCTTGATCATGCCCGCGCGCATCATGAGCTGGTGGCTCACGACCTCGGCGTCGGCGGGTGCTTCCTTGAGGGTGGAAATGAAGAACTGGGAGGCTTTCATCAGGGGGGAGTACGTCCGTAGGTGCCGAGCCCCTTGCCCGCCCGGCACCGGCGTGCATAATGAACTCAGTTTAAAAATTTGGGGTTTGATTATGCTTGACCGGGACGGCTTTCGGCCGAACGTCGGCATCATCCTGCTCAACCAGAAAAACCAGGTGTTCTGGGGCAAGCGCATCCGCACCCACAGCTGGCAGTTCCCGCAAGGCGGCATTGACCGCGGCGAAAATCCGGAGCAGGCCATGTTCCGTGAACTGCACGAAGAAGTGGGGCTTCAGCCGGAGCATGTGCGCATCATTGCCCGCACCCGTGACTGGTTGCGCTACGAGGTGCCAGACCGGTACATCCGCCGCGATGCGCGGGGCCACTACAAGGGCCAGAAGCAGATCTGGTATTTGCTGCAACTGGTCGGCCACGACTGGAACCTGAACCTTCGCGCCACCAACCACCCTGAGTTCGACGCCTGGCGCTGGAACGATTACTGGGTGCCGCTGGACGTGGTGGTTGAATTCAAACGCGGCGTGTACGAGATGGCGTTGACCGAACTGGCCCGCTACCTGCCCCGCCACGACCACCGCAACCGTTACCTGCGCAGCGGCATGCGCACGCGCGAACACGATGCGGTCGATGGCATGCAAGATCCAATGGTGCCCGGCGCAGGCTTTGAGCTACCCCCCGGCGCCACCTTTGAACCCGACCCCCAGACCGGCATGGACATGGAGCCGGCGAAAGACCAACATGCACCTTCGTGAATGGCTGGCTGCTGGGCTTGCAGCCGCAAGCCTGGGTGCCGCCGCCCAACTGACGCCGAGCGACCCTGACTGGAAAGAGCTGGAAACGCCACCACCACCCGCATTCGAGGTGTCTCGCCTGGTGCCGTTTGACGTGAGCATCCATTCGGCGCTGCAATTTGGAGTGGACGCCGGCACGATCACGATCGGCAAGGACGGCGTGGTGCGGTATGTGATCGTGGCGCGCAGCGCCTCGGGCTCGGTCAACGCAATGTATGAGGGCATGCGTTGCAGCACCGGTGAAGTGCGAACCTATGCACGCCATAACGCAAGCAGCGGCTGGAGCCGGGCAGACAACAGCGACTGGCGGTCGATGTGGGGCAACACGGCGACCCGGCATACACTGATGTTCGCAAAACAGGGCGGCTGCACAGGAAATGCAGCGCCCCGCAGCGTGGACGAAATTGTCCGGTCGCTGCGCAACCAGGACCTCGAAAAAATCCGCTAGCGCGTCAGCACAAGGTTGTCGCGGTGGACCATTTCGGCCTCGGCCACATAGCCCAGCAGCCGTTCAAATTCGGCTGAGGGCTTGCGGCAGATGAGGCGGGCCTCGGCACTGGAATAGTTGGCCAGGCCGCGGGCGACTTCCAGGCCCTGAAGGCTGCGCACAGCGATCACGTCACCGCGCGAAAAATCGCCTTCCACGGCTGTCATGCCGATAGGCAGAAGGCTCTTGCCTTCGTCGCGCACCTTGCCAACCGCGCCGTCATCCACCACCACGGCGCCGCGAAGCTGCAGGTGGTCAGCCATCCATTGCTTGCGGGCCTGCTTTTTCTGGGTCTGCGCCACCAGCAGCGTGCCGATGGATTCCCCGCGCGCCAGGCGCAGCAATGCGTCAGGCTCACGCCCCCAGGCGATCACCGTTGACGCGCCAGAGCCAGCCGCGCGGCGCGCGGCCAGCACCTTGGTGATCATGCCGCCGCGCCCGATGCTGGAGCCCGCACCGCCCGCCATGGCCTCCAGGGCCGCGTCACCTGCCATGGCTTCATGGATGAACACCGCTGCGGGATCCTTGCGCGGGTCGGCGCTGTACAAGCCCTTCTGGTCGGTCAGGATCACCAGCGCGTCAGCCTCCACCAGGTTGGCTACCAGGGCCCCCAGGGTGTCGTTGTCGCCAAACTTGATCTCGTCGTTGACGACGGTGTCGTTTTCGTTGATGACCGGGACCACCTGCAGGCGCAGCAACGTCAGCAAAGTAGACCGGGCATTCAGGTAGCGCTCACGGTCGGCCAGATCCGCATGCGTCAGCAGCACCTGGGCTGAGCCCAGGCCGTTCTCGCGCAGCTTGGTCTCGTACATCTGCGCCAGGCCCATCTGCCCGACAGCCGCAGCCGCCTGCAGCTCGTTGATTTCGTGGGGCCGCACCGTCCAGCCCAGGCGCTTCATACCCTCGGCCACGGCGCCACTGGACACCATGATGACTTCGCGCCCGTCCCGGGTCAGGGCAGCCAGCTGGCGGCACCATTCGCCGATGGCGACTTCATCCAGCCCCCGACCTTCATTGGTCACCAGGCTGGAGCCGACCTTGACCACGATCCGCCTGGCGTCACGCAGGACCGTTGATGACAGGGCTGCACTCATTCTTCAGTTTTGCCGGCAAACCGGGGATCAATATCCACCGGCGCCTGTTCTGCGATGTGTTGTGCACTGATGTGCTTGAAGATCGCCTTGATCAGCGATTCACAGCCTTCGCGGGTCAGCGCAGAGATCTCGAACACCGGACCCTTGTAGCGAAAGCGCTTGACGAAATCGGCGACGCGCGCGGCGCGCTCGTCGGTCGGAACCATGTCGAGTTTGTTCAACACGAGCCAACGCGGCTTTTTATACAGCGCCTCGTCGTACTTCTTGAGTTCAGCCACGATGGCCTTGGCTTGCGCCACAGGGTCCACCGCATCGTCAAACGGAGCCATGTCCACAAGATGAAGCAGCAAACGCGTGCGCTGCAGGTGCCGCAGGAACTGGTGCCCCAGCCCTGCGCCGTCGGACGCGCCCTCAATCAGGCCGGGCACGTCAGCCACCACAAAGCTCTGTTCGGGGCCCACGCGCACCACACCCAGGTTGGGGTGCAGCGTGGTGAAGGGGTAGTCCGCGATCTTAGGGCGGGCGTTGGAGATCGCGGTAATCAGGGTGGACTTGCCCGCGTTGGGCATGCCCAGCAGGCCCACGTCGGCCAGCACCTTGAGTTCCAGCTTGAGGTTTTTGCGCTCGCCGGGCCAGCCGGGCGTCTTTTGCCGGGGGGCACGGTTGATGGCACTCTTGAACCGCATGTTGCCAAAACCGCCGTCACCGCCTTTGGCAATGGTGATGACTTCGCCAGGGGTCAACAGTTCATAGAGCACGTCACCAGTTTCAGCGTCGGTGATGATCGTGCCCACGGGCATCTTGAGTGTGATGTCGTCGCCGGCGGCGCCGAACATGTCCGAGCCCATGCCGTGCTGGCCCCGCTTGGCCTCGTGCCGTCGCGAAAAGCGGAAATCCACCAGCGTGTTCAGGGCGGGGTCGGCAACAGCAAACACATGCCCTCCGCGCCCCCCGTCGCCGCCGTTGGGCCCCCCAAATTCCTTGTACTTTTCATGACGGAACGAGACGCAGCCGTTCCCCCCGTCGCCAGCGGCGACGTCGATAAAGGCTTCGTCTACGAACTTCATGGTGAACCGATTCTAGGTGGCTGAAACAAAAAAGCCCTGCGAATGAACCGCAGGGCTTTCGTGCCGGAAAGCCTGTTGACTTACGCGGCAGGGGTCACATTGACCATGTGCTTGTTCAGCGCGCCCTTGGTAGAGAACGACACGTGGCCGTCCACCAGGGCAAACAGGGTGTGATCCTTGCCGACGCCGACGTTGGTACCGGGATGGAACCGGGTACCACGCTGGCGCACGATGATGGAACCAGCGCTGATGAGTTCACCGCCGAATGCCTTCACGCCGAGCATCTTGGGCTTGGAATCGCGCCCGTTTCGCGTAGAGCCGCCGCCTTTTTTCTGTGCCATTTCCGTGACTCCTTAGCCGGCAATCACGCCAATTTGCAGTTCAGTGAACTGCTGGCGATGACCTTGGCGTTTCTGGTAGTGCTTGCGACGGCGCATCTTGAAGATGCGAACCTTGTCGTGCTTGCCGTGTGACAGGACTGTCACTGTCACAGTTGCGCCGGACACCAGGGGTGTACCAACCTTGATCCCGCTGCCGTCTCCGACAGCCAGAACCTGATCGATCACGATTTCCTGGCCTACGTCCGCAGCAATCTGTTCTACTTTAATTTTTTCGCCGGAAGCAACGCGATATTGCTTGCCACCGGTTTTTATGACCGCGTACATGTTGACCTCTTGAATTGAGAAGCTCCGCAGACGGATTTCCGCAGAGCCCAAAATTATAGCACTGTTTGCGGGCACTAACATAGTGGCGCCTGCGGGAGAGTCCACGCCAAGGTCCGCCGCCCGCCGCTTTCCTATAATTCCTGTTCACTGCGCAGTTCCCCTTTGTCCAACAGCTCCACCCTCAACGCCGCCCTCGCCCTCGTCGCCAATGACATGGTCGAGGTGGACAAAGTCATTGCCCAACGGCTTGAATCGGGCGTTCCTTTGGTGGGCGAGGTGTCGCGCTACATCATTTCGGCCGGGGGCAAGCGCCTGCGCCCCGTGCTGCTGCTGCTGGTCTGCGGGTCGTTGGGCTACACCGGCGCCCAGCGGTTCAATCTGGCCGCTGTGGTCGAGTTCATCCACACAGCCACGTTGCTGCATGACGATGTGGTGGACGAGTCCACACTTCGTCGTGGCCGCGCCACTGCCAACGAAAGCTTCGGCAACCCCGCCAGCGTTCTGGTAGGAGACTTTCTTTACTCGCGCGCCTTCCAGATGATGGTCGACGCCGGCGACATGCGCATCATGCAGATCCTGGCGGACGCCACCAACGTGATCGCCGAGGGCGAGGTGCTGCAGCTGATGAACATGCATGACGCCTCGCTGGACGAGGCGGGTTACCTGCGGGTGATCCGTTCCAAGACGGCCAAGCTGTTTGAAGCCAGCGCGCGGCTGGGGGCGATTCTGGCGCAGGTGCCTACGGCCGTGGAGCAAGTCTGTGCAGACTATGGCCAGGCCCTGGGCACGGCATTCCAGGTCATTGATGACGTGCTGGACTACGACGGCGACGCAGGCGAAATGGGCAAGAACCTGGGCGATGACCTGCGCGAGGGCAAGGCGACGCTGCCCCTCATTTCGGCCATGCAGCGCGGGAATGCTGCCCAGCGTGAGGTGATCCGTGATGCGATCCAGTCGGGCTCGGTCAGCGAGCTGGACCGCATTGTTGCCATCGTCAACGACACAGGCGCCCTCGAGGTGACGCGCCAGGCGGCCGCGGCAGAAGCCCAACGTGCGATTGATGCCGCACGGCAGTTGCCCGGCAATCCGTACACAACGGGTTTGCTACAATTGGCGGCTCAGCTGCTTGAGCGCCGTTCCTGAACCCAGGTGCCGCGACTTGTACGCACCATCGGGGTGTAGCTTAGCCTGGTAGAGCGCTACGTTCGGGACGTAGAGGCCGGAGGTTCGAATCCTCTCACCCCGACCACACCCCTGACCCCCTCCTGCTTTCGTCTGACGTCCGCTTTGGCGGCGGCGATTTACAGCGCCACGCCAATCAGCGATGATTTGCGCCTGCCCTCAGTCACCGTAGTACATTGCAGGACATGGCCGCCGTCGATACCACCGTCAACGAAGCACCCACCCTGGCCCTTCCGGGGCTGGCCCGTGCACTCGTCTCCGCAGGCAAGCTGGGCCAGAAATCTGCCGAAGAGCTTTATCGAAAAGCCCAGACCAACCGGTCCAACTTCATCGCCGAGATAACGGGCTCCGGCGCCGTATCTGCGTCTGATCTGGCGCACACCATGTCATCGGCGTTCGGTGCACCCCTGCTGGATCTGGACGCCATCGATACGCAGCGGTTGCCGCGCAACCTGCTGGACACCAAGATCTGCCAGGCGTATCGCGTTGTCGTGCTGAGCAAGCGCAACAACCGCCTGATCGTTGCCACAGCGGACCCCTCAGATCAGCAGGCCGCCGAAAAAATCAAGTTTGCGACCCAGATGGGCGTGGACTGGATCATTGCCGAATACGACAAGTTGTCCAGGATGGTGGAAGCCGCCGCGACGACCGCGTCCGAGGCCATGGACAGCATCATTGGCGACGATTTCGAATTCGACGAATCCCAGATGGATTCGGCGGGCGTCGAAGAAAACGAACCCACGACGTCGGAAGTTGAAGACGCACCCGTCGTCAAGTTCCTGCACAAGATGCTGCTGGATGCGTTCAGCATGCGCGCGTCTGACCTGCATTTCGAGCCCTACGAGCACACTTACCGAGTGCGGTTTCGCGTGGACGGCGAGCTGCGCGAAATTGCCTCGCCGCCCATTGCCATCAAGGACAAGCTGGCGTCGCGCATCAAGGTGATTTCGCGCATGGACATCTCGGAAAAGCGCATTCCGCAAGACGGGCGCATGAAGCTCAAGGTAGGCCCGGACCGCGTGATCGACTTCCGGGTGAGCACCCTGCCAACACTGTTTGGCGAGAAGATCGTCATCCGTATCCTGGACCCCAGCAGCGCCCGCCTGGGCATTGAAGCGCTGGGTTACGAGCCGGAAGAAAAAGCCCGCTTGCTCGCAGCCGTACAGCGGCCCTATGGAATGGTGCTGGTGACCGGCCCCACGGGCTCGGGCAAGACGGTGTCCCTTTACACCTGCCTGAACCTGCTGAACAAGCCTGGTGTCAACATTTCCACTGCGGAAGACCCGTCTGAAATCAACATGCCCGGCGTCAACCAGGTCAATGTGAATGAAAAGGCGGGGCTGACATTTGCCGCCGCGCTCAAGTCCTTTCTGCGCCAGGACCCGGATGTCATCATGGTGGGCGAAATCCGCGACCTGGAAACAGCCGACATTTCCATCAAGGCTGCACAGACAGGCCACCTGGTCTTGTCTACGCTGCACACCAACGATGCGCCCACGACGCTGACCCGCATGCGCAACATGGGTATCGCGCCATTCAACATTGCCTCCAGCGTCATTCTCATCACCGCGCAGCGTCTGGCACGGCGGTTGTGCGTCAACTGCAAGGCCCCTGCAGACATTCCCCACGAGACCCTGATCGAAGCCGGCTTCAGGGACGAGGACGTCGACGGCAGCTGGACACCCTACCGTCCGGTGGGTTGCTCCATGTGCAACAACGGCTACAAAGGCCGCGTCGGCATCTACCAGGTCATGCCTATTTCCGACGAAATCCAGCGCATCATCCTGCGTGATGGCAGCTCGATGGACATTGCCGCGCAGGCCAAGCTTGACGGCGTACGAAGTCTTCGGCAGTCGGGCCTGCACAAGGTCCGCATGGGCATGACGTCCCTGGAAGAAGTGCTGGGCTGCACCAATGAATAACAGACACAACGGCAGCAAGGAATAAAACCCACCATGGCGACTGCAAACGCGACTGAGGCCGTTTACGAATGGGAAGGCCGCGACCGCAACGGCAAACAGGTGCGCGGCGAAACGCGTGCATCGGGCGAAAACCAGGTCACGGCTTCGCTGCGCCGCCAGGGCGTGACGCCCACCAAGATCAAGAAGCGCCGCATGCGCTCCGGCCAGAAGATCAAGCCCAAGGATCTGGCCATCTTCACGCGGCAGCTCGCCACCATGATGAAGGCTGGTGTACCGCTGCTGCAGTCATTTGACATCGTGGGGCGCGGCAACGCGAACGCCAGCGTCACCAAGCTGCTCAACGACATCCGCACCGACGTGGAAACAGGTACATCGCTTTCGGCGGCGTTTCGCAAATACCCGCTGTACTTTGACAACCTGTACTGCAACCTGGTGGAAGCCGGTGAAGCGGCCGGTATCCTGGAGGCACTGCTGGACAGGCTGGCGGTCTACATGGAAAAGACCGAGGCCATCAAGTCAAAGATCAAATCGGCCCTGATGTACCCCATCTCCGTGGTCGTGGTGGCGTTCATCGTTACAACGGTGATCATGATTTTTGTGGTGCCGGCTTTCAAGCAGGTTTTCAGCTCATTCGGGGCTGACCTTCCTGCGCCCACCCTGTTCGTGATCGCCGTCAGCGAATTTTTCGTCAAGTACTGGTGGTTGATCTTCAGCAGCATTGGCGGGGGCCTTTACTTTTTCATGCAAGCCTGGAAGCGCAACGAAAAAGTCCAGATGTTCATGGACCGGCTCATGCTGAAAATGCCGATCTTTGGCCAGTTGGTCTACAAGTCGGTCATCGCACGCTGGACGCGCACGCTGTCCACCATGTTTGCCGCCGGCGTCCCGCTGGTGGAGGCGCTGGACTCCGTGGGCGGTGCCTCCGGCAACTCGGTCTACGCGATGGCCACCGAAAAAATCCAGCAGGAAGTCTCCACCGGCACCAGCCTGACCGCAGCCATGACCAATGCCAACGTGTTTCCCACCATGGTGCTGCAGATGTGCTCGATTGGCGAAGAATCCGGCTCCATTGACCACATGCTGGGCAAGGCGGCAGACTTTTATGAGTCCGAGGTCGACGACATGGTCGCTGGCCTGTCCAGCCTGATGGAGCCCATCATCATCGTGTTTCTCGGGGGGTTGATCGGTGGCATTGTGGTGGCCATGTACCTGCCGATTTTCAAGCTGGGCTCCGTCGTCTGATGCTGTTTTCGCCGTTGATTGATCCGGCAGTGGCCGGCGCATTCGGGCTGCTGATAGGCAGCTTCCTCAATGTCGTGATCTACCGCCTGCCCAAAATGCTCGAGCGCCAGTGGGCCGCCGAATGTGCCGACCTGCAGGGAAAACCCGCCGAAGAAGCGCCGCCTTTCAATCTGGCGACGCCGCGATCGCGTTGCCAGACATGCGGCCACTCCATCCGCTGGTACGAGAACATCCCCGTGGCGAGCTACCTGGCGCTCAAGGGCAGTTGCTCGGCCTGCAAGGCCGCCATCAGCATGCGTTACCCGCTGGTGGAGATGGCAACAGGCGTGCTGTTTGCCTGGTGCGCGTGGCGCTGGGGCATCTCGCTCACCGCGCTGGCCTGGTGCGGCTTTTCGGCCACCCTCGTCGCGCTCACGCTGATTGACTGGGATACCACTTTGCTGCCCGACGACCTGACGCTGCCGCTGCTGTGGGCTGGCTTGATCGCATCGGCGCTGCGCATCACGGATGTCCCGCTGGCCCATTCGGTCTGGGGCGCTGTGGCCGGCTACATGTCGCTGTGGCTGGTTTACCAGGCCTTCAAGCTGCTGACGGGCAAGGAGGGCATGGGATACGGTGACTTCAAGCTGTTCGCCGCCCTGGGCGCCTGGTTTGGCTGGCAGGCGCTGGTGCCCATCATCCTCATGGCGTCCGTCATCGGCGCAGTGATCGGCATCGGCATGAAGTTCGCCAGCAGCCTGCGCGAGGGCGGCTATGTACCGTTCGGGCCCTTTTTGGCCTTGGCCGGCCTCACGGCCATGATCTTTGGGCCGTCCGCCATCCTGCGCACGATCGGGCTGCCTGGCTGATGGCTGCCATGCGCCTGGGTCTGACTGGGGGCATTGGCAGCGGCAAAAGCTCGGTCGCGCAGGTGCTCAGCGCCTTGGGAGCCGCCCACATGGACGCTGATGCGATTGCCCGTGGCGTCACGGCCCCCGGCGGCGCGGCCATCATCCCTATCCGCGATGCATTTGGTGACAGCCTCATTGGCGCCGATGGCGCGCTGGATCGTGACCAGATGCGCGCCCTGGCCTTCGCCGATGCGACAGCCAAAAAACGCCTTGAAGCCATCGTCCACCCGCTGGTTGGCCTGGAAACTGCCCGGCAGGCGCAGCATGCACTTGATACAGGCCACCGCCTGCTGGTGTTCGACATCCCCCTGCTGGTCGAATCAGGGCGCTGGCGCCAGCAGCTGGACCGCGTGCTGGTTGTCGACTGCGAGCCCCCCACCCAGATCGCCCGCGTGGCAGCGCGCAGCGGCCTTGCGCGCGAGGCGATACAGGCCATCATCGCCGCGCAGGCGCCACGTGCGCAACGCCTGGCCGCCGCGGACTGCGTGATCTACAACGACGCCATCACGCTGGACGAATTGGCGAGCCAAACGCGCCAATTGGCGCAACGCTTCGGGCTATGATTGCGGCTGATGGAAGACCCGGCGTGATCCTGTACGAATACCCTTTTAACGAACGAATCCGCACCTATTTGCGCCTGGAGCACCTGTTTCAGGGGCTGGGTGAGCTGGTGCAGCGGGACCAGCCCCTGGACCATCACTACGCGCTGACCACCATTTTTGAAGTGATGGACGTCGCCGCGCGCGCCGACCTGAAGTCCGACGTCATGAAGGACCTGGAAAAGCAAAAACAGATCCTCAACGGCTACCGCGGCAACCCCGCCATTGCCGAAGTCGTGCTGGACGATGTGATCTCCCAACTGGACCGCTGCTTTTCCGCGCTCAACAACCAGCCGGGCAAGGCCGGCCAGTCGCTGACCGAGAACGACTGGCTCATGAGCATCCGCAGCCGCGTGGGCATTCCCGGCGGCACCTGCGAATTTGACCTGCCGGCCTACTACGCCTGGCAGCACCGCAGCGCCGCATCGCGACGCACGGACCTGGAGCGCTGGGCCACCACGCTGGCCCCGCTGGCCGAGTCGATCCACCTGCTGCTCAAGCTGCTGCGTGACTCGGGTGCGCCCCAAAAAGTCATTGCCGCCGGCGGCCAGCTGCAGCAAAACCTGCCGCAGGGCCGTACCTTCCAGTTACTGCGCCTTCGCATTGACGGCGCCCTGGGCCTCGTGCCCGAAATCAGCGGCAACCGTTTGATGGTGTCGGTGCGCCTGATGCGCCACGAGGCCGACGACCGGCTGCATGCCAGCAACGAAGACGCGGCCTTTGAGCTGACCCTGTGCTCTTGAGGCATGCCTGAGATGGACCTGAAGGCGCGCATCGTCTCCTGCCCCGGCTGTGGTGGCGACAGCGTGTTCGCGCCGTCCAACCCGTTTCGCCCGTTCTGCTCGGAGCGTTGCAAAAGCATGGACTTCGGCGCCTGGGCCAGTGAGAGCTTTCGCGTTCCCACCGGTGCCCCACCGGATGATGAAAACTTCGGCGACCCCAAGCTGCAGTAAGTTCAGCACCCCAGGGGGCCGTCAAACCCACGCTCCAGCGCAAACCACTGCAGCACCGGCACAGTCCCCGGCAATACTGGCGACACCTGGACGGGCAATTGCTGCCACGCAAACTCCTGGCCTTCATGCATGTGCAGCTCGCCCGTCCATTCATGGACCTTGCAGAAGTTCAGCCGCACCAATGCATGCGGGTAGTCCACGCATTCAACCTTCCAGGGCTGCACAGCTGCGATGGTGATGCCGATTTCTTCGCGCAATTCCCGGCGCAACGCCTGCTCTACCGTTTCGCCCGCCTCCAGCTTGCCGCCGGGGAATTCCCAATAGCCGGCGTACACCTTGCCCGGTGGGCGCGACGTCAGGAGAAAACTGCCATCGGGGCGGATCAGCACCCCCACCGCCACGCCCACCTCCTTGCGGTCCGCGCCGCCCTCGCGCGGGCGGTCACCGTCGGCGACCAGTACGGCGCTCACACCGCCGGCCCGTGACGGCCTGCGTAGTCGCGTGCAAACTGGTAGGCCACCCGGCCGCTGCGCGAGCCGCGCTCCAGCGCCCAGACGAGGGCCTCAGGCCGCGCGGCCGCCACGGCAGCGGGCTGCACGCCAAAGGACGACAGCCACTGCGCCACGATGGCCAGGTATTCGTCCTGGCTGAAGGGGTAAAAGCTCACCCACAGGCCGAACCGCTCGGACAGAGAAATCTTTTCCTCCACCACCTCACCCGGATGCACCTCGCCGTCCTCGGTGTGGGTGTAGCTGAGGTTCTCTTTCATGTACTCGGGCAGCAGATGGCGCCGGTTGCTGGTGGCGTAGATCAGCACGTTGGGCGTGGCCGCGGCGACCGAGCCATCCAGGATCGACTTCAGCGCCTTGTAGCCCGGCTCGCCGTCCTCAAAGCTCAGGTCGTCGCAGAACACGATGAATTTTTCGGCACGCACCGACACCACGTCCACGATGTCCGGCAGGTCCACCAGGTCGGCCTTGTCCACCTCGATCAGGCGCAGCCCCTGGGCGGCGTATTCGTTCAGGCAGGCCTTGATCAGCGACGACTTGCCCGTGCCGCGCGCACCGGTCAGCAGCACGTTGTTGGCTGGGTGGCCCTGCACAAACTGCAGCGTGTTGCGCTGGATCTTTTCCTTCTGGACCTCGATTTCCTTGAGGTCGGGCAGGCGCATGGCGCCGATGTGGCGCACAGGTTCCAGCGTGCCATGCCCAGAGCTGCGCTTGCGGTAGCGCCAGGCGATGGTGGAGCCCCAGTCGGGCGCCGTCAGCGGCTGCGGCAGGATGGATTCAATGCGCTCGATGAGCTGGTGCGCACGCTCCAGCAGGTGTTCGAATTTTTCGTTCATGAGGAGATCACGACCTGTAATCAGCGTTGATGGTCACGTACTCATGGCTGAAGTCACAGGTCCACACCGTGTCGGCTGCATCACCGCGGCCCAGACCCACATGCACGACGATCTCGCTTTGCTTCATCACGCGCTGGCCGTCTTCTTCGCGATAGGCAGGGTTGCGCCCGCCATTCACCGCCACGTGCACATCGTCCAGGTACAGGTCGATCCTTGTCTGGTCCAGGTCATCAATCCCGGCGTAGCCCACGGCGGCCAGGATGCGCCCCAGATTTGGATCGCTCGCAAAAAATGCCGTCTTGACCAGCGGCGAATGCGCAATGGCGTACGCCACCTTGCGGCATTCGTCGCCCGTCTTGCCGCCACTCACGCGGATCTCGATGAACTTGGTGGCGCCCTCGCCGTCACGCACGATGGCCTGCGCCAGTTTGCGCGCCACATCCATCATCGCGGCCTTCAGTGCCAGGCCGTCCGGGCTGTCCAGCGCGGTCACAGGCCGTCCGCCCGATTTGCCCGTGGCGATGACCACGAACGAGTCATTCGTGGACGTGTCGCCGTCTACCGTCACACGGTTGAATGAGCCGTCTGCCAGCTCGGTTGCCAGCTGCTGCATCAGGGCTGGTGCCACGGCGGCATCGGTGGCCATGAAGCCCAGCATGGTGGCCATGTTGGGCCGGATCATGCCCGCGCCCTTGCTGATGCCGGTGACCGTCACGGTCTTGCCACCCACCTCGGCGCGCACGCTGAATGCCTTGGCGATGGTGTCAGTGGTCATGATGCCCTGTGCCGCGCGCAGCCAGTGGCTGTCGCTGGCGTCGTCCAGGGCGGCGGGCAGTCCGGCTTCGATGCGGTCCGCCGGTAGCGGCTCCATGATGACGCCGGTGGAAAACGGCAGCACCTGCTGGGGCGAGACGTTCAGGTGGCGCGCCAGCGCAATGCAGGTCGATCGCGCGCGCACCAGCCCTTCATCGCCCGTGCCCGCGTTCGCGTTGCCGGTGTTGATGACCATGGCGCGGATGCCCTGGCCGGCGGCCAGGTGTTCGCGGCAGACCTGCACGGGCGCGGCGCAGAAGCGGTTGCGGGTAAACACGCCACCCACCGCCGCGCCTTCGTCGATCAGCACCACGGTCAGGTCCTTGCGGTTGGCCTTGCGCACGCCCGCTTCGGCAACGCCGATGCGCACGCCAGCCACCGGGTACAGGTGGGCATTGTCGGGAGCAACCAGATTCACAGCCATTTTTTGCCTTTGTTTGAGAGCATTTCGTTCATTAATTCTGGCGCCACGGCAAGCCATGCAGACGCCAGCCACCGGTGTTGCCGCGATGCCCGCCTTCATCGGCATCGCCTTCAAAGCCTTCGAGGATGTTGTAAGCCTCAATGCCGAGTTCGGTCGCGCGTTTGGCAGCCGCTATGGACCGCACGCCGCTGCGGCACAGCAAGACGGCGCGCTGGCCTGGCGCAACGGCAGCCTGGATGCCGACGTCAAAGCCCGGGTTCATGGCCATGCCCGGCCATTGCTTCCAGGCCAGCGGCACGGCGCCAGGCACCTGCCCGACCCATTCGCGCTCGGCGTCAGTACGCACATCGACCAGCACCGCCTCACCGGCTTGCCACCATTGATATGCAAGTTTCGGCGTGACGTCGCCAGCGTAGCCCTGCGCGGGCTTGATGTCGTGATGTGTCATGAGGGTGCCAATTCTGCCAGCCTCAAGCGACAGTGCCGCCCAACGGCCCAACCGGCGGCATACAGAAGTACCAAGCGTGCCGGCGTTGCGTTCGCGAGCACGGGCTGCGCTCCGTATAAACCCTCTTTGCCAGTCCACACCCGCAGGACAAAGATAGCTTGCTAACAATTATTTCCACTCTCAGGAGACATGCCATGACAGATCCCAAAACCCCTCGCCGCCGCAGCCTTCTCAAAGGCGCAGCCGTTGCCGCAGGCGCCATGTCCGCACCGATGGTGATGGCGCAGACGCCTGCTGTGTCGTTCCGCTTCCAGAGCACCTGGCCGGCCAAGGACATCTTCCACGAGTACGCCAACGATTTCGCCAAGAAGGTCAACGACATGGCCGGCGGCAAACTCAAGATTGAAGTTTTGCCCTCGGGCGCCGTAGTGCCCGCATTCCAGTTGCTGGAAGCGGTCAACAAAGGCACGCTGGATGGCGGCCATGGCGTGGTGGCCTACCACTACGGCAAGAACAACGCCCTGGCGCTGTGGGGATCCGGCCCTGCATTTGGCATGGACCCCAACATGGTCCTGGCCTGGCACAACTACGGCGGCGGCAAGGCCCTGCTGGAAGAAATCTACAAAGCCATCGGCATGGACGTGGTCTCGTACCTGTACGGCCCCATGCCGACGCAGCCCCTGGGCTGGTTCAAGAAACCGGTTTCAAAGGTTGCCGACATGAAGGGGCTGAAGTTCCGCACGGTCGGCCTGTCGGTGGACATCTTCACGGCCATGGGCACCTCGGTCAACCCGCTGCCCGGTGGCGAAATCGTGCCGGCGCTGGACCGCGGCCTGATCGACGCCGCCGAATTCAACAACGCCACCTCGGACCGCATCCTGGGCTTTCCAGATGTGGTCAAGAACTGCATGCTGCAAAGCTTCCACCAAAGCGGCGAACAGTTTGAAATCCTGTTCAACAAGGCCAAGCTCAACGCGCTGCCGGCAGAGCTGCGCGCCATGGTCGACTACGCAGTGCAGGCAGCCAGCGCCGAGATGAGCTGGAAGGCGATTGACCGCAACTCGCAGGACTACCTTGAGTTGAAAAAGCAGGGCATCAAGTTCTACAAGACGCCCGACGCCGTGCTCAAGGCCCAGCTGGAGGCATGGGACAAGATCATTGCCGACAAGGCCGCGGCCAACCCGCTGTTCAAGAAGGTCATCGATTCGCAGCGTGCCTATGCACAACGCGCGATTCCGTGGCAAAACGATTACATGGTGGACTTCAAGATGGCTTACAACCATTCGTTCGGCAAGAAGAAGTCCTGATCTGCAGCTTTGAAAGACAGGCCAGTCGTCCAGTGTGCTGGACGACTGGCTTTTTTGATGGCCGTCCCTACACTACCTCATGAACATCCAAAGATTGCTTCACACCGCCGACCAGATCAGCACCTGGGTTGGAAAAGCGGCCGCCTGGCTCATCGTGGTGCTGATGCTGGTGGTGTGCGCCGAAGTCTTCAAGCGCTACATCCTGAACGCGCCCACCGCCTGGATTTTTGACGTCAACAACATGCTGTACGGCACGCTGTTCATGCTGGGCGGCGCCTACACACTGGCACATGACGGCCACGTGCGCGGCGATTTCTTCTACGGCAATATGAAACCACGTACCCAGGCCCGTGTGGACCTGGTGCTGTACATCGTCTTCTTCCTGCCGGGCATCGCGGCCCTGACCTGGGCAGGCTGGACCTACTTCAATGACTCCCTGGCCATGCGCGAACAGACCTTCAACGCCACCCCCATACCGCTGTACCCGTTCAAGTTCGTCATCCCGCTGGCCGGCGCGATCGTGCTGATGCAGGGCGTGGCCGAAATCGTACGGTGCCTGGTCTGCATCAAGACCGGCGAATGGACCCCGCGCCTGAAAGACGCCGAGGAAGCCGACGTTGTGGCGCAGCAGTTGGCCGGCAGCGAGTACGTCGACGAGGACGCCAAAGCCCTTGCGATCGAACAGTCACGCAACGTGAGGGGTTGAACATGAGCAACGCAGTACTTGGCATGACCATGCTTGGCCTGATCGTGGTCGTGATCATGATGGGCTTTCCCACGGCCTTCACCCTCATGGGGCTGGGCATGGTGTTCGGCTACATCGCCTTTTATGACCCTTCAGCGGGCTGGCTGGACAACCGGGTGTTCGACCTGATGGTGCAGCGCGCTTTTGGCGCGATGACCAACGAAACCCTGCTGTCCATTCCCCTGTTCGTCCTGATGGGTTATGTGATGGAGCGCGGCGCCCTGGTGGACAAGATGTTTCACAGCGTGCAGCTGGCGTTTCGCAGCGTGCCGGGCTCGCTGGCAGTCACCACCCTGATCATCTGCACCTTCTGGGGCATTGCCAGCGGCCTGGTCGGCGCCGTCGTGGTGCTGATGGGCGTGATCGCGATGCGGCCCATGCTCAACGCGGGCTACGACACACGGCTGGCGGCCGGCGTGATCACAGCCGGGGGCACCTTGGGCATCCTGATCCCGCCGTCGGTCATGATCATCGTGTATGCCGCTGTGGCGGGGCAGTCGGTCGTCAAGCTGTATGCGGCGGCCATGTTCCCCGGCTTCTTTCTGGCCTTCCTGTACCTTGTGTACATCATCGGCTGGGTGCTCATCAACCCGAAAATCGCCCCCAAGCTGCCGCCCGAACAGAACAAGGCACCGATCCCCGATTGGCTTGCACATGTTTCAGCCGCCTATTCGCAACGCACCCTGCCCGCGCTGCTGAAGGCAGTGGCGGCCCCGGCCAAAGCCCTGCAGGGCAATACCGGCGCGATCCGGATCACCTGGGCCCTCCTGGTGCGCAGCCTGGGAATGGCGCTGGTGCCGGTGCTCATCTGCGTCGTGACGCTGGGCACGGCCTGGTGGTATGTGGTCATCCACTCCCAGGAAGACAACAATGCGCAGCAAACCGCGCGTGTCGAGCAGGTCGCGGCTGCGCCTGCCAGCACCGCCACAGCGGTGTCTGCCGCCAGCGAAGGCGGGCTCAAGGAGCCGCCGGCCGACGATGCGCTGAAGGAGCCCCCTGCTGAGGGCGGTGTCCAGGAGCCGCCCACCGATGGAGGACTGCAGGCACCGCCTGGCTCAGCCGACGAAAAGCCGGCAGCGGCAGCCGGCGCCGAGCCCGCGCTTCAGGAAATGGGCGACCCCTCTGCAAAAGGGCCGCAAACAGCCGCCGTACCCGAAGCTTTCTACACCTGGTTTGGGGTGGCCTGTGTGTTGACCGTCCTGTTGCTGGCCTGGTACTACTGGCGGTTTGATGCCGAGCAGTTTGAAATCCTGCGCATGCTGGTCGTCTCGGTCATGCCGCTGGCGCTGCTGACGTTCATCGTGCTGGGGGTGATCCTGTTTGGTATCACCACGGCCACGGAGTCAGCCGCTGTCGGGGCCGCAGGCGCCTTCCTGATGGCCTGGCATGCCGGTACGCTCAATTTCCAGCGCATCAAGGAAGCCGTGTTCCTCACCGCCAAGACCACCTCCATGGTGTGCTGGCTGTTTGTGGGCTCCGCACTGTTTTCCGCCGTGTTTGCCTTGCTGGGCGGCCAGCGCGTGGTCGAAGAATGGGTGTTGTCCATGAACCTGTCGCCGCTGCAGTTCTTGCTGCTGTCGCAGGCCATCATCTTCGTTCTGGGCTGGCCGCTGGAATGGACCGAGATCATCGTCATCTTCGTGCCCATCTTCCTGCCGCTGCTGGCGCACTTCCAGATCGACCCCATTCTGTGGGGGGTGCTGGTCTTTGTGAACCTGCAGGCCGCCTTCCTGTCGCCACCGGTAGCCATGTCGGCTTTCTACCTCAAGGGTGTGTCGCCGGCGCACGTGACGATCAACCAGATCTTCGCGGGCATGATGCCTTACATGCTCATCGTCATCGTCTGCATGGTGCTGATGTACATCTGGCCGGGGCTGACGCTATGGCTGCCCAAATACCTGTACGGCGGCTGATACCACCAGGCTCGCCGGGATTGACGTTTACGTAAACGTCAAGTAAGGTGCGGGGTTCACATTGTCGTGGGCGCG